>CAZWDD010000022.1:0-30959 GCA_964632345.1 uncultured Solibacteraceae bacterium | reverse complement strand
TCTGCTGCGCGGGGCGTTCAGCGGCTGGTTTGGAGGTGGACTCGCTGGTCTTGACCGGTTCCGGCTTGGTCTCCACACGAATCATTTCCAGGCTGCCGCGCAGGTCGGCGCCCTCTTCAATGCTGATCTTGGCGTAGCGGATATCGCCGATGAGGTTCGCCCCCTTGCGGATATCCACCCGGCCGGACGCTTCGATGTTGCCCTTCAACTGGCCTACCACCACCACGTCGCGCGCCTTCACATTCGCGATCACCCGGCCGTTCGGCCCGATCGTGATCCGGTTCTCCTGCGCTTCCACACTGCCCTCGACATTGCCGTCGATCACCAGGTCCTCTTTACTAAGGATGCTGCCCTTGATGAACACCGACTTGCCGATCGTCGCCGTACTCCGCGGCGTGTCCGGCTCGTAGCTGCGAGCGGGCACGGAGGAAACAGGAATTCCCTCCCGTGAGGGCTCAGGGGTGATTGGGGTGCTGGAAAGGGGCCGCGAGGGCTCCTCATCCGATTTCCGACGATTCCACATAGACAATATCGACCTCCAGCCGGAGCCCGGCAATCTTCAATCGTAAACCCCGGCCCCGGAAAAGGCAATCACTCAACGAATTAGAAATAGATCAGAAAGTGAACCGGAATCCGGCCTGCACCAGCCGCGGCATTGCCGGCAGCATGCCCCTGCTGCGGTCCACCAGCATCAGGCGGTCCGTCAGGTTCTTCGCCGTCACGAAGATCGTCGTCCGCCACGCTTCAATCGGATAGTTGGCCGTGGCGTTCCACATGGTGTTGCCAGGCAGCGCGCCCCGCTGTCCGTCCGCCGTCCCGTTCACGGTGTTCAGGTCATCGCCGAACTGCCGGCCCGTCGTCACCGATTCGATCATCGCGTTGAAGCCTTTGTTGTGGAAGTAGTGCAGGCTCGCGTTCAACAGGTTCCGCGGCGCGTACGGCAACCGGTTCCCCGTAATCCGCACGGTGGGCGTGACGGTGCTGAACCGCAGACCCTGAAAACTCGCATCGGGCAGGTAGGTGTAGGCGCCGCGCAGCGAAATCCGGCCCGCCAGCGGCGCAACCCGCGTGGTCCACCGCCCGGAGAACTCCGCACCCTGATGCAGCGTCCGGCCGCCATTGGTCAGCGTCGCCCCCACGCCGCCAGCCACTGACGCCGGGATGATCTGGTTCTCAAAATCCATCCGGAACCATGCGCCCTCCACCTGCAGATCCGGCGTGATGCGCCCGCGGAAGCCCGCTTCGTAGTTCCAGCTCAGCTCCGAGTTCAGGTCGATCGATTGGCCCGTGTTGTTATTGATGACGTCCTCCACCCGCGGGGGCGCGAATCCACGATGCACGCCGGTGAAAAGCGTGAAGACGTCGTTCACGTTGTAGGCCACGCCCAGGCCCGGAATCCACTGCCGGACCTCCTCCCGCCCGGTCACCGGGCTCGCCGGAAGGAAATTCGTCCGGCGGAAGTTCACGGCCTCGTAGCGGATGCCAGGTGTGATGGCCAACCGGCCGATCAGGAATCGATTCTGGAAGAAAAAGGCCCCGGCTCGGGCACGGCGGTCGTTGTCTTCCACCAACCGGCCGTCGCGCGACGTCGGCAGCGGCCCGTTCTTCTGCAGCCGGATCTGCGTTTCGTTGTGGTACCGGACGCCAAAGTCGGCCTCGCTCCGCACGCCGAACAACTGGTGCATCGCCTTGAACTTCGGATCGATACCCCAGGTGTAGTAGGACCGCAGCCGTCCTTCATTCCCGCAGGTCGTGTTCAGGTTCTGCATCCCGCCGCAGGCCGGGTCGGACGCATCGTTCGGGCGCTGCCCGGAGTTGGACGATTGCCGCCACCAGTCGCGGAAGAACATCGCGCTATAGGCCGCGTTGCTCATCACCAGGTTCGGCGTGATGGCCCACGTGTGCGTCACCGCGGCCGCGTAACGGTTGATATAAAAATAGTCGTTCTTGAACGGATTCCGCCGCGGACCGCGGTCCCATTCGTCCTGCCGCAACCCGGTGTAGGTCAGGTTCGAGTCTTCCGTATAGGCGTTAAAGCGGAGCCCCAGCGTGTGCCGGTCGTTCAGCGCGGTCACCGACTTCGCATTCCAGTCGTTCAGCTGGTGCGACGTATTCTCGCGCGAACCGTCCCCCTGTTTCCGCATGAAATCGAACAGCAGTCCCGTCCGCCCGAACGTGCCGCCCCAACGGCCATGCGCATTCAGGTAGTCCCGGTTGCCACCCATCAACATGATCTCCCCTCCCCGCTTGTCCGGCGCCGCCGGCGTAATGTAGTTGATCACGCCGCCAACCGTCATCGGGCCGTGCTGAATCTGCCCCGATCCCTTCAAAATCTCCACCGAATCGAACCGGTCAATCGGCGGATGGTAGTAGGACGCATTGTCGCCATACGGCGCATAGGACAGCGGAATCCCATCCTCCAGCAGCAGCAACTTCGTCGACCGCGTCGGCGACAGCCCGCGAATCCCGATGTTCGGCCGCAGGCTGAACCCTTCCTCGGACCGTGTGTGTACCCCGCTCACCTTCCGCAGCGCCTCGTCCGTATTGAACACCCGGCTCTCTTGCAGCGTCCCGTTGCTGATGAAGCCCACCGACCCCGGTAACCGGCTCAACTCCGTCGGCGTCCCGGCAATCTGCCCCGCGCTGACCTGCACCTCTTGTGCAATAGTCGCCGCCGCCAACTGAAAATCCACCTCAGCCGAGTCCCCCTCCAGACGCACACTCTTTTCAACTGGCGTGAACCCGGGCGCCCCAATCCGGAGCCGGTAGGTTCCTGCCGCAATCAGCGAAAAACGCACGCGCCCCTCATCGTCGGCAGCCGCCGGCAGCTCCAATCCAGTCGTGACGGACTTCAGCAGCGCCTCCGCCCGGGGAATCCGTCCACCACTCGCATCCGTAACCGTGGCGACGATCTCCGCTGCGGGCATCACCGCCAATGAGGCAAGAAACAAGAAAGTTCTGCAAATCATTTGTGACTAGCACAGAATAGCGTCTCTGCCACAAAGATGCAACACGTTTGCGACTACTCGTTGAAATCCCCCGCCACCGGCGTCACGGCCATCCCCGGACGGATCACCGCGTCAGCCGGCAACAGCACGCGGTCCCCCGCCGTCAGTCCCTCCAGAATCTGCGCATCCGTAATGTTGCTGACCCCGGTCCGCACCGGCCGCCATGCCACACGCCCCCCCTCCAGCGCGAACACGCCCGCCACGCCGCCCTCCCGCCGCAGCGCCTCCTTTGGCACAATCAGCGCGCCGGCCGCCTCGCGCGAACGGATTGCAGCGTTGATATTCGCGCCCGGCGGGAGTTGCAGATCCTTGTTGTCGATTCGCAGCAGAACCTCGCCCACCTGCCGCGTGCCCAGCGCAACAATCTGCGACGGCATCTTCTCCACCTTCCCCTCCCAGCGCCGCTCCGGCATCGCATCCCATGTGATCACCGCCGGCAATCCCGGGCTCACCCGTCCCAGTTCCGGGTCGTCCACGTACACGCGCACCAGCAATTCAGCCGTGTTCCCCACCCGGGCCACCAGGTCGCCGGAATTCAGATACGCCCCCGGACGCAGTTCCATATCGTAGACCACGCCGCCCACCGGCGTCCGCAGGATGGCCTGCGCCGCTCGGGCCCGTGCGGCCTCCACCGCCGCCCGCGCCTCCCGCAAACGGGATTCCAATGCCGCGCGGTCAGCGGCGGGGAACAGCACGGAACGCCGCGCGGAGAGAGCCTGCCGCTGCGCCGCGATGCTCGCCAACCGGTCCTCCACCGCCGTCACCTCCTGCCGCGTCGCCGCCTGCCTGGCAGCCAGACGCCGCAGCGCGGCCGCCTCCGCCTCCATCTGCCGCTGCTCCAGTTGCAACCGCGCTAACTGTCCATCGATATCGGCAAGCTCCGCCGCCCGTCCGCCGCCCTGCATCGATTGCAACTCGTTCTCCATCTGCCCCACACGCGCCTGCGCCGCCTCGACCGCCGCGGCGAACTCGGCGTTTTCCAGCTCCGCCACCACCGCGCCCGCACGCACCGCCGCCCCCTTCGCCACCGGCAGGCGCAGCAGCGACCCGCCGCGCGCCGCCCGGACTTCGGCAAACGACACAGGTTCCACCTTCCCGTTTGTCACCAACGTGTCCACCAGCGTCCCCGTCCGCACCACCGTGTAGCGGACCTCGGGCGGAGCATTCTTCCAGCGGACCGCCAACCAGATTGCCGCCCCGGCCAACAGCAGCGGCAACAGCCAGAAAACACGCCTCATGGAAGCAGAACAGTCTTTCCCGCACTCCAGTTCTTCACGGTCTGCAGCGCGTCATTGGCATCCTCCAGCCGGAAACGCGCCGTAATCTCATTGGCGAACAGGCTCTGCCAGTGCGGAATCTCCAGCATCCGCAGCCCCTTGTCCACATGGCGCGGCTCGAAGCCCCAGCTGCCCTGCACAATCAACTGCTTCCGCGTGATCGTATGCGGGTTGAAGGAGATGTTCCCGGCGTTCGCATATTGGCCGAGAACCAGGAACTTCCCGCCGTCCCGGGGCAGTTCAATCCCCTCGTTCACCGCCTCTGGATACCCCACGCACTCCACCACCACATCGGCCCCGAAGCCGCCCGTGAACGCAATCGCCTGCCGCTGCCGCTCGGCGGCGTCCGGCACGGCGGCGATGTCAATCACCGCATCGGCGCCGAATGCGCGCGCCAGTTCCAGACGGTGCGGTGGCCCGCCAACCGCCAGAATCCGCGTCGCGCCGGCCTGTTTGGCCACCGCGATCGCCGCCAGCCCCACCGGTCCGGTTCCCTGCACAATCACCGCGTCGCCCCACTCCACCGGGCACCGCTCCATCCCATGTATCGCCGTCGCCAGCGCGCATCCGGCGCCCACCACGGCCTCGGTCGGCAGCGCGTCCGGCAGGCGGAAGATCGCCGTCCCGGCGCGCAGGTGGATCTGCTGCGCGTACCCGCCCCGCAGGTGCGGCGCCGCGTCGGCCGTGTAGGAGATCCCATACGCCTTCCGGCCCACGCAGCGTGTCGGCTGCCGCTTCACCCGGCAGTAGTAGCACTCCCCGCAAACAATACTGCTCGCCCACGCCACCCGGTCTCCCACCGCCAGCGGATTCCCCCGCCAGTCGTGCGTCAACCCTGCGCCCAGCGCCTCCAGCCGCCCTACCGTCTCATGGCCCAGGATCACCGGCAGCGGCACCGGCAGCTGGCCCAGCCACAGATGCACATCGGTGCCGCAGATGCCGGCCATCTCCACGCGCACAATTGCCTCGCCCGGGCCCGCCTCCGTCAACTCCGGATACTCGCGGAGTTCCAGGGGCTTTTCATAGGCCGTCAGGACGGCCGCTTTCACGGTACTCATGGTTCAGTTTTCGCCTTTGCGCAGAAGTGAAACAGCAACTGCCATTCCAGCAGTTGCACCTGTTCGAGCAGTGATCTCCGGCCCGGCGCGGCGCCGTCGCACGCCGCAACGAAGGCAATCGGATCCCACCGGCCGGCGCCCTCGTAACCGGCCGCCGCGGCCGCCGGCCCAAGCGCCGCGAACACCGCATGCGGCCCCGTCCGGCGGAACCAGTAGCCCGCATTCCAGGCGTCCGGCTCCATCCGGTGCAGGATGCCATGCCAGTAGCTCCCCTCAGCCGTGGGAATGTCCTGGGCGATCGCATGGGCCTCATCAAAGAATCCGAAATAGGTCCACAGCCCCGCCAGCGCCGCTTCCGGATGCGCCGCCCCGGGAAACAACTCCCCGGCCGGGCGGCACAACTCTTCCGCCAGCCTGGCGTCCTTCGTCCGCGGCGACACCAGCGGCATCGGACGCAACCCATCCCCCGCGCGCGCCAGCAGCGCGGCGACGGTGGGTCCGTATTGAGCAGGATTCCAAGGCATGCCCGAGTATCCTCCTTATTGTGCCAGCCTCCTGCGCCGGATGCAGCGCGCCATAATGAAGGCGGCGATGAATACGGGCCTCGTGCTGAGCGGCGGCGGATTCTTCGGCGCCTTCCAGGCTGGCGTCTATGAGGTGACCGGCCAACCCGATTGCGTCGCCGGTGCCTCCGCTGGCGCCCTCAACGCCTGGGCGATCGCCTCCGGCATGCCACCACGCACCCTTCAGGCCCTCTGGATCGAAGCCGCCGAAACGGCCCGCGCCGGCTGGCGCTGGCCCCGTTTCCCCGGCGACGGATTCCTCCAGTCCACCCGGCTGGAAGCGATACTCGCACGGCTCACCGCCGAGTGGCGCCCCCGCATCGATCTGGCCGTCGTCGTCAGCCAGGGCTGGAACTGCCGCCCCCTCCTCCTCCGCAACGAAGCCATCTCCGCCCGCACCCTCCTGGCCTCCTGCGCCGTCCCTCTCCTACTCCCCGCCCAGCGCCTCGACGGCGTCCTCTCCTTCGACGGCGGCCTCCGCGATGTCTGCCCCGTCTGGGCCGCCCGCGAACTCGGCGCCGAACACATCATCGCCGTCAACGTCTGGAACCACCTACCCTTCTGGTGGCCCCGCCGCAAGCCCGGTGGCCCGCTCTCCCCGGACGTCACCCGCATCGACCCTCCCGTTCCGCTCGCCCCCCTCCGCCGTAGCGCCCTCGCCACTCCCGCCGAGGTTGCCCGCTGGATCGCCCTCGGCCGCGACTCGGCCGCCGCCGCGTTTGCGCGACAATAGAGCCGTATGGCAATTTATCGGATCTTTCGAATGAGGGACCAGGCTCGGCTGTCCTTCCGTTCGGCTCCGCACACCAGCGGCGAAACCGCCGTCAAACTCAAGGACTACCTGGAAGCCGGCTCCATCGAGGCCGATAGCCCCTATGCCGCCTGGGAGTCCCTGCGCGCCTCCGAGCGCCCCCTCGAAGTCGGCGATATCCTCGAAAACGAACTCGGAGGCATTCAGATCTGTAAGTACATCGGCTTTGACGCCGCCAAATGGATCATCCCCGAGGGCAAGACCGGCCCAGAGCCCGTCGCCGCCGGGGCCGCCCCCACGGGCGAAGCTCTATGAGTACACTGTAGGTATGGAAAGCGGCTTCCGGTCGCCCCTGGCAGCGAATCCAGTTGCGGAAGACGGCCGGATCAATCAATACGCCCTGGTTGCGTATATCGATGGAGCACTGGGGGAGTTCCTCTTCCGCCTCCGTCAGGAGATTGTCCCCGGGTGCAACCTTCGCTCCCACATCTCCATCCTCCCGCCCCGTCAACTGGAGCACCCCGAAGCCGTCCCCGCCTTCCTGGCGTCGCGGTGTCGCGAACGCTCCGCCTTCGATGTCTCCCTCGACCGGATCCAGGTCTTCCAGACCACCGACGTCATCTTCATCGACATCGGCGGCGGCAATGCGAACCTGCACGAAATGCACAAATCGCTCAACGACGGCGTCCTCGCCTACGAAGAGCCGTATCCCTACCACCCGCACATCACCCTCGCCCAGCAGATTTCGGAGGCCGAGCACCGGACCGTCCTGCAACTCTGCCATCAGCGCTGGAACGAGTACGCCGGCCCGCGTTCCTTCCCTATCGAAACCCTGACATTCGTGCAGAACACGTCCAACTGCGGCTGGCTCGATCTCGTCGAAACGCGCCTCGCCATGGCCTCCAGCCGCCGCTGACCGCCACGCCGCCTAGCTGCGCATCCGCGTCATCGCGTACAGTCCCGTGAGCACGAAAATCACGTTCGGGCTCCACGCCGCAATCGTCGGCGGCAGCTGATTCAGGTTGCCCACCTGTTCAAACAACTGGTTCACCGCCAGGTAGGCGATCGCAATCACAAAACTCGCCCCCACCGCGGCCATCGCCCCGCGGTTGCCCACCCAGAAGGAAAACGGCACCGCGATGATCGCCAGAATAAACGGGAACAGCGGCACCGAAAACTTGCGGTGGTACTGCACCCGCAGCCGCACCGTGTCGAACCCGCTCTGGCCCAGGTCGGCGATATAGTCGTCCAACTGGTGGAAGTTCAACTGCTTGTACTGCTTCTCTTCCGGCGAGAAATGCTCCGGCGTCTCGGTCAACTCCGGGAACGTCGTCACCTGCCAGACCTTGTACTCGCTCACGTTATCCACGTCCCGCGACCAGCCGTTCTGGAAGATCCACGCCTCGATTCCCTGCTGCCACTGCGCCCGCTCCGCATAAATGTGCCGGCGCAGGCGGAACGTTGCCTGCTCAAGCTCGTATACGTGCACGCCCGCCATCACCCGCTCCACCGGATCGAAGTACTTGTAGTGGAAGATCCGCGCGCCCTTTCCGTATATCCACTGCCGGTCCGGCCGCAGAAACGTGCGGACCGCCCTGCCCTTGATCTCGTTCCGGATGCCGTCCTGGATCAGATTCGCATCCGGCACCACGTAGTAGTCGAAGGCGAACAACGCCCCGGAAAGCGCCAGGCTCGCCAACAGTACCGGCAGCGCCAGGCGGTAGAGACTCACGCCGCACGCCTTAAACGCCGTCACCTCGTTCTGCTTCGACAGCACGGCAAACGTGATCAGCACCGCCACCATCACGGCAATCGGCGCATAGTCATAGATCAGCTTCGGCGTCAGGAACAGGTGATACGTCGCCACCTTTCCCATCGGAATCTCATTCCGCAGAATGTCGCTCAACAGCTCGAAAAAGGTGAACACCTGCGTCAGCAGCACGAAGCTCACCACCGACACCGAAAAGTAGAACAGGAACGTGCCCAGCAGGTAGGTATCGATCAACTGCGGCAGCAGCCGGAACGTCCCTGCCCCCTCCCGACGCGCCGGACGCGCCGCGTCCCGCCGCCGCCACAGCGAGGCGATCCGCGCGCCCATCTCACCCACCCAGCCCCGCAGCCCGCCGATCCAGTCCGAGTCCCCCGGCGTCTCCAGCCGCAGCAATAACACCCCGCCCAGCAATGCAAACAGCGCATTCGGCGCCCACGCCGCCACCACCGGCTCCATCCGCCCCTGCTTGGCCAGCCCGATCAGGCTCACCTGCGCCATGAAGTACAGAAACGACAAGAAGACCGTCGTCACAAATGCCGACGACTTCCCGCTCTTGCGCGACGACACTCCCAGCGGCAAACCCACCAGCGCCAGCAGCAGGCATGCCGGCGGCAGCGCAAACCGCCGCTGCAGTTCAATGTCGGCGTCCCGCGAAACCCGCGCCTCGGCCCGCAGCGGCTCGGTGTCCAGTCCCGTGAACGCCTTGGCTCGCTGCGCCTCCGGCGCCTTCGCCTCCAGCAGTTGGTCCAGGCTGGGAAAACGGATATTGAAGTACCGCTCCAACTCCTTGCCCACCTCATGCGAACTCCCGTTCAGCAGCCGCAGTTGAATCGCATTGTGGGCCGAATCCGGCACGGCCAGCGCCTCGGTGGCAATCGTCACCCGCGGCGCATCCCCGGCCGCCTCCTGCGTCGTCCGCTTCCGCTGTTCGGGCGGCGTCATGTCGGCGATGAAGACGTTCCGCCACCGCGTCACAGGCCCCGCCACCACGTCCCCGACGTAGAGCGTCTTATTCGGAAACTGCTCGGCAAACACGCGCGGCTGAATCTCGGCCGTCATCTGGTCGGCCGCAATCTGGTTCAACACCCGGATCGTCTCCCGCACCGCCCACGGGTTCAGCCAGATCGAGCACAGCGCCGTCAACGCCGTCCCCAGCAGCGCAAAGAACACCACCGGCCCCAGCAGCCGCCGCGTCGACACCCCCGCCGCCCGCAACGCCACAATCTCCCCGTCGCTCGACATCCGGCTCAGCCCGATCAGGATCCCCACCAGCACCCCCACCGGCACCGTGAACATCAGCACAAACGGCAGCACCAGCAGAAACAGATACCCCACCGTCGACGGCGAGGCCGACCCTCGCACCAACTGTTCGAACAACAGGCTCGCCCGCTGCAGGAACAGCACGAACGTGAACAGCATCGTGCCCACGGCGGCGCCCGCAAATATCTCTCCGAATACGGACCGGGCCAGCAGTCCCATCGTTCTCTAGCGGCCGCTCTCCAATGGCGGCGGCTCCACTACCGGCGGACGCGGCCGTTCCTCCTGCGGACGGTCCATGTCCAGTTCATCAAACAGCAGCGACGGGCACACCACCGAACAACCCACCACATACCCGCCTGCGCCCATCAGCGCCAGCGGCGCTGTATTCATCAGGAATTCCACCGGAGCCGCATCGCTGCCCACCGCCAGTATGTCCCGCAGCGCCCGCACGTTCACCCCGCGGAACCGCACCCCGCGGATCAACTCCTCCCGTCCATCCGGATACACGCGGTACACCTCCAGCGGCGAACTCAACGGCCGCGACGATCCGGACCCCTGCATGGCATTGGCAATCCGCCGCAACTCCGCCACGCTCGCACCCGACGGATAGTCCATCCGCCGCACCAGAATGCCGTACGCCTTCCGCCGCTGCTGCACCAGTTCGATCAGCTTTTTCTTCAACTCCGGCAACGCCACGCCGCCCGTGCACTGCACCAGCAGATTCGTCGGAATCCCCGCCGCCGCACCGAACATCCCCGGCATCCGCCCGCGCCCGGTTGAACCCTCGTGCCCGCGCACCGGCTGCCGCGTGTAGAGCAGACCCTTCAGCGTCCCCCCCTCCACCAGCGTCATCTTCTGCGGCGCCACACCCTCAAAATCTACCTCGCAGTTGCCGAACAGCGGCCGCCCGTTCCACTGCGCCGCCGGGTCGTCCACCACCGTGAAGTTCTCCGGCAGCACCCGGCCGTTCATCCGGCTCTCCAGCTCCGACGGCGGCAGGTTCACCGGCCGCCCCGGCACCGACACCGGATCCCGCATCGGCTGCAACTGCGCCCCGAACACCTGCGCAAACAGTTGCCCCGCGGCATAGGACTCAAACAGTACCGGCCCCGTATACGCCTCGCCCGCCGGTGCATCCACCAGAGCCGTCAGGTTCCGCGCCAGCGCCTCCACCTCCTGCCGGATCACCGCCTCGGCCGGCATCTTTTCCAGGCTCGGCGCGTGAAAGTAGCGATGGTTCCGGATCACGGCCCCATCGGCGGCATACGCCTCGGCCCGCACCCGGATGCTCGCCACCGCCTCCGGCGCCCGCACCCGCGTGCCCTCTGTATTGGCGTAGTAGAACGTCGAGGCGGAGTCGTCAATCTCCACCCGCGAATCCAGCACTTTCGGATAGGCCGCGAACACGCTCGACAACCGCCGCGCCACGTCGTTCCACTTCTTCTCGTCAACCGTCGACTTCGCCGGCGACAGCAACTTCACTAGCGGCGCCTGCCGCGCAAAGTCGTTCAACTTCTCCGACAGTGTCACGTTCTGCAGCGCTGACTTCTTCAGCGTAATCTCCTGCACCGCCGCCTTATACGCCCGGTCCGTCGCCAGCCACAGGTCCTGCTGAATCTGCACCCGGTTGTACTCGAACGGCCACCGCGGATTGTCGTACCGCGCCGTCCGCACCTGTCCCGTGAACACCGCGTTCGTGTTGTCAAACTCGTAGCTGCCAACCCGGACCACCACCTGCGGCGCACGGTATGGCGCCATGTTCGACCCCAACAGCCCACCCAGCGTCGCCTGGCAGCTGAAGTTCAGTCCATCTTCCACCGCGTACGCAATAAAGTACGGCGTCTCTCCCGCAATCCGCAGCCGCAGCGAACGCTCCAGCTCTGCCGCCATCGCCTCAAGGAACGGATCGTCCCCCTTCGCCTGCGCCCATGCCGCCCCGGCCGGCAACGGCAGCAGCAGAAACATCCGGCGATTCATCGGGCCCCTCCCGCCACCGTCGGCCGCGGCAGCAGCGGCGGCCGGTCCTGCGACCGGTTCTTCCGCTGCACCTCGATCTCGCTCACCAGCAGCGCCGGCGACGACGCCGATACCGGCACGTTCCCCGACTCCGCACCGCAATACCCATTGAAGACCTCCGCCCGGTCCGACGTCGCCAGAATCTTCGCGAAACTCGCCAGCGGTGTTCCCACAATGTCGGCTCCCCGCACCAACTCATCCGCCCGCCCGTCGGCATAGATCCGGTACACCACCAGCGGTATCACCGTGAACGCCTGCAGCCCCGCGCTCCGCGTCGTCGTGAACCCGCCCGTCACCGATTCAAAATACAATCCATACGGCTTGCCCTGCCGGCGCATCTCTTCCAACAGCAACTTCCGCAGCTCCGGCTGCGGCACCCGCTTGGCCGACTCCACCACCAGGTTCGACTGCCGCGCCACGATCTCCGCTCCCGGCTGCCTCCGCCCATGCCCGTTCGACACCGGAAACCCGGCAATCGGCGACCGCGACAGCAGGAACGTCTTCAGAATTCCCTTTTCTACCACCGGCACCCGCCGCGCCTTCACGCCTTCATCGTCGTAGTCGTACCACCCGTACAGATCCTCATCCGCATACCGCTTCAACGTCGGGTCGAACGACACGCTCAGGAACTCCGGCAGCACTTCTTTATCCACCTTCCGCGTGAACGTCTGCCCCTCAGACTCGTCCTTCTGCCGGTGGCCTTCAATCCGGTGCCCGAAAATCTCGTGAAAAAACACGCCCGCCGCACGGCCGGACAGAATCGCCGGCCCCACGAACGGGTCGACTTCCGGCGCCTTCAGCAGCCCTCGCAGGTCCGCAGCCACCTTGTCGATCCGCGCCTCCACGACCTTTGCATCCGGCAGCCGGTCCGGCAGCTCCGCTTCAATCGTGTCCGACGTCGCCAGGTCCATGCCGTCAAACGCCTTGGATCGCGCCGATATCAGAATCCGCGCGTACGTCCGGCCGTGCTGCAACCGCGTCCCCTCCGTATTGACGAAGGTCTTTACCTCCCGCTGCACCTGAAACGAAACAGACGAGTTCAGTATTTCCGGAAACTGCGCCAGCCGTTTGGACCATCCCCGCAGCCGCTCCGCCCACTGCTTTTCGTTCAGGGCATAAACGGGCACCGGCCGGTAATCCACCGACGCGGGCGCCGGCGAAAAATCGTCCGATGGGTCGGCCGCGTCCACCTTCACCTGCGTGTTCGTCTTGATGTTCGTCAGCCGCTGCGCCGCCGAGCGGTACACCGTATCGGTGTCCATCCATAGCCGCCGCTTCAACGCGTTCGGCTCATCGTCGAGCGACACCACGCTCCCCAACGTAAACTGTGCGAACTCCCGCGGCTGCCGCCGGTAATTATCCAGCTTCGGCGTACCCACTCGGACCGTCACATCCAGGTTCCGGATGCGCCGCGTGTTCCGCGACGCCAACAACCCTGACGTCGCCTCCAGCCCGAAAATCTGATTCTCCGTTACCGAATAGGCAGCGAAATACGGCTTCGGATCTCCCTTTTCCTTCAGCGTCTGATAGTTCCGTTCCAGCTCAGCGGCCAGAATCGACACCAGCTTGGGTGGTTCCGCGCCGGGGAGCAGCCCCGCCGCTAGCACCAGAATTCCCGCCAATTTCGGGGGATTCCAGAAGGGGGAGCAGACCGCATACGGCATATCCCGCCAGCATATCACGGCGCTTTCGGCGGACCCCGTGTTCCCATGGGGTCCGCCTTAACTGATTACACCCTCCGGCTAGCTGACCGGGGCCATCTCCAGCAGACCCTTTTCCCGCATCACCGACAGCGCCAGCCCATACCGCCCACGCACGCCGGTCTTCTCAAAGATGTGCTTCAGGTGGATCTTCACGGTTCCCGGCCGGATGCCGAGCTCCTTGGCGATCTCCCGGTTCTTCATCCCCTGCTCCACAAGGTCCAGTACCTGCTGCTCCCGCGGCGTCAGTTCGCTCCGCGATTGCCGCTCCACCCGCCGGTTGTCCCGGAACAGCGAATCGGCCATCCAACTCGAACCGTTCGCCACCGCTTCCAGGCACGCGAGCACCGTCGGCACGTCGGCCGTCTTCCGGAGAATCCCTTTTGCTCCAGCCTGCAGGAATCGAAGCGCCTCCGCCTCGGTGATCGAAACGCCCCACACCACGATCTCCGTCGTGTGTTGCGACAGCAATCGCGCCTGCGCCACCCAGTCCATCACCGCCTGGATCCCAAGCGACTTGTCGACCAGACAAACGTCCGGACGAAGTTGGCGGACCAGCTCGCAGGCCGCCGGCAACGAGGCCGTGCTGCCCAGATAGGCCAACTCTTTCCTATTGGCTAGCACGGACTGCAGGCCCTCCGCCGTCAGCGGCTGAGACTCGCAAACCGCGACTGTCCTTCTTCCATGAATATCCATTCGATCCTCACATGTTCTGAAGGGTTATTCCCCTTTGAAAACGCATATCGGCTCCAGCAAGCGGGGTTTTAGCCGAAATCTAGGTGAGGATAAGTCGCATCTGGAAACTCTCTCATGTTTTCCCATTCTTTTGCCGATGGACGCCGTAGGTGGGCCGCACTCCGCAACGCCGGGCGGCTACAATCGAGGAGAGGAGATCCATTGGCTGGAGATTCATGGCGAATCATCCTGGTAACGCCGGGGCGCCGCATTACGGCGGCGATTCTGCCTATTGTGTCGGCGGAGCTTCCCACCACACAAGTCATTGAATTGCAAGGCTATCCCAAGGATGGCGCCTTCGGCGATCTTGGCGCGTCCGGCGCCATCTGCTTCCTCGATCTCATCTCCGATCCAGAGGACGGCATCGATGCGCTCACCCGCATGGTCCAGGTCTCGCCCAACGTCCCCGTCGTCGCCCTCGTCCCCGACAGCGACCCCGCCCTCATCCTCCAGGCCCTTCGCGTCGGCGCCCGCGACTTCCTGACTGAGCCCTTCAGCCCGGAACAGTTCCGCACCGTCCTCGACAAGCTCTCCTCGATCCTCCCCCACCTCACCGCAGGCCTCGGACGCGTCTATACCGTCATCCCGGCCAAGGGCGGTTGCGGCGCCAGCACGCTGGCCTTCAACCTCGCCGTTCAGCTCCGCAAAGCAGGCGCCGAGCGCACCCTCCTCGCCGATCTCGACCCCATGACCGGCACCCAGGCCTTTCAGATGAAACTCCGCCCCGGTTTCAGCTTCCTCGAAATCCTCAACCAGGGCGCCGGCCTCGATGCCGACATCTGGCGCGGCGTCGTCCAGTCCTTCCACGGTCTCGATGTCCTGCTCGCCCCGGACCACCCCGTCGATGGCGCCCAGGAGATGGGCGACACCCGCCCGATTCTGGAATTCTCCCGCCGCATATACGATGCCGTCGTCGCCGACATGGGCTGCGCCTATGGCGAATGGACCCTCAGCGCCGCCCGCATCTCGGACGAGATTTTCCTCACAACCACCAACGAACTCCCCTCGCTCCAGGCCGCCCAGCGCGTCATGAGCTACCTCGAAAACAACGGTATCGCCGCGCAGCAGATCCGCCTCATCGTCAACCGGTTCAACAAGGATGTCGGACTGTCGAAAGAGATGATCGAAACCGCCATGCAGACGGAGGTCTACCTCCTCATCCCGAGCGGTTATGAGGACGCGCAGCAGGCTCTGCTCGAAGGCAAACCCATCGCCGCCACCTCCTCCGTTGGCAAGCCCATCGCTTCTCTCGCTGCCCGCCTCGCCGGCAAGGATACCCCGGACGCCAGGAAGTCCGAAAAGTCCAAATCCCCAGGCGCGCTCTCCGGCCTGTTCGGCCTCTTCTCCCGCAGCACTTGATATCCTGTCGGTTTGTTCCCCCTGACGGAAGAAAACGCCCCCGCCTACCTGCGGCAGGCCAACTGGCCGGACTCTCTCCCCACTTCCATCCGCTCCCTCGGCGGTGGCGTCTCCAACACGGTCCTTCTCGCCGAAGGCCCATCCGGCCGCTTCGTCCTTAAACAGGCCCTCGAAAAGCTCCGCGTCGAGGCCGATTGCACCCTTCGCGAAGCTGACGCCCTTCAGGCCATCGCCCCCATCCTCCCCCCCGGCGCCGTCCCCCGCGTCCAGTTCATTGACCGCGCCAACTGCATCTACGCCATGGAGGCCGCCCCCCCGAGCTCCCCCGACTGGAAAGCCGAACTCCTCGCCGGCCGCATCGATCCCGCCCTCGCCGCCGCCGCCGGCCGCACCCTCGGCGCCATCATCCGGGCCACCTGGCAACAGCCCGAATGGCAGCAGCGCTTCGGGGACCAGACCGTCTTCGACGAACTCCGTCTCGACCCCTACTACCGCTACACCGCCGCCCGCCATCCCGCCTTCGCCGCCCACTTCCACTCCCTCATCGCCGCCTGCGCCGAACGCCGCGTCTCCCTCGTCCACGGCGATTGGAGCCCCAAGAACCTCCTCGTCACCCCTCCCGGCGTCATGGCCATCGATTTTGAGGTCGTTCACTTCGGCGATCCCTGCTTCGATACCGGTTTTCTCCTCTGCCATCTCCTGCTCAAGTCCATCCACATGCCCGCCCGCCAGGCCGCCCTCCACTCCTGTGCCGAAGCGTTCTGGTCCGCTCTCGATTTCCACGAACCCTGGGCATTCCACGGCACCGTCGCTCACCTCGCCGGCCTCCTGCTCGCCCGTGCCGACGGCAAGTCCCCCGCCGAATATCTCTCGCCCGCCGGCAAGGACGCCACCCGCCGCCTCGCCGCCACGCTCATCCAGTCCCCCCCAACCTCCATCGAAAAAATCTGGCAATGTCTCTAACCATCCGTTCCCTCCACGCCTGGGAGATTCTCGACTCCCGCGGCCGCCCCACCATCGCCGTCGAGGCCACTCTCTCCGATGGCGCCGCCGCCGTCGCCCAGGTCCCCTCCGGCGCCTCCACCGGCTCCCATGAAGCCGTCGAACTCCGCGACGGCGACCCCACCCGCTACGCCGGCAAAGGCGCCTCCCGCGCCGCCGCCAACGTCAACGGCGAAATCAACGCCCTCCTCGCCGGCCGAAACGCCGAGGACCAGCAGTCCATCGACGACGCTCTCCGCCAGCTCGACGGCACCCCTCAGAAGTCCCGCCTCGGCGCCAACGCCCTCCTCGGTGCCTCCTGCTCCATCGCCCGCGCCGTCAGCGTCTCCCGCCGCGAACCCCTCTTCCGTACCCTCTCCCTCGGCGCCCCCTCGCTCCCCGTCCCGATGATCAATATCCTCTCCGGCGGCCTCCACGCCGGCGCCAACATCGAGTTCCAGGATTTCCTCATCATCCCCCATGGCTTCGACAGCTTCGCCGAGGCCCTCGAAGCCACCGTCAAAATCCACACCGCCGCCGCCGAACGCATCCGCCGCGATGGCCACACCCTCACCGGCGTCGCCGACGAAGGCGGCTGGGGCCCCTGGCTCGCCTCCAATCAGGCCGCCCTCGCCCTCCTCACCGACTCCATTTCAGACGCCGGCTTCCAGCCCGCCGCTCAGGTCTCCATCGCCATCGACGTCGCCTCTTCTCACTTCTACCGCGACGGCCGGTACGTCCTCCGCACCGAGGGCCGCTCTCTCGACAGCCGCCAGATGGTCGACCTCTTCGCCGCCTGGACCCGCCAGTTCCCCGTGGTCTCCATCGAGGACGGCCTCTTCGAGGACGACTGGGACGGCTGGCGCCATCTCACCGCCACGCTCGCGCACTCCACCCAACTCCTCGGCGACGACTTCTTTACCACCAACCCCGCCCGCCTCCGCCGCGGCATCGACGAACGCTGCGCCAACGCCGTGCTCGTCAAAATGAACCAGATCGGCACCCTCTCGGAAACCTTCGAAGTCTGCCGCCTCGCCCGCCAGCACTCCTACGCCGCCGTCGTCTCCGCCCGCTCCGGCGAAACCGAGGACTCCTTCCTCGCCGACCTCGCCACCGCCACCGGCGCCGGCCAGATCAAAATCGGCTCCATCACCCGCAGCGAACGTCTCGCCAAGTACAACCGCCTCCTCGAACTCGAAGCCCGTTTCGGCCTCCCCTGGCAGGGCCGCGGCTTCCTCTCCGGCATCCTCGGCCGCTCCGCTACTCCGTCAGGTTGATCGTCCCCCGGCACGCCGCCGTCCCGCACAGGCACTCCACCCGCTCCACGTCTTTGTCGAACCGGTAGTCGATCGTCAACTCCTCGCCCGGCGCTATGTCCCGCTTCGCCATGTACAGAATGTGGCCCCGCTGAATCACCGCCCGGCAGTTCGGGTCACACGAGTGGTTGATGTACTGCGCCCCGCTGCCGCCCACCGCCCCGTCTATCGTCCAGTAGCTGTTCAAAGTGAACAGGTAGTTTTCCTTCCGCTCGGCAAACCGCCGCTTCGTCTCCCGGCGGCTGATCTTCTCCCCCGTGTACTCGATCACCTTCCGCCCCTTCGGAATCAACTCCTCGGCGTAAATCCCCCACCGGTGAATCGGCGAATACGACAAACGCAGCCGGAACTGCGTCGCCTTCGGATCAATCGACGGCAAGGACGCCCCCTCCGGGGCCCCGGCCGCCTCGCCTGCTCGCTTCTTCCCGCCACTCATCGATCGCTTATCCGCCGGCCTGTTTCCGCTTCCGCCGCATGATCATCACCACCACGCACAGCACCGCTATCACCAGCAGCACCAGCTCCACTGTGGTTCTATCCATCTCCCGTTCGCCCTCCCCAGGACTCGCTCTGCCCTACACTACAAAACTGGCCGGGCGCTTCCAACACCCGGCCAGCCGGTTTTCTGCAATGGCCGCCGCGCGGTTACGCCTTCGCCTTCAGAACGTCCACCATCTCCTGCACGCCCGCCGCGCTCTTGGCCAGCAGTGCCTTCTCGTCGTCCGTCAGCGCCACTTCGTAGATCTTCTCAATCCCGTTGGCCCCCAGCTTCACCGGCACGCCGAAAAACAGCCCGTTCACCCCGTACTCGCCTTCCAGCAGCGCCGCGCACGGTAGAACTTTCTTCTTGTCCTTCAGGATCGATTCCACCATCTCCACCGTCGACGCCGACGGCGCATAATACGCGCTCCCCGTCTTCAGGTACTTCACGATCTCCGCCCCGCCGTTCTGCGTCCGCGTCACAATCGCGTCGATCGTCTCCTGGTCCAGCAGCTCGCTCAACGGAATCCCGCTCACGTTCGTCAACCGCGTGATCGGCACCATCGCATCGCCATGCCCGCCCAGAACCAGCGCCGAAATGTTCTCCACCGATACGTTCAGCGCCTCGGCCAGGAACGTCCGGAACCTCGCCGTGTCCAGCACGCCTGCCATCCCGATCACCCGGTTCTTCGGCAATCCCGTCGCCTGCCAAGCCGCCCAGCACATCACGTCCAGCGGATTCGTAACCAGAATCAGAATCGCGTTCGGCGAGTACTTGATCGAGTTCTCCGCCGCCGCCCGCACCACGTCGTTGTTGATCGCCAACAAGTCATCCCGGCTCATCCCAGGCTTCCGCGCGATGCCCGCCGTGATCACGACGATGTCGGAACCCGCCGTATCGGCATAGTCCGTCGTCCCCTTGATGCTCACGTCGTAGCCCTGCACCGGACCCGACTGCAGGATGTCCAGGCCCTTGCCCTGGGGGATGCCGTCGGCAATATCCAACAGCACCACATCCGCCAGCTCCTGATCGGCGATGCGCAGAGCGCAGTTCGCGCCGACATTGCCGGCGCCGATTACGGTTACTTTTTTACGCATAAATGGATGGGTTCTCCAATCCAAAAGTCTATCGCAGAACCGCCCCGTGCCGCGTCGATACAATGGAAGAATCATGGCCCTTCCGGATTCCGCCGCCGCCTTCCTCGACCGCCAGAAGGAGCGGCTCAGCCGGCTCCCAGCCCCCAAACGGATCGTTTTCCCCGAAGGCGGCGACGCTCGGATTCGCGAGGCCGCCGCCAGGCTCTCCGCCGAACGCCTCGCCCAGCCCATCCTCATCGACGGCCCCGCCGATGACCGCTACTGGCGCATTCTCTACGAACGCCGCCGCGCCAAGGGCATGACCGAACTCGAAGCCCGCGCCCTCGCCAAGCTCCCCCTCTACCACTCCGCTCTCATGGTTGCCGCCGGCGATGCCGATGGCTTCGTCGGCGGCGCCGCCAACACCACCGCCGACACCGTCCGCGCCGCCCTCCACTCCGTCGGCCCCGCCCCGGGCGTCAAAACCGTCTCCAGCGTCATGTTCATGTGCGTGCCCGATGCCGGCTTCGGCCACGCCGGCGTCCTCGCCTTTGCCGATTGCGCCATCGTTGCCGATCCGGACTCCGTCCAACTCGCCGAAATCGCCATCGCCACCGCCCGCAGCTTCCACTCCGTCACCGCCGCCACGCCCCGCGTCGCCATGCTGTCTTTCTCCACCAAGGGCAGCGCCGAACACCCCTTCGTCTCCAAGGTCCAGGAAGCCGTCCGCATCCTCCGCGAACGCGCTCCCGATCTCGAATGCGACGGCGAACTCCAGGCCGACGCCGCTCTCGTCCCCGCCGTCGGCGCCAGCAAGGCCCCCGGCTCAGCCGTCGCCGGCCGCGCCAACGTTCTCATCTTTCCCGATCTCGCCAGCGGCAACATCGGCTATAAACTCGTCGAGCGCCTCGGCGGCGCCGCCGCTTTCGGCCCCTTCCTCCAGGGCCTCGCCAAACCCGTCAACGACCTCTCCCGCGGCTGCTCGGCCGGCGACGTCTACTCCGCCGCCCTCGTCACCGCCCTCCAGGCCGCCGGAGCCTAGCCGTGCTCCCCCTCGTTTATCACGACGGCTACGATCTCAGCATCGGCCGCCACGTCTTCCCCTCCCGCAAGTACAAGCTGATTCGCGACAAACTCGCCCGCCCCACCGTCGCCCCCGAACCAGCCTCCGATGACGATATCCGCCTCGTCCACACCCCCGCCTGGACCGCCGCCCTCCGGGATTGCACCCTCGGCGACGATGAACTCCGGCGCCTGGAAATCCCCTGGTCCCCCGCCACCGCCCGCGCCTTCTGGCTCGCCGCCGGCGGCACCATCCTCGCCACCTCCCTCGCCCGCAAACACGGCGGCGCTTACAACATCGGCGGCGGCTTCCACCACGCCTTCCCCAGTCACGGCGAGGGCTTCTGCGCCCTTCACGATGTCGCCATCGCCATTCGCAAGGCCCGCTGTCGCTCCATCGTCGTCGATGTCGATGTCCACCACGGCAACGGCACCGCCGCCATCTTCGTCCGCGACCCGGAAGTCTACACGCTATCCATCCACCAGCTCCGCAACTACCCCGCCATCAAGCCGCCCTCCGACTGCGACATCCACCTCGATGACGGCGTCGAGGACCAAGAGTACCTCGGCCTCCTCAAACCCGCGCTCATCAAGGCGCTCGACGCGCACAAGCCGGAAATCCTCTTCTACGTCGCCGGCGCCGACCCCTATATGCTCGACCAGTTGGGTGGCCTCCGCCTCACCATCGACGGCCTCCGCCAGCGCGACGAACTCGTCCTCGGCGAGGCCGCCAAACGCAAGATCCCCTTCGTCGTCACCCTCGCCGGCGGCTATGCCCACGATGTCGCCGACACCGTCGCCATCCATGCCAATACCGCACTGGTCGCCGAAAAACTACTTGGGTAAACCGTTGCCCTGCGTGCCGGATTCCCCCATCCGCGCCCGCGCCCACAGTTGCTCTTCAAACGTGTAGTCCGGGTTCGGGTTCTGCCCGTGCCCCTTCCACCATTTGTAAGTCTCTTTCAATCCCACCGCGAAATCCGTCGGCTTCAGCTTCAAAACCCGCTGCGCCTTGGCGATCATCATCGTGATCGGCGGCAGGTCGAAGTACATCCCGAAGTACAGCTTCGGCCCGAACGGATTCCCCCCCATCCGGAAGATCAACTCCCGCGGCATCCGGATCAGCCGCACATGCTTGCCCGTCTGCTTGCCCGCCGCCGCCGCCAGCGCCTCCAGCAGGTCCGCCTGCGTCGTCGAACGTGCATTCGCCACGTTGAACGCATGGCCCACCGCCGCATTCTCCTCCATCGCCGCCACGCACGCCGTCACCACGTCGTGCACGTAGGCGAACTGCATCAACCGCCGCCCGTCCCCGGGCAGCACCCACGGCTTCCCGTCCCGCAGCCGGTCCCAGAAAAACTGCTCCCGGTAGTACGGATTCCCAGGGCCATACACGAACGGAGGCCGAAGCGTCACCGCCGGAAACCCGTATCGCTGGTGCAGACGGAACAGCACCCGCTCGCTCATCGCTTTGTTCCGCGCGTACAGGTCCGGATAGTCATCCGGCACCAGCCCGTCTCCCTCATAGTGATTCAGCCCCCCGCCATAGGCCGCCACGCTCGAAATGAACACATACCGGTGCAGCTTGTCCCCGCACGCCCGCGCCGTCGCCTCCACCTGGGCCGCCGTCGTCCCCCGCTCCCAGTCGTAGACGTTGTCGAACACCACGTCGAAGCCCTTGCCCGTCACCGCTTTCGCCAACCCGGCCGCATCGTTGCGGTCCGCGATCAACTCCCGCACCTTCGGCCCCAGGTCGTGCCCGGCCCGCCGGTGCAGAATCGTCACCTCGTGCCCTTCCTTCACCAGCCGCGCCACCAGATTGCGCCCGATGAAAAGGGTACCCCCAATTACCAGAACTTTACGTCGCGGACCCAATGAAGATCGCTCCCATCCCGGCACGGGCGCCGGCCACCTGATTTAGTCGTATGTTTCCAGACTTCCGCAGCCCCTGCCACCCTCTCGGGAAGACGGCGCCGGGCCGCGTCGCAATCGTTCTACCTGGAGATACTTCGGAATTACGAGCCAACCGATTATATCGATGTTAGCCCATTGTTACCCCAAATGGCCTGCCCTACCCCCTCCTGCTATACTGGCTTCCGCATGGCGAATCGCGGAAATGTCTCCACCCCCGCGCAGACGCTGACGGCCCTCATCGTCGACGATGAAGCGCTCGCCCGCGACGAACTCGCCTATCTCCTCCGCGATTTTCCCGACCTGGAAGTCGCCGCCACCGCCGCCAACGGCCTCGAAGCCATCCAGCTCATCGAAGACCTCGAACCCGACCTCGTCTTCCTCGACGTCCAGATGCCCGGCCTCGACGGCCTCGGCGTCATCCGCCGCCTCCGCGAGAAAAACACCCCGCTCCCCCACTTCATCCTCGCCACCGCCTTTGACCACTATGCCGTCGAGGCCTTTCAGGTCGAGGCCTTCGACTACCTCCTCAAACCGGTCGAAAAGGACCGCCTCGCCGCCACCCTCGACCGCGCCCGCCGCGCCCTCGCCGCTCGCCCCTCCCGCCCCGGCTCCCCCGACGACGAAGACCTCGACTCCCCTGCCACTCCCCCGCCCGGCGGCTACAAAACCAAGGTCCTCGTCCGCCGCGACAACCGCAACTGGATCGTCGACGCCGCCGACATCATCTACGCCACGATCGACGACGGCCTCATCACCGTCGTCACCCCTTCCCTCGAAGGCGAATCAACTTACAAAACCATCGAAGAGCTGCAGTCGAGCCTCGACCCCGCCACCTTCTGGCGCGTCCATCGCTCCTGGCTCGTCAACATCAACCGGATTCGCGAAGTCATCCCCTGGTTCAAGTCCAGCTTCCAACTCCGCATGGATGACAAGCGCGGCACCGAAGTCCCCGTCAGCCGCGTCCAGACCAAGCGCCTCCGCGCGCTCTTCCGGCTCTGATCCCAGCCCACATGCACAGAGTAACCGCGTTCGTTCTCGCCGCCGTCCTCGCCGGCGCCCAGGGCATCCCCGTCCGCAACTATGAGGCCGCTGCACGCGCTCCCAAAAGCGGCCGCCCCTGGCCCGTCTCCTTCACCGATGTCACCGCCGCCGCCGGCATCACCGCCCCCTTCCTCTCCGGCGACCCCCTCAAGAAAAAGTACATCCTCGAAGCCAACGGCGCCGGCGTTGCCTTCCTCGACTACGACGAAGACGGCTGGCAGGATATCTTCCTCGTCAACAGCTCCCGCCTCGGCGGATTCGGCAAAGCCACGCCGCCCACCAACAAGCTCTACCGCAACCAGCACGACGGCTCCTTCCGCGATGTCACCGCCGCCGCCGGCCTCGCCCGTTCCGGCTGGGGCAACGGCGTCTGCATGGGCGATTTCGATAACGACGGCCACGAAGACCTCTTCGTCACCAATTGGGGCACCAACACCCTCTACCGCCACACCGGCGCCGCACAGTTCGCCGACGTCACCGCCAAGGCAGGCCTCCCCGTCACCGGCCGGCGCTGGGGCTCCGGCTGCAGCTTCCTCGATTTCGACCGCGACGGCCATCTCGACCTCTTCGTCGCCGAGTACCTCGACTTCGACCCCGCCAAAACCCCGCTCCCAGGCGCCGCCGCCAACTGCCTCTGGAAAGGCGTCCCCGTCTTCTGCGGCCCCCGCGGACTCCCCTTCGGCGCCGCACGCCTCTATCGCAACCGCGGCAACGGCACCTTTGAGGACGTAACGGCCAAATCCGGCATCGGACAGGCCAAGGACTTCTACGCCTTCACCGTCCTCGCCGCCGACTTCAACGCCGACGGCTGGACAGACATCTACGTCGCCTGCGACGCCACTCCCTCCCTCTTCTTCCGCAACAATCGCGACGGCACCTTCCAGGAGATCGGCGGCGAATCCGGCGTCGGCTTCAACGAGCACGGCCAGGAGCAAAGCGGCATGGGCGCCCTCGCCGGCGACTTCGATAACGACGGCAATCTCGATATCCTCAAAACCAACTTCGCCAACGACTACCCCAACGTCTACCGCAACATGGGCCGCGGCCTCTTCGAGGACGTCGTCATGCGCGCCGGCATGGCCGTCAATCCCCAGTACGTCGCCTGGGGCATCGGCCTCGTCGATTTCGATAACGACGGCTGGAAAGACACCTTCCAGGTCAACGGCCATCTCTTCCCGGAACTCGGCGCCGAGTACCGCTCCCCCCGCCTCGTCTATCGCAACCTCGGCAATGGCCGCTTCGAGGACATGTCGCCTGCCCTCAAACCCGCCTCCAGCCGCGGCGCCGCCTTCGGCGATTTCGATAACGACGGCGCCATGGACGTCCTCATTCAGAACATGGACGCCCCGCCCACCCTGCTCCGGAACACCGGCGCCGGCAAAGGCAACTGGGTCAAGCTCCTCCTCCGCGGCACCAAATCCAATCGCTCCGCCATCGGCGCCATCGTCACCGTCCCCACCGGCCAGACCCGCCAGACCGATGCCGTCATGAGCCAGTCCAGCTACCTCTCCCATAACGACCGCCGCCTCCACTTCGGCCTCGGCTCCGCCACCCAAACCGGCCCCATCACCGTCCGCTGGCCCTCCGGCGCCTCCGAATCCTTCCCGCCCGTGGCCGCCGGAAAAATCGTCACGCTCGTCGAGGGCCAGGGCCGGTGAAGCCGCTCATACTTGCCTTCTGGCTCTGGCAGGCTACGCCGGAAGCCCTCACCGAACAGGGCATCGCCGCCGCCCAGGCCGGCCGCGCCGACGAAGCCGTCCGCCTCTGGAAACAGGCCGCCGCCGCTCGCCACTTCCCCGCCCTCTTCAACCTCGGCTACTTCTTCTTCCGCCAGCAGAACTACTCCGAAGCCGAGCTCTGGCTCCGCCAGGCCGCCCAACGCAACCCCTCCGACTACAACGCACACTTCCTCCTCGGCAACGCCCTTGTCCAACAGGGCAAGGGCGAACAGGCCCTCCGCGCCTGGCGCGCCGCATCCGCCCTCCGCCCCGCCGAATACCGCCTCTGGAAGCTCATGAGCATTGAGTTCGCCAAGGGCCGCTACTTCCGCGAGGCCGCCGCCGCCGCCCGCCGCGCCACCGATCTCCAACCCGCCGACGAAGCCTCCTGGGCCCTCGCCATCAAATCCCTCGCCGATGCCGCCGACTTCCCCGAAGCCGAAAAGCTTGCCGCCACGGCCCTCGCCCGCTTCCCCCGCTCCGCCCGCATCAACTTCGAATACGCCTTTCTCCTCCACCGCCGTGGCCTCTGGGCACAGGCCGCCCCCCACCTGGAATCCGCCATGCAGGCTGACCCCTCTTTCGAGGAACCCTTCTACCTCTACGGCGACCTCCTCGTCCAGCTGGAGCAGCACGACAAAGCCATCCCCTACTTCCAGAAGGCCATCGCCCTCCGCCCCGAATACGTCCCCGCCCGCATGGCCCTCGCCCGCGTCCACATGCGCCGCCAACAGTGGGCCGACGCCCGCCGCGAAGTCGAAGCCGCCTCCGCCGCACGCCCCTCCGACCCCCAGCCCTTCCTCCTCCTCTCCCAGATCCTATTCCGCCAGGGCGAGGAAGCCGCTGCCCGCGCCGCCCGAGAAAAGAGCCTCGCCCTTCGCCGCGCCAATCCCGCCGCCCTCGATGCTCCCCAGAACAGACCCTTCCCCAAATAGCACCGGCCCGCCCGGGCGGGTTGCCTCGGCGGGCCGGTTGCTGCTTCAGCTTCTTACTGCCCTTCGAGCTAGAAAGCGTACCGCAGCGCGAACTGGATCTGCCGCGCCGGCGCCGTGCCGCTGATCACGCCGAATCCCGGCGTATTCAGCACATAGCCCCCCGAACCCGGTGCTCCGAACATCGTGTGGTTCGCGATGTTGAAGAACTCCGCACGCACTTCCATCGAATGGCCTTCCATAATCGGGAACTTCTTCGCCAGCGACACATCGAACAGCCGCCGCCCGTCGTCGTTCACCATGTAGGCGCCCGCGGTGCCCCACGTGAACGCATCCTGCATCACGAAGGCGCCCGTGTCGAACCACCGGTCCGGCGTCCGCTGGCCCGACGGCAGATTCGGGTTCCGGATCACGTTCGGCCGTTCATTCGTCTTGCCGACATTCGCCCGGTCCTGACCCGTCCGGACATTCGACGGCGTGCCGGACTGCAGCTGCACAATGCCCTCCACGGCCCAGCCGCCCAGCACGCTGTTCACGAACCCGTTCCAGTCCGTGCCGAACGTGCGGCCACGCCCGAACGGCAGGTCATACACGTAGCCCAGCTTGAACGCATGCGTGATGTCGTAGGAGCACCGCGACCAGTCGGCCCGCAGGTTGAAGATGTCCTGGTACTTGCCCTCGGCCAGCGATGACTGGTTGTCCATGCACTTGCCCCACGTATAGTTGCCCAGAATCGTCAGCCCCTTCGCAAAACGCTTCGTCAGCTTCGCCTGCATCGCGTTGTACTCGGAGTTGAACATGTTCTCCCCGCCGTCCATGTTGCCGATGAAGCCCGCGTTGAACAGCCGCCGCCGCGGATTCACCGGACCAGGAGCAGGCGTCGGAGCGTTGTTCAGTCCGTAGTAGCCGATCTGCTTCTTGTTCGAAGACCCCACATACCCCACGTCCAGCGTCATGTCCTGCATGATCTGCCGCTGCACGAACAGGTTGTACTGTGTCGAGTACGGCGTCCGGTTGTTCGGGTTCTGCGGCCACCCGCCAATCGCCTGCGTCGACCCAAAGCCCGGGCCCGCATCGTTGATCCGGAAGTCCGGCGTCACCGTCCGGTTGAAGTTGATCTCCTGCTGCGGCAGGTACGGCCAGAACTTCCGCAGGTCATTGATCTCCTGCATAAACGTCGTGTTGAAGAACACGCCGATACCCGCGCGGATCACCGTCTTGCTGTCGGCCTGATACGCCAACCCGAACCGCGGCGCAAAGTTGTTGAAGTCGTTCCGCATCAGCGAACGCCCATAACCCAGCGTCTTGGCCGGCTGGTTCACCTGCCCCGTCTTCGGATCCGGCAGCGGGTTCGTCCCCGCCCACATCAGTTCCGCTCCGTAGTTGCCCTGCGCGTCCCGCGTGATCACCAGGTTGCCCAGCGCATTGTTCACGTCCCACGGCCGGATGCCGGATTCCCAGCGCAGACCCAGGTTCAGCGTCAGCTTGTCCGTCATCCGCCAGTCGTCCTGGAAGTACCCTTCCACGTACGGCTGCCGCGCGTACAACCGCGGAATGCTGAAGCCGCGCCGGATGTAGCTCGGATAGCCCAGCAGCATCGTCGCAAACGAATTCCCCTGCGACGGATTCAGGTCATCCGCCGTCAGCGAGGTCCAGAAATCGGCATTCCCGTTCGTCGGGTTCGAGTACGCCGCGTCCATCGCGCGCCACGTGAACCCGCCGCCCATCTTCAGCGAGTGCCGGCCCAGCACCATCGACAGCTTTCCGCTCGTCTGGTGGTTCTTGTCCCGGATCGTCTCGCCGCCGCCGCCGCCCGCCGCCAGGTATCCCTGCGCGGAGAAACTCGGCAGCGTGTCGCACAGCGCTTCTTTATCGAAAATGCTCACGCCCGCCGTCTCCAGCACGCCCGCACGCGTGATCCCGTTCCGGAACGCCGGACACCCGGGATTGTTCGGGCTGTTGTAGCCGTACTTCACTTCCATCACCGTCGACGGGCTGAAGATGTGGTTCCATCCGAAGCCGTAGTTCCGCACGTCGTAGCGGTTCTCGCTCACGAACATCGAAGATGCCGCCGGCACACGCTGCCCCACGCGCTGTTCGAGCATCCGGCCCCAGATCACGTCCTTCTCGCTGAACGTATGGTCCACGCGCAGTACGGTCATGTCGCGGTCAATCCCCTGCCCTTCCGTCTGCAGGAAGTTGTTCACCAGCCCCGCCCGGTTCGGCAGCGGCAGCAGCCGGTCGGCAATCGCCTTCATCCCGGGGTTGATCCGCGCCGCCGGAATCCGGTTACCCGGAAACAACTGCCGCACAATCCGGCCCTGCGCGTCCAACTGCCCCGTCAACGGGTCATAAATGTTCCGCCCGATTCCCGAAAAATCGCCGTTCCGCATCTCCGCCGTCGGCACCGTCGTCTGCGCCGTCTGTCCGCGCCGCATCCGGAACCCTTCCCAGCCCAGGAACCAGAACGTCTTCTCACGCCCCTGGTACACTTTCGGGATCACCACCGGCCCGCCAATCGCAATACCGTACTGGTTCTGCCGGAACGGAACCTTCCCGCGCCCCTGCCGGTTCGCGAAAAACTCGTTCGCGTCGAACTTGTCGTTCCGCACAAACCAGTACGCGCTCCCATGCAGGTCCCGCGTCCCGGACTTGATCGACACGTTCACGTTCGCGCCCGCCGAACGGCCATACTCCGCCGAGTTCCCCGTCGCCACACGGAACTCCTGGATCGCGTCCATCGGCGGCGAACCGCCCGGCGAGTTCATGAACATCATGTTGTTGTCCACGCCGTCCATCGTGTAGTTGTTGTCCTGCGTCCGTTGCCCGTTCACAGACACCATCTGCGTGCCCGACAGGTCGCCCCGCCCCTGGCTCCGCCGCACGTCGCTCGTCCCAGGCATCAGCACCAGCAGCCGCGTGTAGTTCCGCCCGTTCACCGGGATGCGCTGCAGTTGCGACGTCGTGATCACGCCGCCCACCGATGTCTCCTGCGTCTGCAGCATCGGCGCCGCGCCCGTCACTTCAATGCTTTCCGAAACACTGCCCACTTCCAGCGCAAAGTCGATCTTCAACACCGCGCCTGTCTGCAGAGAAACTTCCTTCTGCACCTTCGTCTTGAAGCCGTTCAGCTTCGTCGTCAACGTATACGTGCCCGGCACAAGCGGGCCGATTCGATAAGCGCCTGTTTCATTCGTCAGGCCTTCGCGGGATACGCCGGTGGCGTCGTTCACCGCGGTCACCGCGGCGCCTACGGCTGCCGCGCCAGAGCCATCGGAGACAATCCCAACGATGACTGCGTCAGTGGATTGGGCGAATGCGGCGCTTGGGAGCGCCAGCAAACCGAGCAGATAGAGCTTGCGAAATGTGGTTTGGTTCATGCGTTTAAAAACACCCTGTTTTGAGCGTCAGAATGTCTGTAAACGCTATCGAATCGGCGGTGATTTTGTCAATCGCTTCCCCGCCCTCGTTAACCCCTTAAATCGGCACGCCCAGCCGCCACAACGAGTACCCCGCCGCCTGCCGCGCATACAGCCACCAGTCCCGCCAGCTCGTCGCCCCCTTGATCGCCCGCGGCGACCCGTACACCCGCACCCCGCGCGCCTCCAGCAGTTTCTTCGCCCGGTAAATGTGGTACCCGTCGCTCACCAATATGCAGCTCCGCAGTCCCATCCGGCTCATGATCTCCGCCACCGCCACCGTCGAATGCACCGTCGTCTCTCCCTCATCCTCCAGGATGATCGCCTCGCTCGGCACTCCCCGCGTGATCAGGTAGTTCCGCCCCACCGTCCCCTCCGTAAACACAGGGTCCCCGCCCGCACCGCCCGTCGTGATGATGTGCGGCGCCAGCTTTCTCTCCCACAGCGAAAACCCGTGGTCCAGCCGCGCCTTCAATACCGGCGACGGCTTCCCGCGGTACTCCGCTGCCCCCATCACCACAATCACGTCCGCCGCCCGCGCCTCGTCCACCGTCGACTGCCGGTGGATCCGCTCCGTCAGCACGCCTAGCCAGACCAGAACGCCCACCCCGGCCATCCATGCCAGGCCGCCAAACACTCCGACTCTGTCCTTCCGCCGCGCTATGCTTATCAGTTTATAGGAATGCTCGGCGCCCACCACCCGCTCGTAAAGAGCATCCGTAAAGCCGTCCAACGCGGCGCCCGCACCGAGGATGGCCTCGCCGTCGCCGAAGGCTTCCATCTCCTTATCGAAGCCGAACGCTCCGCCACCCCCATCGCCGCCATCCTCGCCACCCCCGCCGCGGCCGCCCGCCTTCACCCGCATCCCCATCTCCACCTCATCGACGACGCCACCCTCCACCACATCTCCTCCCTCGAAACCTCGCAGGGCGTCCTCTCCCTCCTCCAGGTCTCCCCCCGCCCCCTCGACGCGCTCTTCCCCGCCAACCCGCTCGTCCTCGCCCTCGACGGCCTCCAGGACCCCGGCAACGCCGGCGCCATCGTCCGCGCCGCCGAAGCCTTCGGCGCCACCGGCGTCGTCTTCCTCAAAGGTTCCGCCAGCCCCTGGAACCCCAAAACCCTCCGCGCCTCCGCCGGCTCGCTCCTCCGCCTTCCCTTCGCCACCGCCGAATGGCCGGACTTCCTCGCCGCCGTGCAACACCATTCCGTCTCCCTCTTCGCCGCCCACCCCCGCGCCCCGCAGCCCCTCTCCGCCGCCCCACTCCATCTCCCCTCCGCCATCCTCATCGGCAACGAAGGCCGCGGCATCCCGCCAGATCACGAAGCCCACGCCCAGCCCATCCGCATCCCCACCCGCCACGTCGAATCCCTCAACGCCGCCCTCGCCGCGGGTATCCTGCTCTATGAGGCCAGCCGCCAACGCCAATGAGTCTCTTCGAGCAACCCTCCGAACCAATCCACAAACGCCCCCTCGCCGAGCGCCTCCGCCCTCGCTCCCTCGATGACTTCGCCGGCCAGCAG
>CAZWDD010000021.1:0-31171 GCA_964632345.1 uncultured Solibacteraceae bacterium | reverse complement strand
TCCTCACTAAGGAAGATTTCATTCCGAGCGGAGTGAATCATTTTTTCTACTGGCTGGCGCCATGGCTCGGGTTGATGTTCGCGGTCACCGGCATCGCCGTGATTCCGTTGGGTCCGGTCGTTGACATCTTCGGCGTCAAAACGAACCTGGGCCTTGCCGACCTGAACATCGGTCTTCTTTGGATTCTCGGCCTGGCCGGCATGGGCGTCTACGGCATCGCACTGGCCGGGTGGAGCTCGAACAACAAGTATGCTCTCCTCGGCGCCATGCGCAGTGCGGCTCAGATGATCAGCTACGAACTGCCCATGGCGTTGACCCTCGCCGCGCCGCTGTTGATCTCCAATTCCCTGAACCTTCGGGAAATCGTCGACACGCAGGCTGGGTTCGTTTTCGGCTTCGTGCCCAACTGGAATCTGTTCACCGGTTTTCAGCTCCTCGGCTTTGTTCTTTATATGATCTGCGCGTTCGCGGAAACGAACCGCATCCCGTTCGACTTGCCGGAAGCGGAGAACGAACTGGTGGCGGGCTTCCATAGCGAATACTCATCGATGAAGTTTGCGGCTTTCTTCATGGCGGAATACTGCAACATGTTGATCGCCTGTTCGATCGCCACCACGCTCTATCTGGGCGGCTGGCACCCGTTGGTGCCCGCGGCGGCTGCGCAATTCGTTCCCACGCTCCTGTTTGGTGGCGCGGCGGCGGTTCTGTTTTATCACGGCTTGAATCCCGGCCGACCGACGGACCGGTATTCGTTTCCGGTCTTCGGTGTCATTTTCGCCGGACTCGCGCTGCTGTTCCTGGTTCCTGGCCTGGGCCCCATTCTGAACCATCTTTTCTGGTTCCTTGGCAAGGTTGCATTCCTGATGTTCTTCTTTATCTGGGTGCGTGCAACGCTGCCTCGCTTCCGCTACGACCAGTTGATGAAGATCGCCTGGTTGTTCCTGTTCCCCGTTGCGCTTCTGAATCTGGTTCTGACGGCTGCCGGCGTCAGCTTCTTCGGCAAATAAAGGAGGCACTCAACACATATGGATCTCGTACTCTTCCTCACGTTTGCCCTCATCGCCGTCGTCTGCGCGATTAACATGTCGCTCCAGCGCCATCCCGTTTCGAGCGCGCTTTCGCTCATCGGCGTGATGGTCTCCCTTGCGGTCCTCTACGTGCTGCTGGGCGCCGAGTTCATTGCCGCCGCACAATTGGTCGTCTACTCCGGCGCCATCATGGTGCTTTTCCTGTTCGTCATCATGCTGCTGAACGCCGGATCCGAGAAGCTGTCGTTCAAGTCCGGCACGGCGCAGTTTCTGGGGCTGCCCCTTCTGGCCATCCTGCTCGCTCTTGCCAGCTGGGTGATCACCGATGCCACGGCCTCGGCACGGCCCGTCAAGTTCGGATCCTTCACCGCCGGCGGCCCTCGTGAAGTCGGCTGGGAACTGTTCACGAAATACCTGCTTCCCTTTGAAGTCACTTCCATTCTGATCCTCATCGCCATCGCGGGCGCCTACCGGCTGGCCAACAAGGAGATGGACTAATGTCTCTCTACGACCTCTTTCCGCCGGAATTTTTCAAGCTCTCCGTCCCGCTTGCCGGCTACCTCATCCTCAGCGCCATTCTGTTCACCATCGGCGTGGCGACCTTCCTGTTCCGCCGCAATATCATCACGGTCTTCATGGCCATTGAGTTGATGTTGAACGCTGTCAACCTCACGTTTGTTGCCTTCTCGAATCACTACGCCAAAGTGGACGGGCAGATCTTTTCCTTCTTTGTGATGGTGGTGGCGGCGGCCGAAGCGGCCGTCGGCCTTGCCATTATTCTGATGGTCTTCCGCAACCGCTCCACTCTGCAGATCGACGACTTCGACACCCTGAAAAGCTAACGCACGATGCAACTCTGGCTCATCCCACTCCTCCCGCTGGCCGGCGCCGCGATTAACGGTTTTACCGGCCGCCGTACCAGCAAGACCGTGCAAAGCGCGGTCGCCATCGGCAGCGTGCTGCTGTCGTTCCTTTGGGTCATCAAAACGCTGATGGCGTTGATGCCGCTCGAAGATCGCTACGTGGAGCACTACTTCACGTGGATGGCCAGCGGCACGTTTCAAGTCGGGGTTGACTTTGCCGTCGACCGCCTGACCGCGGTTATGCTTTGCGTCGTTACCGGCATCGGGACGTTGATCCACATCTACGCGGCCGGCTACATGCACGAGGAAGAGGGCTATTACCGGTTCTTCGCCTACCTGAACCTCTTCATGTTCTTCATGCTGATTCTGGTGCTCGGCGGAAACTTCCTGCTGTTGTTCGTTGGCTGGGAAGGCGTGGGGCTCTGCTCTTACCTCCTCATCGGATTCTACTTCCTGAAGAAGTCCGCCTCTGACGCCGGTAAGAAGGCGTTCATCGTTAACCGGGTCGGCGACTTCGGCTTCTCGTTGGCCATGTTCCTCATCGTTGTCACCTTCGGCACGCTGGATTTCGCCAACGTCTTCGCCAAGGTGAAGGACATGCCGGTGGAGCATTCCGCCGGCATCATCACCGCTATTTGTCTACTGCTCCTGGTTGGCGCCACGGGTAAGTCGGCGCAGATTCCTCTGTATGTCTGGCTGCCGGACGCCATGGAAGGCCCCACGCCCGTATCGGCCCTGATCCACGCCGCTACCATGGTGACGGCGGGCGTCTACATGTGCGCCCGTTCTGCAGCTCTCTTCATGAAGGCTCCAATCGCGATGGATACCGTGGCGATTGTCGGCCTGGCCACGGCCGTCATGGCGGCCACCATCGGCTTGGTTCAGAACGATATCAAGAAGGTTTATGCCTACTCCACTGTCTCCCAACTCGGCTACATGTTCCTTGCCGTCGGGCTTGGGGCGTTCTCGGCCGGCATCTACCACGTTGTCACCCACGCCTTCTTCAAGGCACTGCTCTTCCTTGGCGCCGGTTCGGTGATTCATGCCTGCCATCATGAGCAGGACATGCGGCACATGGGCGGGTTACGCAAGAAGATTCCGCATACCTTCAACGTGCTGTTGATTGCTGCGCTTGCGATTGCCGGCTTCCCCTTCATGTCCGGCTGGTACTCCAAGGAAGAAATTCTCGGCGCCGCGCACCACCACCACATGTGGATGTATTGGGTGGCCTGGATCACCGCCGGCATGACGGCCTTCTATGTCTTCCGCTCCATCTTCCTGACGTTCTTCGGCGAGTACAAGGGCCATGCCCACCCGCATGAATCGCCGTGGGTAATGATTGGGCCGCTCTATGTCCTGGCGATCCTTTCGGTTGTGGGAGGTTTCCTCTTCAACATCCCCCACATCCTGGAACCGGTGTTCAAGGGCATCGTTCCGGACGGGCATACGGAGCATACGCTGGCCGATATGATTCTGGGCACTTCGCCCGGCCTGATCGGCATCTTTTTGGCCTATATCGTCTATGTGGCCAAGCCTGGAATGGCGGACTCGATCAAGGAGTCCTTCAGCGGAGTCTACAATCTGCTCTATAACAAGTACTTCGTGGACGAGGTTTACGACGCCACGATCGTTCACCCGATCGAGCGCAGCTCGCGCAACTTCCTTTGGAAGGTTGTGGACGCGGGCATCATCGATAACGGATTCGTGCATGGCTTCAGCGGTGGCGCGCGCAACTTTGGCGGTCTGCTGCGGCATCTGCAAGGAGGGTTGGTGCGGAACTACGCCGCTTGGACGGTCGCCGGGGTTGTGTTTCTCTTGAGTGCGTTGACGGTGCTGGGAGGTGGCCGGTGAACCTCCTCGATATCGTCCTTGCCGCTCCGTTGATCGGTTTCCTCTTCACGCTGGCGCTGCCGAAGGGCAACAGCGGTCTTGTCAAGATGTTCACACTGGTCTATTCGGCCGCGGTGTTTCTCGCATCGCTGTTGCTGATCGGTCCTGCGCTGGAACGGCCCGGCGTGATGACCTGGGTCACCGATGCGCCGTGGATCGCCACTCCCGCCATTCGTTATCACGTTGGCATGGACGGCGTCAGCCTTTGGCTGGTGCTTCTGTCGACGTTCCTGACCCCGATCGCCATTCTGCTCTCCTGGAAGTACATTGACCATCGCATCAAGGAGTTCTTTGCCTTCCTGTTGCTGTTGGAGTTCGGCCTCATCGGCGTTTTTGTCGCCCTCGACCTCTTCCTGTTCTATGTGTTCTGGGAAGTCTGCCTCGTGCCGATGTATTTCCTGATCGGTATCTGGGGGCACGACCGCCGCATCTATGCCGCCGTCAAGTTCTTCATCTACACGATGGTGGGCTCGGTCCTGATGCTGGCGGCGATCCTCTATATCTACAACCGCGCCGGAACGTTCGACTATCCCACCATTCTTCTCATGATGGAGTCGGGAAAGCTGGCCCTCACCTCCACGCAGGAAACACTGCTCTTCCTTGCCTTCTTCCTTGCGTTCGCCATCAAGGTGCCGTTGTTCCCGCTGCACACTTGGTTGCCGGACGCCCACGTCGAGGCACCAACCGCCGGTTCCGTGATGCTGGCGGCCGTCATGCTGAAAATGGGTACCTACGGCATTTTGCGGTTCTGCTTGCCGATGTTCCCCAACGCAGCCCGCGAAAACGCGAATTGGATTGTGGTGCTCGCCATCACTGGAATCATCTACGGCGCACTCGTTGCGCTGGTCCAGCCGAATATGAAGAAGCTGGTCGCCTACAGTTCCGTCAGCCACCTCGGGTTTGTCGTTCTCGGCCTCTTCAGCGGGAATCAGTGGGGCCTCGATGGCGCCGTATACCAGATGCTGAACCATGGCATCTCCACCGGCGCGCTCTTTATGTTGGTCGGCTTCCTGTATGAGCGGCAGCACTCGCTCGAAATCAAGGACTACGGCGGCGTGGCTACTCCTGCTCCGTGGCTTTCCACTGTATTCCTGGTGACGACTCTCGCCTCCATCGGCATGCCGACGCTCAACAACTTCGTCGGTGAGTATCTGGTGCTTCAGGGCGCCGCCAAGATCAACATCTGGTGGGCGGTCTTCGCCGCCACCGGCGTCATTCTCTCCGCCTGCTACATGCTATGGATGTACCAGCGGACCTTCTACGGGGAGACGCCCGAGTCTGTGTCGCATCACATGCACGACCTCAAGTCTCGCGAATGGGCCTGCATTCTGCCCCTGCTGGCGCTGATGATATGGATGGGCGTCTACGCCCAGACCTTCCTGCCCTCGATCGGCGCATCGAACAAGACGATTCTCGACCGGACACAGTCCGCCCGCACGGAGCTGCGCGTTGCGCTCCCGGCGGCTGCTCCGGCGGAGGTGGCCAACAATGGACGCTAACTTTTTTCCGCAAACCGCGGAGATGCTGCGGTTTCTCCCGGAAATCATCCTGACCATTGCGGGCACACTCCTGCTGATTCTGGAAGGGTTCAAGAAGGAAGGGGATAGCCGGTCGGCGATCTCCACCATCGCGCTGGCAGCGATCGGCATGGCAATGTACGGCACGGTCGTCGCCTACCAGAACCCCGGTCTCGCGTTCAGCAACATGCTGATCTCGGATGGTTTCGCCGCCTTCTTCCGCTTGGTCGTGTTGGCCGTCGGCGCGCTGACCATCCTCAGCTCCACAGCCTATCTACGCCAGGAGAAGTCGGATTCCGGTGAGTTCTACATCCTCCTGCTCTTCTCGCTCGCCGGCCAGTGTCTGATGGCTGCCGCCAACGAACTGATGATGGTCTTCATCGGTCTTGAGGTCAGCTCCATCGCCAGCTACATCCTTGCCGGTTACATCCGGGATGACAAGCGCGGGAATGAGTCCGCACTGAAGTACTTCCTGCTCGGTTCCTTCGCGACGGCTTTCCTGCTCTATGGCGTGGCCTGGGTGTACGGCATGACCGGTTCCACCAATCTGGTCGAGATCCGTGCCGCTCTCGAAAAGGGAGTGCCTTCGATGACCATGGTTGGCGCCGCCGCCGCGCTGATGCTCGCCGGATTCGCTTTCAAGATCTCCGCTGCGCCCTTCCAGGTATGGGCGCCCGACGTCTATCAGGGCGCGCCTGCACCGGTTTCCGGGTTCCTCTCGGCTGGCCCGAAGGCGGTTGCCTTTGCCGTCATGATCCGCGTCTTCCAAACTGCCTTTGAGTCCATCTCCTCCCGCTGGGAGCCGGTGCTCTGGATCATGGCGCTTGCCACGATGACCATCGGCAACTTTGCCGCCTTATCCCAGAGCAACATCAAACGCATGTTGGGCTACTCCTCCATCGCGCACGCAGGCTATGTTCTTGTAGCCGTGACTTCCCACTCCACCACCGGTACTGCCGCTGCCATGTTTTATTTGGCCGCCTACGGGCTGATGAACTACGGGGCTTTCGCCATCATCACCCATGTTGCGGGCAAGGGTGAAACGCACGTCACGCTCGATCACTTGAAGGGACTCAGCCAGCGGCAGCCCGCCGTCGCGGCCACACTGACGCTGTTTTTGCTGTCGCTGATCGGTGTTCCGTTGACGGCCGGTTTCTTCGGCAAGTTCTACATCTTCAAGGCTGCCGTCGATTCGCAACTGCTCTGGTTAACGGCGCTTGGCCTATTGAACTCGGCCGTCGCTGCCTACTACTATCTCCGTGTCCTGGTCGTCATGTACATGCATGAGCCCGAGACTACGGAACACGCCGCGGAACTTCCCGGTGGTATTCGCATCACCATGTGGATTACCGCTGCGGCCACGCTGGTCCTGGGCATCTTCCCGGGATTGGTGCTGGATTTTGCCACCCGCTTCGCCGTGCTGAACAAGTAGAGCGGCTAACCGAGAATATCCAGGATATGGCGGTCGATCTCGGCCGCCGTTTCCGCTACTTTTGCGTTCGCGGCGTGGGCATTGCGGGCCTCCAGCAGCGCCACCGTTTCGGCGCTAAGGTCCACGATGTCCTCCGGGGCGGCGTCAACACTGAGAGGCAGTTTCGAAAGTCGTTCGGCGACTTTCTGAATCCGCTCCTCCGCTTTCCGAAGGCCTTCCGTAGCTGTCGGAAGAATGCTCATACACGGTTCTTATCGGAACCCTGAGTGGCTGCAATAGGGAAAGATCAGGAAATCGGCTCGCCCATCAGAAATACCACCGCGTGCTGCGAGGCTTTCCGGTAGATCGGCTCCAGGGCATCGAGCAACGGCCGTTGCCCCTGCCAGAACGGGAACGGTCCCAGCCTGCGCGGTAGCGCACACGAAGTTGGCGGCGGTGTTACGTCGCCCATCACCTCCTCCGGCAACCGCACCGCACCCTTCCAGTACGTATCCGGATCCGTCGGCAACGGCTGCTTCGGATCCTCCTGCTTTTCCTCGACCCCATTCCCCGCCCGCGCCGGATCCCCCTCCACCCCGACAATCTGCGGTAGCTGCTTCTCGATCATCGCCAGCAGCTTTTCCCGCCGCATCCCGCGCAGGGCGAACAATAGAAACGGATCCCGGTCAAACTCTTCGCCAAGCAACAGATAGACAGCCGCGCAGTGCTTGCACGGATTTGCCGTGTCCGGACACGTACATTGCGCCTTCAGGTCGCCTTCCGCGGCAGGGTAGAGCGACAGTCCCTCTTCCTCGAAGATCTCCTCGATATCGCCCGGCATCTCCCCGGCCAGCAAACGGGCGGAGAACACCGCCTGCTGCGCCAGGCGCGCGGCGATCTTTTCCCAATCGGCGTCCGGGATCGACTGGATGCGGACATCGATCTCATAAGGCTTCGGCCGTGATCCCTGGACGCGCGCCAGAACCTGGCCCTCCTCGATCTGAATGGAAAGGACGTGCCCCTTCTTGGCGTACTCGCGGCCCCGGTTCAGCCGCGATCCCATATCGAAGCTTTCCAGTACCTCAATCCAGCGCCGTGCCCACCAGTTCTCGCCGAATTTGCCGCCTTTGGACTGCGCCTTGATTCCGCTCGTCCGCTGCGGCTGCCGGCTGAAAGCCGTCCGTCCGCGGGTCTGCCGCTGGTTGCCGCGAAGACTGCGCTGCGCTGGTCCCTGCCGCCGTCCCCGGGTTGCGCCGGCGCTGGCGCGCGTTTCCTGCGGTGGCGGAGTTGGCGGGGGCGCCACCGGTGCCTCACCCGCTGCGTCGGGAGTCCCCTCGCCGGCAGGTTTGGCTCCGCGCCGGGGACGGAAAAACTTCCGCCGGCCGAACCCGCGACCCTTGCCCTTGCCGCCGCCGCCGTTGCCGCGCCCGCCGCGTTCGTCCATCAGCCTTCCTCCACCGCGTCTCCGCCCAAGGCGAAGACCGATTTGAGTTCTTCGTTCGACAGTTCCGTGATCCACTGCTCGCCGGTGCCGATCACTTCCTGCACGATACCCTTCTTTCGTTCGATCATCTCGTCGATCCGCTCTTCCAGCGTCCCGACGCACACGAATTTGTGTACCTGCACGTTGCTCTTCTGGCCAATACGGAACGCCCGGTCGGTCGCCTGATCCTCCACCGCCGGATTCCACCAGCGGTCGAAGTGAAATACATGGTTCGCCCTCGTCAGGTTTAACCCGGTTCCGCCGGCCTTCAGTGACAGAATGAATATCCGCGGCCCGTTCGGCGCATTCTGGAACCGCTCCACCATCAGTTCCCGCTGCTTCTGCGGTGTTCCCCCGTGCAGAAAAAGCACCTCTTCCCCGAAGCACTGCAGCAGATGGAACTGCAGAATCTTGCCCATTTCGGTGAACTGGCTGAATACCAATGCCCGGTCGCCGGACGCCATCACCTCTTCCAGCATCTCGGTGAGGCGCGCGAGCTTTCCGCTGCGTCCGGTCACCGCCGACCCATCCCCGAGAAAGTGCGCCGGATGGTTGCAGACCTGCTTCAGCTTGGAAAGCGTCGCCAGGATCACGCCGCGACGGCCGATACCCTCGGCGGTCTCGATCAGTTTGTGCGCATCCTTCGCCACCTGCTCGTAAAGAGCCGCCTGCTCCTTCGTCAAGGTGCAGAATACCTTGTTTTCCATCTTCTCCGGCAGGTCGGCGATGATGCTCGTGTCCGTTTTCAGCCGCCGCAGCAGGAACGGCGCCGTCAGCCGCCGCAGCGTACCGGATAGCGACGGGTCCCGCCCCGTCTGAATCGGAATGAAGAAGTTCTTCCGGAACTGGTCCCGTGTCCCCAGGAAGCCGGGATTCAGGAACTCCATTACGGACCACAACTCGCCCACATTGTTTTCCACCGGAGTGCCCGTCAGCGCGATGCGGTAGTCGCCTTCGAGCGAACGCGCCGAACGTGCCTGCCGCGTCTCCGGATTCTTGATGTTCTGCGCCTCGTCCAGAATGATCCCGGACCATTGCACCTGCTTGATCGCCTCCAGGTCCCGCTGCAGCAGTCCGTAGCTGGTGATGACAAGCCCGTGCCGGTAGGCGAGTTTGGCAAAGTCGTCGCCCTTCTCGCGCCCGATGCCGTGGTGCAGCAGCACCTTCAACTTCGGTGTGAACCGCGCCGCTTCCTTCTGCCAGTTGCCGACTACCGAAGTCGGGCAGATCAGTAGTGTGGGCCGCGTTACGCCCTCCTCGCGGTCCAGTTGCAGCAGCGCCAGCGCCTGGATGGTCTTGCCGAGACCCATGTCGTCGGCCAGGCAAGCCCCCAGCCCCCATCTCCGCAGGAACTTCAGCCACGAATACCCGCGAATCTGGTAAGGCCGCAGCTTGCCTTTGAAATCTCTGGGCGGCGGCAGTTCTTCCAGTACCGCGCGGCCTTCCAACTGGTCCAGTAACCCCTTCACCCACCCCGTTGCAATGACGCCTTCAATCGCCAGCGCCGCGTTCGTGTGGTAGTTGCCCAGAGCCATCTGGATCACTTCGCGCACCGTCGCGTGGCCGGTCACGTTGCGCCGCCAGAAGTCGAGCGCGATCCCGATCTCCTCCGGCGTCACGTGCACCCACTGGCCATGAACCTTGCACAGCGGGGATCGCAGCCGCTCCAACTCCAGCAGCTCTTCCCGGCTCACCAGTTCGTCGCCGATGGCGATACGCCAGTCAAACTCCAGAATGAAATTGAGCGAAAGTCCGCCCTTCGGCGGCTCGTCGTCGCTGTGCACCTTCGCCCGGGCGCTGAGATGGGCTCGCGTACCGTCTCGCGACCACCACTGCGGCAGTTGGACGGCGAAGCCGCCCTGCTCGAGCGATACGGCCCGCTGTGTCAGGAAGTCATATGCGCCTTGCGTGTCGAGTTCGAACCCGGTCGGCACGGACGCGCGCAGGCTGCTCTCAATGCGCGGCATGATGGAGGTCGCCTGCGTCAGCGACGTCAGCAGGAACTCCAGTGTTGGCTGGCGTGTCACGCCGGGCAGCCGGTCCCCGGACCCGATCTGCTCGGCCCGCAGGACGTTGTCCGGGTTGTCCACGCTCTGCACCAGATAGCGGACCATCCACGTGCCACTGTCCTCGGCCGGCTCCTCCAGACGGAAGCAGAGGCGGAACGGGGCATCGGCCGTCAGCGCCACCGGGCGGCGCCACTGCCTTACCTGCTTGGCGATCCGCTCCAGTTGATCCGGATATCCCTGCACCAGTCCGTCCTGCGTCGCCAGCGCGTGCAGCCATCGGTCATGCGGACTCTTCCCTCGCGGCGGATTCTGGCCGGAGAACGATCCGCGCACCAGGTCGTCCACCATCCACGCCACAAATGCGTCCAGCACGATCCGCGCCGGCGTGATCGGCGGGGTGTTTTCGTCAAAGCTGATCGCCCGTGCCGAAGCAGGCATCGCCGCCGCCAGCGCCGCCAACCGGTGTCCTTCCATGCCGGGATACACAGGCGTCCACTGGGCCGCGAAGCCCTCTTCGACCGCATCCATATCGGGCAGAAACTGCTGTCGCGCCACCATCCCGCCCGCGAAGCGGAGCGCGGACACCCAGAACGTCACGTCCGGCCCCACCATCAGGCCCGGTCGCAGATTTCGCTGTCCGAAGGTGGCCGCCAAAAAGTCAACGGTCTCCTTCGGTCCCAACTGCATGCTTGCAATGGACCACGGCGCTATGGTGAGCGTGTCGTATTCGGGATGCTCGGCGATCAACGCGCTCGAGGCCAGTGGTCCGCTCGGGGCGCTGGGCGCCCACAGGACGGCTCGCTGCATCTTGAGTTTCGCTAATTCCCCGCAGTACGGCAGGGACGAAAGCACTTCGCGTAACAGAACAGGAGGCGCCCCATATGGATAATCCTGCGGCCCACCCCGTTGCGGCTTTCCTTGTCGAGCCGCCCCGTTGTCCTGTCTATGATCTGCCGAAGCCTCCAGCCAGATGGAGAAGTAGCCGTCGTGAACGCCGGCGTGAAGGATCAGCATGAAAAAACTGTCTACCAATACATACCACGAAAGGGACCCGCTGCAGGCGGCCTTTCGCCCTCCCTCGCCATGCCCCCATGATTCATTAAGAGGATGTAAGATATAGGGCAGTGAAACCCGCCGTCGTCCTCCTCGTGTTGCCCATCGCGTTCCTATTGTTGACCGCGCAGAAGGATCCACGCGCCCCCGGCCCTGATTACTTCGAGTCGCAGGTCATGCCTGTTCTCCACAAGGCAAACTGCGAAGGCTGCCACAATGGCGGTGGCGTTGCCGCCGGTACCCGCTTCCGTTTCCCCGATGGGGAGTTGTCGAAAGAGGAGTGGGCACGATTTGGACTCTCTCTTCATCCGCTCGTCGATCGCGCCGACACCGCGAAGTCTCTCCTGCTGAGCAAACCCACCCGCCGCGCTCCCCATGCCGGCGGGCAGCGCATCGCGCCCGGCAGCGCCGACGAGGCCGTCCTTCGCGCCTGGGCCGACTACCTCGCGGCCAACACCAAACCATCCGATCGTTTCGAGATCGCCGAGCGCCGGCTCCAACGCAAGCCCGTCTTGCGCCGCCTGACCAACACCCAATACAACAACACTGTCCGCGACCTGCTCGGTGACGACACCCGCATCGCCGAACAGTTCCCGCCCGAGGACTTCGTCAACGGCTTCCGAAATCAATTCCAGTCGCAGAGCGTTTCGCCGCTACTGGCCGAGGCCTACGCGGCAGGCGCCGAGAAACTCGCCAAGAGCGCCTTCCGCGGCGGCGACACCCGCGGACTCGTTCCGTGCAAGGACACCTCGCCCGCCTGCGGCGCAAAGTTCATTCGCGACTTCGGCCGCAAGGCATTCCGCCGCCCGGTGCTGCCCGCGGAGGAGACCCGCTACCTGAAGCTGTGGGCCGCCGGAGGCGCGCAGATGGTGGTGGAGGGAATGCTCCAGTCGCCTAATTTCCTGCTGCGCACGGAGAACGGGGCCGAGCCCTCCTGGCATCCTTATGAAACGTCCAGCCGGATCTCCTACGCCCTGTGGAACAGCATGCCGGATGCGGAACTGTTCCGCGCCGCCGAGTCAGGGGAGTTGAAGACGCCGCAGGGCGTGGAAAAGCAGGCCCGCCGGATGCTCCGCGACCCGCGCGCGAAGTCGACCGTCGACGAGTTCACTATTGAATGGATGCGGTTTGACAGGCTCCTCGGCGCCGTCAAGGAACGCGCTTCCTTCCCCATGTACACTCCCGAACTCGCTCTTGCCATGACGGAAGAGGCCCGGCGCCTGGTCAGCTATCTCGTCTGGGAGAACCGGAACTTCATGGAGCTGTACTCCGCGGACTACGCCTTTGTCAGCACTCCCCTGGCCAAGCTCTACAATGTGAACCCGCCCACCGAAGAGTTCGGCCGCGTTGCGTTGCCGCCGGAAACGGAGCGCGCGGGGGTGCTCGGGCAGGCGCTATTCCTGGCCGCTACCGCCAAGCCCGCTGAAACCTCTCCCACCTCGCGAGGCCTTTTCGTGCGAGAGCAGTTCCTTTGCCAGGAGGTCCCGCAGCCTCCGCCGGGCGTCAACGCGAATCTGCCGCTCAACAGCCGCGAGCGGCCCATGACCAATCGCGAACGGCTCGGCGTACATCTATCCAATGATTCCTGCGCCAGTTGCCACACGCTCATTGACCCGATCGGCTTCGGGTTCGAGAAGTTCGATGCCGTCGGCCAGCGCCGCGAGAAGCTGAAAATCGTCTTCACTCCCGAAAGGAAGGACAAAGGTACCACCGAGACCGTCCACCTTGAACTCGATACCAGCGGCAGCATCGCCGGCGTCGCCAACTCGGCCTTCCGCTCGCCGCGCGAATTGGGTACTATTTTGGCAGGGAACACACAATGCCAGGAGTGCGTTGTGAAGCAGCTGTTCCGCTACTACATGGGACGGATGGAGAAGGCCGGCGATGCCGCCACGATCCGCCGTACCTTCGACGATTTCAAAAAGTCCGGCTTTCACTTTCAGGAGCTGATGGTTTCGCTTCTGCGTTGGTCCATTTTCCCGCCCGAGTCCTGACACGGAGACATTTCCCATGCATTCTGTTCACACTAAGAACCGCTCCCTGCCTCGCCGGATGTTTCTCCGGAATCTCGGCGGAGTCACGATCGCCCTGCCGCCGTTGGCCGCCATGTTCAACGCCAACGGCACCGCTTATGCGGCCACGCCGAAGACGGCCATCCCCACCCGCTTCGCCCTCTGGTTCAACGGCAACGGCGTCGTCGAAAAGTATTGGATTCCGGCCGAGACGGGGGCGGACTTCACCATGACCCCGTGCCTGGCCCCGCTCGCTCCGTTCCGGAACGATATCCACGTCGTCACCGGCCTCGATAATCCGGCCGCGCGACTCCCCGGCCCGGGCAACGATCACCACCGCTCCATGGCCGCCCTCGTCAGCGGTACCCAGTTCACCGGCCGCGGCTCCGGCGGTCCCTCGATCGACCAGGCTATTGCTTCCCGCGTCGGCGGGGAAAATCGTTTCCGGTCGCTGCAGATCGGCGTCTCCCAGGAGTCGTTCGGCGAGAGCATCCAGCGCAATATGAGCTGGGCGGGCTATGACCGTTCCCTCCCGCCCGAGATGCTGCCGAACAAGCTGTTTGACCGCCTTTTCGGAGCCCGCGACGCCGGCTGGATCTCGCGCAAGAAGAGCGTTCTCGACACCGTGCAGGAAGATGCCGCCGCGCTTAATAAGGCGCTCGGCCAGGAGGATCGCACCCGTCTCGACGAGCACCTCTCCTCCATTCGCGACGTCGAACGCGCCATCGCCAGCCTGCCGCCGAACTACCGCCGCATCGATCCGCCCGAGGCCGAAGGCGACATGAAGGACTGGCCGCGCATCGCCAAACTGCAGAGCGACCTGCTTGCCCACGCCTTCGCCAGCGGCCAGACCCGCGTCGCCTCCTACATGCTCACCAAGTGCCAGGGCCTTGCCCGCTTCCCCTGGCTCGGCTACACCGCCGCCCGCCATCACGACTACACCCATCGCGACGGCAAGGCGCCCGGCTATGACGGCCCCGACGGCCAGCGCGTCATGCGCGACATCTGCCGCTGGCACGTCGAGGAGTTCGCCTATCTTGTCGGCAAACTCAAGTCCATCCGCGAAGGCGATGGCACCGTGCTCGATCGCACGTCGCTGGTGTTCATTCATGAGCACGCCGAAGCCAACGATCACAAGAACAACGGATACTCTGTCATCGTCGCGGGCCATGCCGGCGGGCTCCGCACCAACATGCATACGCGTTCCACCGGGACGGTCAGCGATCTCTATCTCGCCGTTGCCAACAAGGCTATGGGCGCCGATCTGAAGACCTTCCCAAGCGCAACCAAGGAAATTCAGGGCATCTTCGCCTGATCCGGCGATAAACTGATTCCCATGTTTTCCCGTCGGGATTTCCTGCGCACTCTTAGTGTGTCCGCCGTTGCCTCGGCCCAGCCGAAGCGTCCGAACGTTCTTCTGATCATGGCCGACGATCTCGGCTTCGAATGTCTCGGAAGCTACGGCGGGCGCACCTACAAGACCCCGCATCTGGACCGCCTCGCCGCCGAGGGCATGCGCTTTGAATATGCCTTCGCCCAACCCCTCTGCACCCCCACCCGCATGCAGTTGATGACGGGTAAGTCCAACTTCCGCAACTGGCTGGCCTTCGGCCTCATGGACCCGAAGGAACGCACCTTCGGCCATCTGTTCACCGAGAATGGGTACCGCACCGTCATCGGCGGCAAGTGGCAGTTCTGGAGCTATAACCCGCCCAACTTTGAACCAGAATGGCGTGGCAAGGGCAAGCGGATTGAGGACGCTGGCTTCGAGGAGTACTGCGTCTGGCACGCCCACCACACTGAGGACAAGGGGTCCCGCTACGGCGACCCGACCTACTACGAAAACGGCAAACTCTACCCGAACCAGAAGGACAAGTACGGCGACGACATCTCCGCCGATTTCATCCTTCGCTTCATCGAGAAACACAAGTCCGAGCCTTGGTTTGCCTACTTCCCGCTCGCGCTGACGCACGGCCCCTTCACGCCGACGCCGAAGAGCGCCGACTGGAATACGAATAAGCGGCTGAAGAACGACACGGCTTATTTCAAGGACCAGGTCGAATACATGGACGAGTTGATCGGCCGCATGGTCCGCCGCATTGATGAGCTCGGTCTCGGCTCCAACACGCTGATCCTCTTCTACAGCGACAACGGCACGCTGTCCGCCATCAAATCAAAGCTCGAACGCAACGGTCGCGTCGAAGAATTTACCGGCGGCAAGGGCGATACCACCGAAGCGGGCATGCGCGTTCCGCTTATCGCCCGTTGGCCGGGGCGTGTTCCGGCAGGCCGCGTCAACGCCGATCTCATTGACTCCTGCGACTTCTTCCCCACCATCTGCGCCGCCGCCGGCATCTCGCCGAAGTCCATGGGCGCTATCGACGGCCGGTCCTTCCTGCCGCAGCTGCGCGGACAAAAAGGACAGCCGCGCGAGTGGATCTACACCTGGTACGATCCCCGCCCCGGGCACGACAAGGAACGCTGGACCAAGACGCTTCGCTACGCCTTTGACCAGCGCTGGAAGCTCTATGAGGACGGCAAGCTATACGACTGGCAGGCCGATCCCAGGGAAGAAAAGCCCGCCGAAAACGCCGCCGCGCGGCGCAAGCTGCAGGCTGTTCTCGATCGGTATCGAAAAGAGGAAAAGGCCGTCAGGCCTTAGCCGCTTCCGTCGCCTGGAACTCCTCGTAGGAGCCTTTGAAGTTGGTGATCACGCCGTTGTCGATGTTCCAGATCCGCGTCGCCGTGTCGGCCACCAGGTCTTCGTCGTGCGTCACCAGGATCACCGTTCCCTCGTACTTCTGAATCGCGAAGTTCAGGGCGTTGATCGACTCCAGGTCCAAGTGGTTCGTCGGCTCGTCCATCACCAGGAAATTCGGCTTCTCCAGCATCAGGCGGCAGAAGATCAGCCGCGCCGCCTCCCCACCGCTCAGCGCCTCGGTCGGCTTCATGCCTTCCTCGCCCGCGAACAGCATCTGCCCCAGCACGCCGCGGATCTCTTCCCGGCTCGCCTGCGGGTCGAACTGATGCAGCCACTCACTCGCCGTCATGCCCTTGGCGATCGACTCCCGGTGGTCCTGCGCGAAGTAGCCGATCTGCACCTCGTGGCCCCACGTCACCTCGCCCTTCCCTTCGGCCAGGTCCGGTTCCTTGTCGTACGGGCCGGTGCCGTTGGCTAGCAGCGCCTTCAGCAGGGTCGTTTTACCCGCGCCATTCCGCCCCAGCACGGCGATCTTCTCCCCGCGTTCGATCATGCAGCCGAAGCCGCTGAATACGGAGTTCTCCCCGTAGGCGCGCCCGAGGTCCTTAACCTCCAGCGGCACCCGGCCGCTCGGCCGTTTCATCTGGAATCGGATGAACGGGCGGGCGATGTTGGAACGCGATAGATCACTCGTCTGCAGCCGCTCGATCTCCTTCTTCCTCGACTGCACCTGGCTGGCGCGCGTGCCGGCGCTGAACTTCTGCACAAACTCCTGCAACTGCGCGATCTTCTTCTGCCGCTGCGCGTTCTCGGACTCAATCCGCGCCCGCACCTGCGTCTTGGCCAGCACCATATCGTCGTATCCGCCGGGGTAGGTGATGATCGTCTCGTAGTCGATATCGGCCGTGTGCGTGCACACGCTGTTCAGGAAGTGCCTGTCATGCGAAATGACGATCAGCGTGCCCTTGTAGCTGTTCAGGAAGTTCTCCAGCCAGTGCACCGAGTCCAGGTCAAGGTGGTTTGTCGGTTCGTCCAGCAGCAACGCCTCCGGATTGCCGAACAGCGCCTGCGCCAGCAGAACGCGCACCTTCTGGCCGCCCTGCAGTTGGCCCATCTTCCGCTCGTGCAGTTCGTCGGGAATGCCCAGGCCCTGCAGCAGGATCGCCGCGTCGGAGTCGGCCGAATAGCCGTCCTCCTCGCCCACAATCCCTTCCAGTTCGCCCAGCCGGATCCCGTCTTCTTCCGACAGGTCGGCCTTCTCGTACAGCACTTCCCGCTCCGTCAGCGCGCTCCACAGCCGCTTGTTGCCCATGATCACCGTGTCGATCACACGGAACTCGTCATAGGCAAACTGGTTCTGGCTGATAACGCCGATCTTCTCCGGCCGCGAGACGTTGCCTTTTTGCGGTTCGGACTCCCCGCTCAGAAGCTTCATGAACGTCGACTTGCCGGCGCCGTTCGGTCCCGTCAGGCCGAAGCGGCGGCCTGGTTGGAATGAGGTCGTGACATCCTCAAACAAAATCTTTGCGCCGAAGCGCATGGAAACACTGCTGACAGAAATCATTCGTTGGTCTTTGCGGGGAGAAAAAGAGGGGGCTAAGCCAGGGGCTCTTCACTATTATAAAGGCGATCAGGCCCGTCCGCCTGTGATTCCCCGGCCCAATTCGAACCGGCGTCCCACCTGCGCAATGGTCATCCGGTCGGCCGGCAGTTTCATCAGTTCCCGCAGCCGCATTGTCGATTCCACGCCCGTGCAGTGCGCGGCCAGGAAGTACTGAATCCCCATCGGCGCCAGTTGCTGCGCCGTCCAGGCCAGCTTCTCCTCGTTCGCGTCGAACAGGTGGAATCCGCCAATCACCGCATGCACCCGCGCCTGCCGCACCACTTTCCGCGCGTACGTCAGCGTATTCACGATCCCCGCGTGCCCGCAGCCGGAAATCACGATCAGCCCGGCGTCCGTGTCGATCACCATCGCCTGATCCTCCGGCAGCGTATCTTCAATGATCGAGTCATCGGCCTGTCGGATCCGCGTGCTCCCGCTCCAGTTCCGCTCGTTATGTATACGTGGCACGGGCCCGGTCAGCCATACGCCCGGCGCCAGTTCCGTTGGCTTGTCGAGTTCCCGCAGCGTGCCGCCGGCCGCTTCATACTCGCTCTTGATCAGGATGAAATCGTTGCCCGGCATCCGCCGGTGCGTGATGCCTCGCCCGCCGAACGCCGTCGCGATCGACTTCGGATCCCTCGCCATGGCATCCCGCCGCAGCGTCACCAGTCCGCCCGTATGGTCCCGGTGGTGGTGGGTCAGGATCACATTCTCCACGCCCCGCAGGTCCTGCTTCATCTCCCGCAGGTTGTTCAGCACTGTCTCCGGCCGGTTGCCGGTGTCGAACAGCGTCCGCGTGCCGTCAATCTCCACCATGGCGCCGAAGCCCCACTCTCCGTTGAAGCTGCCGGAGAGCATGGTCGACAGCACCGTAACCGATACCGTCCGCGCGCGCCGCGGTTGTGCCGCCGCGCCGGCGCCGGCCAGCAGGCTAAGCGCGGCCCTTCGCGTGATTGTCGAGGATATACTCACAAGCCCTCACTGTCAGCGCCATCATCGTCAGCGTCGGGTTCTGGCAACCGGAGGATACCCACGCCGCCCCGTCCGTCACGAACAGGTTGTTCATCTCATGCGCCTGGCACCAGCGGTTCAGCACACTCCGCTTCGGGTCCGTGCCCATGCGCGCCGTGCCGATTTCGTGAATGCAGAAGCCCGGCACGCTCGGCGTCCGGCCCGTCACCTGCACGTTCTTCGCGCCCGCCGCCTCCAGCATCTCAGCCGCCTGTATTTTTCCGTCTTCCCACAGCTTCAGGTCGTTCTCGCCCCACCCGGCGTCGATCTTCAGTACCGGAATACCCCATGCGTCCACACGGTTTTTGTCGATCGCCACGCGATTCTCCCGCCGTGCCAGGCACTCGCCCCACAGCCCGATGTTGATGCCCCACCGCCCGTTGCGCACCGCTTCCTTGTATTCCTTGCCGAAGCCCGGTGCGCCGAAATCAAACGACGGCGTCGAGCCGCCCTGGTAGCCGTAGCCGCGGATGAACCCGTTGGTCTGCTTCTCCTTCACATTCCGGAACCGCGGAATGTAAATCCCGTTCGGCCGCCGCGGCGGACCCGCCCACGGCCGCGCTTCCAGGTCCGGCATCGTCCCGGCCGCGCCGCCCTGATAGATGTGGTCCATCAGATAATGGCCCAGCGCGTCGTTGTTGTTGCAGATGTTGCTGTTCATCAACAGCCGCGTCGATTCCAGCGTTGACGCGCAAAGCACGAAAACCTTCGCCCGCACCTCACGCACATCGCGCGTCGTCCGGTCAATGTACTGCACCGCGCTCGCCTTGCCGTCCTTCGTCAGCACCTTCGCCGCCACCGCATCCGTGATCAGCGTCAGCCGGCCGGTCGCCTGCGCGTCCTTCACCGTCGTGAACGGGCTGGAGAAATAGCTGTACGTCACGCAACCCTGTTCGCAGGGGCCGCAATAGTGGCACGCCTGCCGCCCGTTCAGCGCCTTCGTCAGGATCGCCGTCCGGCCCATCGTCACCACGCGCCCGAACTTCGCCTTCACCTTCTCCCGCAGGATCTGCTCGCCGCACGTGAACTGCATCGCCGGTTGGAAGATGCTGTCCGGCAGTTGCGACAAGCCTTCGGCCAGCCCCGAAATGCCCACATACCGCTCCACCTTCTCGTAGAACGGCACCAACTCTTCATAGCTCACCGGCCAGTCGTCGCCATAGCCGTCATGCGAGGCCGCCTTGAAATCCAGGTCCGACATGCGATAGCTCTGGCGGCCCCAGGACAGCGACCGCCCGCCCAGCACCCGCATCCGGATCCAGTTGAACGGCTTCTCCTGAATGTACGGGTTCTCCTTGTCGTTGACGAACCACTTGTGATTCCCTTCGCGGCACGCATAGCATTGCCCCTGGATCGGCCTGTCCTGCAGCACCTTCGGCGATTGCCCCATGTAGGGATACTGGAACGTCTGCCGGTGCTCGGTGAAGTCGCGCGGCGATACCTTCCCGCCAGCCTCCAGCATCGCGACCTTCATGCCGCCCTCGGTCAGCACCTTCGCTGCCCAGCCGCCCGTCGCGCCGCTGCCGACCACTACTGCGTCAAATACCTGCGTATCACTACCCGTAGCCTGGAACATCGCACTGGCATTATATCGCGCACCCGTTGCCCTCCCTCTTACAATCAGTCATGGGCTTTCAAGGTCTGCGCGTGCTTTCGCTCGAGTCCCGTCGCGGGGAGGAAATGGCGGTTCTCATCCGCAAAAATGGCGGCGAACCCTTCATCGCTCCCTCCATGCGGGAAGTTCCCATTGCCGACAATCCCGACGTCCTCGAGTTCTATGACGCGCTCCGCGCCGGCGCTTTTGACATGGTGATTCTCCTCACCGGCGTTGGCACCCGCGCGGTCGATTCCATCCTCGCGCCCCGCCACGGCGCCGGCGCCTTCGCCGACGCGCTGCGGCAGATTGCTGTCGTCCCTCGCGGTCCCAAGCCGCAAGCCGTGCTTCGCGATTGGGGTGTGCCCTGGGCCGTCAGCGTCCCTTCTCCCAATACCTGGCGCGAACTCCTCACCGCCATCGAGGGCCGCCCGGAACGCCGCGTCGCCGTGCAGGAGTACGGCCGGTCCAATGAGGATCTGCTCGCTGCCCTGCGCGCCCGCGGTTGTACGGTAACGCCCGTCCGCGTCTATCAGTGGGACCTCCCTGTCGATACGGCCCCCCTCCGCGAAGCGGCACGCCGTCTCGCCGCCGGAGAGTTCGATGCCCTCCTTCTGACCACTTCCATGCAGTTGCCCCACCTGCTGCAGATCGCCGAGGCCGAGGGGATCGCCGCCGAGGTCCGTGCCGCGCTCAGCCGCCTCGCCATCTGCTCCATCGGTCCCACCACGTCGGAAACTCTCGAGGACATGGGCCTCCGTGCCGACATGGAGCCCTCGCTTCCCAAGATGGGCATCCTCGTCAAGGAAGCAGGGGAGCAGGCCGGTGATATTATTTCCCGGAAGCGAGGCTCCCATGCAACGACGTGATTGTTTCCGCCAACTGATGGGTCTGGTCGCCTCTTCGCCCCTCTGGGCGCAGAAGGATGACGACGTGATGGGCCCGGTCAATGTCCATGAGTTTGAAGAGGTCGCCAAGCGAAAGATGCACCGCCTGGCCTATGACTTCATTGCCGGCGGCGTTGAGGACGAATACACTCTTCGCGCCAATCGCGAGGCCTTCGGCCGCGTCTACATCCTGCCGCGCGTCATGATCGACACCACCGACGTTTCCACCGAGATCGAACTCCTCGGCATGAAACTCAAGTCGCCCATCATCATCGCCCCCACCGGCGGCAAGAATCTTGTCCTCCAGAACGCTGACGAGATCGTTGCCCAGGCCGCCCTCGCGCGCCAGACACTCATCTGCTCGGCAACCGGTGTCCAGAAAATCCTCCAGGACGGCAAGCCCCTCCTCTGGTGGTCCAACACCACCGGCCACGCCAACAAGGCCCAGGCCACCGGATTCGCCAAACGCGTCGAAGACGGCGGAGGGAAGGGAATCGTCGTTACCGTCGATAACGCCTACCAGTCCAATCGCGATCGCAACAACCGCAACCGCTTCGACTATGGCTACATGCGCACTGGCGTCCCCGGCGACGCCGAAAAGCGCACGCCTGTCAATCCAGCTCGTGCCGCCATGTGGGGCCCCCACACGCCGTCCATGACTTGGGAGTACCTCAACTGGCTCAAGGGCGCCGCTAATCTCCATGTCATCGTCAAAGGCGTACTCCATCCGGAGGATGCCGCTCTTGCCGTACAGCACGGCGCCGATGCCGTGGTTGTCTCCAATCACGGTGGCCGTCAACTCGATGGCGCCCTGGGGTCTCTCGATGCGCTGCCCGACGTGGTCGATGCCGTCGGCGGCCGTGTGCCTGTATTGATGGACGGCGGCATCCGTCGTGGCAGTGATGTGCTGAAGGCTCTTGCCCTCGGCGCCCGCGCCGTGCTCGTCGGCCGCGCTCCGCTGTGGGGCCTGGGCGCTTTCGGACAGCCCGGCGTGGAACGCGTGCTTCAGTTGCTTACCGACGAAACGCGCCTCGCCCTCGCGCTCGCCGGGAAACGCCGAGTCGCGGAAGTCGACCGCGGCATCGCGCGAAGGATGGTCTCGTGGCGCTGATCGTGCTGCTCCTGGCGTCGTTATCCGTCCTTGCGCAGGAACCGGCGCACCGCTGTGCGGCCTGCCATGCGGAAGCCGTCGCGGACTTCAAAACCCACCGCCATGCCGCTTCCGGCCTCGATTGCGGCATCTGCCATGGGCCGTCCGAAAAGCACCGCACCTCGGTTGGTAATGTGCCGCCGGACCAGGTTGCCGCCCCCTCGGAAGTGGCCGCTCTCTGTGGGAATTGCCATCTGGCGGAAAAGCAGCAGTATGAGGCCAGCGCCCACGGCCGCGTCTATACCTCCGGCAAGAAGGTGCGCACTGCCAATTGCAACACCTGTCATGGCCACCACGCCATGCGCCCCTGGGCCGCCCAGGTGGCCAGTTGCCAGCGCTGTCACAGCGAACTCCCGGCTTCCTGCAAACAGGCGCCCGTCGCCCCCAACGCCCGTGTCTCTTGCATGGGATGCCATGCTCGCCATACCCTTGTCGTTAGCGGCCGCTAAATTTCATGGCGCAAAAAAAGAACTTCGCCCGGCTCGTCGGTGAGTACTCCAATCTCGCATTCATTCTCCCGGCCTCCATCTTCGTCGGGTACGCCATCGGCTATGGACTCGATAAGTACTTCGGCACGAATTACTGGTACATCGTCTGGCTCCTCATCGGCATTGTTGCCGGTATGAAGGAGTTGATCCGCAAGGTGATGGTGGATTTTCAGCGCGACATTGACAACCCAGGGGAGGACTCGTCGCCCTCCGACGACGAAAATGGCCGGCCCGGCAGCAGATAACGACGCCTTCTCGGCCCTTGTCGGCCGCCTCGGCCGCTCCATCCTCGCCATTGGCGCTCTGGCTGCCGTCGGCGTTGCCATCCATTGGGGCGTCGGCCCGGCTGCTGTCTTTGCGTTCGGCGTCGCCGCGGCGTTCCTCAATATGCGTTGGCTCGCCGGCGCACTCCTGCGCCCGGAAGGGCCGGCCACCGGACTTCTCGTCCTTCGCTTCGGACTGATCGGCGGCGCTGCATATGTTATCCTGGAAACATTCGGAATCAGTCCGCTTTTCGTTCTTGCGGGCCTCCTCACGGCATCTCTTGCCGTCGTTCTCGAAATCCTTTTCCAACTCTTCTATGCACGAACATGAATTGTGGGTGACTGCCCTGTTTAATGACCATCTGGCGGAGATGGCAAACGGGATCCTCACCGCGGTCGGCCAACCGGCGCAGGAGCGCCCGTGGGCGAATTACATGACCATGCAGCTGGTCGTCGCCGCCGCTATGGTTGGCGTCTTTGGCCTCCTTCGTCCGAAGTTGTCGATGGACCGCCCCGGCGGTTTCCAGCATGCTATGGAAGTCCTCTACGGGTTCCTCGGCGATCAGGCCCATGACAACATCCACCATGGCCATCGCAAGTATCTCCCCTTCTTCGGCGCCATCTTCTTTTTCGTGCTCTTCGCCAACCTCATTGGCATCATTCCCACCTTTGAATCGCCCACCATGTTCCCGCCGGTCCCCGCCGGCCTCGCGCTCGCCGCGTTTCTCTACTACAACATCCAGGGCTTCCTCGAAGGCGGCATTGGCTACCTGAAGCAGTTTGCCGGCCCCAACATGGGCTTCGGCACCATCGGCAACCTGCTGATGGCCTGCCTCATGATCCCCATCGAAATTGTCAGCCACTGCGCCCGCCCCATCTCGCTCACCATCCGTCTCTTCGCCAACATGTTCGCCGGCGAGCAGGTCACGCTCGTGTTCCTCAGCATGACCTACATTCTCGCCCCGGTGGTCTTCATGGGGCTCCACGTTTTCGTTTCCTTCGTGCAGGCATACGTTTTCGCGCTGTTGACGATGATCTACGTCGGCGCCGCTGTCTCGCACGATCACTAAAGACTTTCATTCCGGCATCAACCCCGCGCCAGTGTGAGCCTTGCTCCCTCCCAAGGGCTGCATCGAACCACCTCCTGAGCGCAACCTCATAAACCCAAGGAGAAGTACCCAAAATGATTGGACGCCTGTTTCTGCTCGCGTTTGTCCTGCTTGCCCTCACCACGCCCATGATGGCGGCCGACGGCGGCATCGTTCTCACCAACGCTTTCTCGATGGCCATCGCCTCCGGCCTCTGCGCCCTTGCCCAGGGCAAGGCCGTTGCCGGCGCCGCCGAAGGCATCGCCCGCAACCCCGGCGCTGGCGCCGTGATTCGTGGTCTCGGCCTGCTCGGCCTCATCTTCATCGAATCGCTCGCGCTCTACACCCTCGTCATCATCTTCGTCAAGGGCTAACCAACTCCGTTGTTTCGCGCAGGGGCGCGGCGTGCCAGTCGGCCGCCGCGCCCTTTGTGCTTCACGAGGACCTCTCCATGCTCAAACTCCAAGGCATCTACCCACCCATCGCCACCCCGTTCACCTTCGATGGCGACCTCTACAAGGTCAAGGTCCAACACAACATTGAAAAGCTCAATGCGGTGAACCTTTCCGGCTATGTCGTCTGCGGCTCCACCGGCGAAAGCGTCATGCTCACTCCGGAAGAGAAGCTCCAGATGTTCGAATGGGTGGCCCAGTATGCCAAGGCCGGCAAGCAACTGCTTTGCGGGACCGGCGTTGAGAGCGTCCGGGAAACCGTCTCCCTCACCAACAAGGCCGCGGAAATGGGCTACGTCGCGGCCATGGTCCGCACGCCCCACTACTACAAGAATCTCCTCAACAACGCCGAAGCGCAGGTGCGTTACTTCCGGGCTGTCGCCGATCAGTCCAAGATCCCCGTCATGATCTACAACTGGCCGCAGGCCACCGGCGTCGACATTCCGGCTGAGGCTGTCGCCACGCTCAGCGAACACCCAAATATCATCGCCGTCAAGGAGAGCTCCGGAAGTCTCGAAAAGCTGATGAAGATGATCCGTGAAGTCAAAACCGGTTTCCAGGTTCTCTCCGGTTCCGCGCCCACTCTCTATCCGTCACTCAAGGTCGGTGCCGTAGGCGCCGTGCTCGCTTTTGCCAATGCGGCGCCCTACGCCTGCGTCACCATCTGGGAAGCCTTCCGCATGCGCGAAGAAGAAGCGGGCATGGACTGGCAGGGCCGCATCGCGCACCCCGCCCACCTGGTCACCGTCAAGTACGGCATCCCCGGTCTGAAGTACGCCATGGACCTCAATGGCTTCTACGGCGGCGCTCCACGCTTGCCTCTCATCCCGGTTTCCCCGGCCGTCCGGCAGGAGATTGAGGCCGCCTTCGACGGCATCAAAGGCTGAGTTACGACCGCGTCACCATGTGTCCGACGATGTCCAGTCGGTGATGCGTTCGCCCCTCGTGGTTAGGAAGCATGCAGATCTGCACCTGCAGTTCCCCTTCGGCCACCTGTACAGGAATCAGCGTCCAGTGGTTGCTGCCGCCGATCTTCGTCATAAAGCTAGCCCCGTAGATCGTCGTCGGCGTCGATAGCCCCATCGCGCCCACTTTCTCCTCAACCACCGTCTTCAGGTTGCCGATCACCATGTTTGCCAACTCCGCCACGGCGTCCAGCACTTCCTCGTCTACCTTCTCGAACTCGGTCATCAACATCGCCCCGGCCAGCTTGCACGCCAGTTGCGGCTTGCAACTCAAGGCGCCCGTGCCGATCCACGGCCCGGCCATGCCGATCAGCGCCACGACGCCATCCGTCTCCTGCATCGGGTGCGCGATCTGCCGGCTCGCTCCTACCGCCACTTCACAACCCAGCATCATGCCGCATACGTTTTCTACCGAATTGCGGATGCCCTCTTCTACCAGGGCGTTCATTTCTTCCTGCGTCATACATCGGCCCCCTTTAGATCAGTCCAACCAACTTTTCCTTGATCTGATCCGCGGTGAACGGCTTCCGCACATACCCGGCCGCGCCTAGTTCCACCGCCTCCAGTACCTTCTGCTGGCTGCCCTCTGTCGTGATCATCACCACAGGAATCGACTTCCACTCCGGCTTCGCCCGGATATGTGTCAACAGTTCGATACCGTCCATGTTCGGCATGTTGATGTCGGACAGCACCAGGTCGACCTTCCCGGCTTTCAACCGTTCCAACGCCTCCACTCCATCGGCCGCCTCTACCACCGACCCCAACTGTACGTCCGTCTGGGCCAGCACCCGCTGCAGGATCTTCCGAATTGCAGCCGAGTCGTCAACGATCAACACATCTAACGCCATGGGTCTCTCTCCCGTTTTTCTACTTCCGCGGCCATCTTCCGCCGCGCTCTTCTTCTCATTTCGTCTTCCTCCTCCATTCCGTGAGCCAATTTTTCTCTCGTCCCCTCGTGATAAATTCGGCCAAGGATGTTTCTCCGCGTTTTCCCTCTCCTCCCATTCCTTGCCTCACTTCTTTTCGCCGCTGACCCGGTCGTTCACCGTACTCCTCTGGCCTCCTCCGTATTCCCCCAATCCGCCCAACCCGGCCAACGCTTCTCCGCCGAACTCCTCGGCGAACATCTGGATGGCGCCTCTGCTGTCCTCTTCCCCTCTCGCGCCGCCACCGCCACACTCACCTCGGTCTCCCCCACCCGCCTCACGCTCGATATCGAAACCGCGCCCGGCGCTTCCTTCGGCCATCACGTGCTCCACGTCGTCACCCACCGCGGCGCCTCCAATCCTGTCCTCCTTCGCATCTCTCCTCTCCCGCACATCCTCGAAGCGGAACCTAACTCCGCGCTGGAGGATGCCCAGGCTGTCTCTCTACCGGCTTCCATCCTCGGCCGCCTCAACCTCGATCGCGACTTTGACTTCTTCCGGTTCCGCGCCGCAAAGGACTCCCGCTGGATCTTCGATCTCCACTCCGCCCGCAACGGCAATAGCCTCGATGCCGCTCTCATACTCCTCGACGCATCCGGCCGCAAACTCGCCCACTGCGAGGAGCGCTTCATCTGGGATCCGTTCCTGGAATTTCAAGCCCCGGTCGACGGCGAATACATCGCCGTCATCCAACCCACCCATCGCCTCAATGACCCCAACTTTGCCTACTCGCTCGACATCCGCCAGTCACCCCACATCGATACCGTCGCCCCGGTTGCCCTGCCCCCAGGCCGCCACCAGATTTCGCTTTACGGTACCGGCTTCCATGACGCAAATGCCCGTCTCGAGTTCTCCCCATCCGCCATCACCGGCCGGCTAATCGCCGCCGCAGGGTCCACCGCGCGTGCCGAAATCGACGTCCCTCCCTCTGTCGGCGGTCCCGTCGCTGTTACCGTTCTCTCCCACAACGCCCGGTCCAACTCCGCGCGCTTCGTTGTCGACCCGCTCCCGGTCTCTTCATCGACGGAGCTCCAGGCGCCCACCCAGGTCACCGCCATGGCCCGTTACCGCGACCCCCACCGCTTCACCATCCATGCGCAGGCCCGCGAATCCCTGACCTTCGAGGTTCGCTCGCAGCGCTTCGGCGCCGACTCCGACCTCTTCCTTCGCCTCTACGACGCCTCCGGAAAAATGATCGCCTCCAATGACGATTTCGCCTTCGCCGGGGCCGCGTTCTACACCAAGGACCCCCGCCTCACGCACAAGTTTGCCGCCGCCGGCGCCTACACCCTGGAGGTTCGCAACACCGTCAACGTAGCCGCCGAGGGTACGCCCTTCCAACTCACCGTCACTCCCCTCCGTCCATCCTTTACTCCCCAACTCGCCGACGAACGGCCCTATCTCTATCCCGGCCAGACGAAGAGGTGGAAGATCTCGGTCCAGCGCCTCGATGGCCATCGCGAGGCTATCCCGGTCTCCCTCGATGGCCTGCCGGCCGGCGTCTCGGCCGCGCCCGCCGCGATTCCCGAGGGGAAGAACGAAACCGAAATTGCATTGACGGCCGCCCCAGGCGCAAAGCCTGGCGCCGCCTCTATTGTTACCGTCAAGGCCGGCGGGCAGGCCGCCTGGCGAAACGTCCGCATCTCAAGCGGTGGCGGCGAAGGCGCCACGTTTCACCGCGTCGAGTCCGCTGTCCTTGCGATTGCCGCCAAACCGAACTTTTCCCTCGAGGCATCGGCCAGCGCCGTCAATGTGCCTCCTGGCGGACTGGGGAAGATCCCCGTCATGATCCGCCGGGAGCCTGGGTTCGAGTCCCCGATTCAGTTTCAGGTCGAGAATCTCCCCTCCGGAGTCTCACTTGATCCCTTCACCGCTCCGCCTGATGCTGCTCAAGTTGAGCTCACCCTTCGGGCCGCCCCCGATGCAAAACCCTTCCGCGCTCCCCGCGTCGCCGTCCTCGGACGCGCCGCCGGCGAGTTGCAGGAAGCCCCGCGCATCACGGTTCTGGTGGACTGAGGCCTGTACCATCTCCTGTTCCTGTACGATAGGGAAAGTTTTTTCCCTGCCCGACTAGTCCGACGAGAACTCTCCATGCTGCAACTCTTTACACTCTTCCTCCTCGCCGCTCTCGCCGTCGCCGCCCAGCCGCGTAGGCTCCTCGTCCTTCCAGAAAATCCCCTCCTGTTCGGGCAGGGGGCAACCCAGCGCCTCGTCGTTCTTGCCGAATTTCCCGGCGGCGTCAGCCGTGACGTCACTGCTGAGACCAGCTTCTCCAGCACCGGCGCCGCCGCCACCGTCAGCGCCGCCGGAATCGTCACCGCCAATGCCAACGGCGCCGCCCGCGTCACGGCACGATACAAGGCCCTATCGGCCCAAACCACGGCTCTCGTCCAACGCGCCGACAAACCCGTACCCCGCAGCTTTTCCGCCGACATTCTCCCCATCCTCACCAAACACGGTTGCAACGGCGGCTCCTGCCACGGCGCACTGAACGGTCAGAACGGTTTCAAGCTCTCCCTGTTCGGCTATGAACCCGCCGCCGATTACGAGATGATCGTCGCCAAACACGACGGCCGCCGGATCGACAGGAACAATCCCGAGAAGAGCCTCCTCCTTCAGAAGCCGACCTACGTCATCAAACACGCCGGTGGCAAGCTCTTCAACGAGAACTCGCCCGACTTCAAGACCCTTGCCGAATGGATCCGCAACGGCGCCCCCAGCGCGGGCGAGAACGAGCGCCGCATCACCGCCCTTCGCGTCATCCCGGAACAGGCCTCCCTTATCGGCAAGGAGGCGAAGCGCAAACTTCTCGTCACCGCCCGTTTCAATGACGGCGCCGAAGCCGATGTCTCCCACCTCGTCAAGTACACCTCCAACGATGATTCCATCGCCGCCGTCTCCCCCTCCGGTAACGTTACCGGAGCGCGCGGTGGCGAAACGGCCATCGTCGTCCGTGGCCCCGGTGTAGCCGCCGCCGCCCGCATCGCCGTTGTCCCCGAACCGCAGAAGATTCCCCTGCTCAAGGTCAACAACTTCATCGACGAGCACATCAACGCGAAGCTGCAGCGCCTCTCCATTGCGCCCTCCGAACCCGCCGATGACGCCACCTTCCTGCGCCGCGTCTACCTCGATACCATCGGCCTTCTTCCCACCGGCGAGGAGGCCCGCGCCTTCCTCACTTCGTCCGATCCTGCCAGGCGCGCCAAGCTCGTCGACTCCCTCCTCAAGCGGCCCGAATACGCCGACTACTGGGGTCTCTACTGGGGCGACCATCTCGACAACACCAAACAGCTTCTCTACAACAAGGGCCCCTACGCCTTCACCCGCTGGCTCGTCAGCCAGTTTGAGGCCAACGTTCCCTATGACCAGTTCGTCCGCAACCTGCTCGTCTCCAGTGGCAACATGTATGACCACCCGGCCACCAACTACTACCCCCTGATGAAGAAGGAGTTGGACATGGCCGAAAAGACCAGCCAGCTCTTCCTCGGCGTCTCCATCGGGTGCGCTCGCTGCCATAATCACCCGCTGGAAAAGTGGACCCAGGACGACTTCAACGGCATGGCGGCCTTCTTCTCCCAGGTCCGCTACAAAGGCGGCGGCCCCCGCAATAATGAGCGCGCCCTCTTCGTCGACTTCGACCGCCAGTTCCAGAACCCCGACACCAAAAAGACCTACCTTCCCAAGCCGCTCGACGGTCCCCATATGCCATCCAAGGGGCTCACCGACCGCCGCGAACTTCTCGCCGATTGGGTCACCGCCCGTGACAATCCCTGGTTCGCCCGCGCCATCGTCAACCGCATGTGGCGCAACTTCATGGGCCGCGGCTTTGTCGAACCCGTCGACGACTTCCGCCTGACCAATCCCCCCACCAACGAACCCCTCCTCGCGGCCCTCGCCCAGGACTTCGTCGATCACAACTTCGATCTCCACCACCTCATCCGCCGCATCACCGCATCCAGCGCCTATCAGCTCTCCTCCGTTCCCAATCCCTCCAACAAGTCAGACAAGATGGCCTACTCCCGCTACTACCCCAAGCGACTCAGTGCCGAGCCCCTGCTTGACTCTCTCTCACTCGCCGCCGCCAGCCCGGAGCCGTTCCAGTCCATGTACCCTGGCACCCGTGCCACGCAACTGCCCGAGCCGGAGATTGAAAGCTATTTCCTCGAGGTCTTCGATCGACCCTCCCGCCAGCTTGTCTGCGAGCGCAAGAATACCCCGACGCTCAACCAGGCGCTGCACATGATCGGCGGCGATACCGCCCATCGCAAGGCCAGCGACCCCAAGGGATTCATCGCCCGCAACCTCGCCCGGTTCTCCGACGATGCCCGCATGATCGAGGAGCTCTACCTCCGCACCCTCTCCCGCTTCCCCGACTCCGAAGAGGTGGCTAACGCCCGCAACGCCGTCCGCCAGAGTGCCAGCCGCCAACGCGGGTTTGAGGATGTGCTCTGGGCCCTCATGAACACCAAGGAATTTCTCTACAATCATTGAGAGCGGAAGGAAATCATGGAAATTACCAATCGTACCGATCTGTTTGGCCGCAGGGACTTCCTCCGCATCGGGTCGCTCGGGCTCGGCAGTCTCCATATGCCCGCTCTCATGCGCGGCGCGGAGAAGAAGGAACTCAGCTGCATCCTGCTCTGGCAGTCCGGTGGTTCGCCCCATATCGATACCTTCGACATGAAGCCCAATGCCCCGCGTGAAATCCGCGGCGAGTTCAATGAGATCTCCTCGAACGTCCCCGGTATCCGCGTCTGTGAGCATCTGCCCAACATCG
>CAZWDD010000020.1:13588-31433 GCA_964632345.1 uncultured Solibacteraceae bacterium | reverse complement strand
AAGGGCCGGCGCTGGTGACGGGCCGCATGCGACCGCTGCAGGTGGGGGGACAGACCGTCTACCATGTAGGCATTCCGATTCACTGGGGATACGTGGGCCGGGTGCGCGGACCGCTGGTGAACAACCTGACGCCTTCGGCGTTTGACCCGAACTCGGGCACGCCGGAATACAAGGGCTTCCTGGTGAATGTGGAGAAGGTGTAGGCGATGCCGGTAACGACAGTGGCAAAGTTGGTGGACACCTCGCTCTGCATCGGCTGCAAGGCGTGCGAGGTGGCATGCCAGGAGTGGAACGACCAGGAGTTCACGCTGGGGGTGTTCAACAACACCTACCAGACGATGCCGGACCTGGCGCCGAACTTCTGGAACCTGATCAAGTTCAACGAGTACGAGACGGCCGGCGCGCAGAGCTGGCTGATGGCGAAATACCAGTGCATGCACTGCGCCGACGCCGGGTGCATCAAGGCCTGCCCGGCGCCGGGCGCGATTGTGCAGCTGCCGAATGGGATCGTCGATTTTCATCAGGACAACTGCATCGGCTGCGGGTACTGCATCACGGGGTGCCCGTTCGATGTGCCGCGGCTGAGCCCGGTGACGAAGAAGGTGTACAAGTGCTCGCTGTGTTCGGACCGCGTGGGCGCGGGAATGACGCCGGCCTGCATCCGGACGTGCCCGACGAACTGCCTGACGTTCGGATCGCGGACGGATCTGGTGCAGTTGGCCGAGGCGCGGGCGGACGAGTTGAAGGAAGACGGCTTTGCCGACGCGGGCGTCTACGACGGCCCGGGCGTGGGCGGGACGAACGTGCTTTATGTGTTGAAGCACGCCTCGGAGCCGGAGAAGTACGGGCTGCCGAAGGACCCGGAGATTCCGTGGACGGTGACGCTGTGGAAGGGGCCGTTGAAGTGGGCAGCGAACTTCGCACTCTTCGGCACGATGCTGGGCGCGCTGCTGCACTATCTGAAGTTCGGGCCGAAGGAGACGCATGATGACGAAGTCCATTGAGCGGTTCTCGTTCGCCGAGCGGGCGTCGCACTGGATATCGGCGCTGTGTTTTCTGCATGCGGCCTTTACGGGGCTGGCATTGTGGTCGCCCCGGTTGTTCTGGATGGCGATCGTCTTCGGGGGCGGAGAAACGGCGCGGGCGTGGCATCCGTGGGCCGGAGTGTTCTTCTTCTGCGCGCTGGGCGTGATGTTCCGGCGGTGGGCGCGGCAGATGCAGCTCGATGAGGACGACCAGGTTTGGCTGGCCAAGTCCCACCTCTACGCGCAGAATCTGGAGGCCGGGATTCCGGAGAGCGGACGCTTCAACGCAGGGCAGAAGATGATGTTCTGGCTGCAATCGGCCAGCGCCGTGTTCCTGCTGCTGACGGGGCTGGTGATCTGGTTTCCGGAAGTGGCGCCGCGCGGGCTGCGCGTGGCCGCCATTCTGCTGCATCCGCTGTGCGCGGCAGTCTCGCTCGGCGGCATCATCGTCCATTTCTACATGAGCACGTTCGCCGTGCCGGGAGCATTGCAGGCCATGGTGCACGGGAAGGTCAGCGCCGGCTGGGCCCGCTCGCACCACGGCAAGTGGTTCCGGCAAGTGACGGGGCAGTGAGGGCGGCGCGGGCACGCCTGCTGGCCGCACGGCATCCGCAGGCGGCCGAGGTGCTGCTGCTGGTAGCGGCCGCCTACGACCGGATCGGCGACGCACATCCGGACCTCGACCAGGCGCAGGCGCTGGCGGAGCGGCTGCGCGTAGAGCTTGGTCCGCGCGCGCCGGAGCCGCTGCGGGAGGCCCGCCCGGACGTGGCGCGCTATTTCCAGCAGCCGGACCCGTACGAGCCCTCCGGCTTCTGGGCGCGGCTGGCGCTGGAGGCCTGGGCGCGTCACGCCCCGCTGCAGAAACCCGACGCCGGGCCGGCCGAATGCCCGCACTGCGGCCATGCCCCGCAGCTCGGCGTGCTGCGTCCGGCGGGCAATGGCGAGGCGCTGTATCTGGCGTGTTCGCTCTGCCGCAATGAGTGGCCGTTTCGCCGCACGACCTGCCCGGAGTGCATGGAGACGGACCCGGCAAAGATTGACTTCCACACCGCCGCGGAGCACCCGGCCGCGCGGATGCAGAGCTGTTCGGGCTGCGGCTGCTATCTGCATCTGCTGTCGGTGGAGCGGGACCCGGAGCTGATCCCGGAGGTGGACGAACTGGCGCTGGCCGCGCTCGACGTATGGGCCGCCGGGCAGGGCTATCACAAGGTGTGGCCGAACCTGGCGGGGCTGTAGCGGCTCAGGCGAGCAGGTCCGGAATCACGTTGCCGCCAACGTCGGTGAGGCGGAAGTCGCGTCCGCCATACCGATAGGTGAGGCGCGTATGGTCGATGCCCATCTGCCGCAGCATAGTGGCCTGCAAGTCGTGGGCGTAGACGCGCTTTTCCACGGCCTTGAAGCCGAAATCGTCGGTGGCGCCATAGGTGATGCCGCCCTTGAATCCGCCGCCGGCGACCAGCATGGAGTAGCCGTGGTTGTTGTGGTCGCGGCCGTTCTGGTGGCTGACGAGTCCGCTGACCTCGACGCTGGGCGTGCGGCCGAACTCGCCGCCGACCAGCACGATGGTCTCCTTCAACATGTCGCGGTCACGCAGGTCCTCAATCAGCGACGCGATGGCCGGGTCCGCCTCGCGCGCCAGCGTACGGTGAATCTGAATGTCGTCGTGGTTGTCCCAGGGCTGGCCGTTGCCGTGATAGATCTGCACCATGCGCACGCCCTTTTCCACCATGCGGCGCGCCATCAGGCAGCCGCGCCCCACGGCCGTATCGCCGTAGCGTTCGCGTACGGCTTCCGGCTCGCGCGTGATGTCGAAGACGTCCGGCGCCTCCTTCTGCATCCGGAACGCCACCTCCATCGACTCCACGCCGCTATCGAACGCGCTGCCGGCCTGCATCTTGTTCAACGATGCCAGCAGGTCCATCTGCCGCCGCTGCTCCTCGGCCCCGCGCCGCGGCGTGATGTAGGGCACCAGCTTGCGGACGTCCTTCTCCTTCGTCTCCAGGTGCACGCCCTGATGCACGGCCGGCAGGAAGGCCGACGTCCACAACTGGCTGCCGATCACCGGCACGCCGGGGCACAGCACCACAAAGCTCGGCAGGTTCTTGTTCAACGACCCGAGGCCGTAGCTGAGCCACGAACCCATCGACGGCTTGCCCGGCAGCGGCACGCCGCAGTTCATGATGAGCAGCGACGGCTCATGATTCGGCCGGTCCGTGTGCATGGAACGGATGACGGCGAACTCGTCGATGTTCTGCCCCAGGCGCGGGAAGATCTCGCTGACCTCAATACCGCTCTTGCCGCAACGCTTGAACTGGAACGGCGAGCCGAGCAGGTTGCCCGTCTTGCGCTCCGTCTTCAGGTTGGGGCCGGCCGGCATGGGCTGGCCGTGGTGTTTCTGCAGCAGCGGCTTGGGGTCGAAGGTATCCACCTGCGACGGACCACCGTTCAGGAAGATGAAGATGATGTGCTTGGCCTTGGCGGGGAAGTGCGTGCCCGCCGCCGCCGCGCTGGCCAGCCCGCAGCCGCCGAAGCCCATTCCCACTGTCTGCAACATCTCTCGACGCGTCATCATGGTCCGTTACCTCACCATCAGAAATTCATCGGTCGCCAGCAGCACCTGCCAGTACTGCGCCCAGGCGTCGCCGCCCGCCTGCACAAACGCCGCGCCCATGTCGAGTTCGGCCTTCGACGGCGCGCGCCCCAGCACGGCGCGATAGCCCTTGCGAATCCGCTCCTCGGGCGTCGCGCCCTCGATGGCCTTATCCAGCGCGGCGGCCGAATCGGCCATCAGTTCGCTGTTCAATAGGAACAGCCGCTGGAGCGGAACATCGGTGGAGGCGCGTTTTTCGCTGGTCGCGTTGGGGTTGGGGAAGTCGAACAGGTTCAACATCGTGTCCGTGCGGCGGCGGCTGACAAATCCATACAGCGTGCGTCGCGTCTGCGAAGCGTCCTCCAGGCGGAACGGCTTGCCGCCCACCGTGCGGTCCAGACGTCCGGTGACGGCGAGAATCGAATCCCGCAGCGACTCGGCGTCCAGCCGCCGCGCCGGGAACTGTTCCAACAGCCGGTTCTCGCCCTCCGCGCTGCCGCCGGCCATCTGGTAAACCGAGGAGAGCATGATCTCCCGGTGCATCGCCTTCATGGACCAGTTGCGCTCCATGAACCGCGACGCCAGCCAGTCGAGCAGTTCCGGGTGCGAAGGCTGCTCGCCGAGCCGCCCGAAGTTGGACGTGGAGCGCACCAGCCCTTCGCCGAAGTGTCCCTGCCAGATGCGGTTGATCATGACGCGGGCGGTGAGCGGGTTGTCCCTGCTGGCAACGTGCTCGGCCAGTTGCAGGCGGCCGCTGCCGTTGTTGAACCGCGGCTGGTCTCCGCTGCGGGAGAGAATCGTCAGCCACGCGCGCGGTGCCTCATCGCCCAGATTGGCGCGGTTGCCGCGGATGTGGATGCGCTCGTCACGCGGCTTTTCGGCCTCGCCCATGGCATGCAGGAAGGGGTATTGTTCGGGCAGCGCCTTCTCGGCGTCGGACACAATTTGCTTCAGCAAGTCCAGATGCTCACGCCAGTGGCCCTGCAGGAAGCGCTCAATTTTACCCGGTGCATAATGGAACACGCCGCCGCCGCGGTAGAAGTCGCGCCACAGGTAGAACTTCTCCGGCGCCAGCGACAACAGGTCGGCCTGGGAAAGATCCCGCCGCTCCTTGGACCCGCCCAGCCGGATGTTGTTCTTGTCGTCGATGTCCTTCTTTTCCGCCTGCACGGCGATCAGTTCGGCGCGAAACTGTTTGGGGTCATCGGCGAGTTTGGCCAGCCGGTCCTTCTTCGCCAGGTACTTGCGGAAGCGTTCGATGGTCTCGGCGTCCAACCCCTCATACGGCCCCTTGTCCTGCGCGGCCAGCAGGTAGCGGTCCGCCTTGGCCGCCAGCATCTCGGATAGCTGCTCGGCCTGCTTGGCGTAGAAGCTGCTCAGGTCTTCCTTCGCCTTGTCGAGCGCCTTCTTCTTCTCATTCCAGGCCTTCACCTCGGCCTCCGGCGCCAGCGGGAACTCCTGCTGTTTGGAGCTGTTGAAAACGCCGAGCAGCGAGTAGTAGTCCTTCGTCGGAATGGGGTCGAACTTATGATCGTGGCATTGCGCGCAGGCCACGGTGAGGCCCAGGAAGCCGCGCGTCGTAACGTCGACGCGGTCGTCCTGGAACTCCGGACTCAACCCGTACAGGCCCGTACCGGCGATCAGCTTCGGATCGCCCATCAGGTCCCCGGCGATCTGCGCCTTCACGAACGTGTCGTAAGGCATGTCTTTGTTGAACGCTTCCACGACCCAATCCCGATAACGGAACGCGTTCGGGCGCGGTTCATCCATGGTGGAGTTCAGCTTGTCGTCGGAGTAACGCGCGACATCGAGCCACAACCGCCCCCAGCGCTCGCCGTAGTGCGGTGAGGCGAGCAGGCGGTCCACCACCTTCGCGAAAGCGTCCGGCGATTTGTCGGCCACGAAGGCGTCGATCTCCTCGGCCGTCGGCGGCAAACCGGTTAGGTCTAACGTTGCGCGGCGAATCAGCGTGCGGCGGTCGGCCGGGCCCTGCGGCTTCAGATTCTTCGCCTCCAGCGCGGCCAGGAGGAAGGCATCGATGGGCGTCCGGACCCACGCCTTGTTCTTCACGGCCGGCGGGGCGGGACTCTTTACGGGCTGGAACGCCCACCACTGCCGCTGCTCGGGAGAGACGGTGTAACCCTTGGCTGCCTGCGGCGCCTGCGGCCACACGGCCCCATCGCGGATCCACGTCTTCACGGCGGCGATGGAGGCGTCGTCGAGCTTATCCCCCGATGGCGGCATCTTGAACCGCTCGTGTTGATGCGTGATGGCGCGCACCAGCAGGCTGCCGTCAGGATCGCCCGCAATCAACGCCGGTCCGCTCTTGCCGCCCTTCAGCAACTCCTCGCGCGACGTCATGGCGAGCCCGCCCAGCTTGGTCTGCGTGTGACAGGAGAAGCAGTGCTTTGCCAGCACGGGCCGCACCTTGGTCTCGAAAAACTCAACAGGGGTTTCCGCCGCCGGCAGGCAGATGACCGCCGCGGCCGCGCACAGCCATTTCATGCGGCCAATTGTATCTGAAATGAAAACCCCTTCATGGCTGATTCGTGTGCTGCTCGCGCAGCACGCGCGGATCGTCCATGCGGGGGCCGGGCTTGGGGTCGAGCGGGTCGCGCGCCTTGGCCGGGTCGAACAGTTCCGGCCGGATCGGCTTCACAGTGTAGGGCGTGAAGTCAGGCGTCGTGGTGAAGCAGTCAGACAGATCAGAGGCGGTGGCGTCGAACAGGTTCAACGGCGGCAGTTTCAGCAGTTGAAAGGTGGTCTTCAGCAGCGCCGGGAAGCTGGCGTTCACCTTGGAAACGTAGTTCTTCTTCGCGTAGGGGCTGGCCATCAGGAACAACGTGCGATGGGAATCCACATGATCGACGCCTCCCTGCGCGTCGTCCTCGGTGATGAAGATGGCCATCTGTTTCCACCACGGGCTCTTGCTGAGGAACTCGACGATGCGGCCCAGCGCATAGTCGTTATCGGCCACATACGACGCGGCGAACGGATACCCGTCCTCCGGCCGCGGCCGCGCCATATGATCGTTCGGCAGGTGGATATAGACAAACTTCGGAAACTTCTCATTGCCCAGAATGTAGCGCCGCTCCACTTCGCCGATGAAGGCATTCGCACGGAACTGATCGGGGATGTTCGTGTTGTAGCCGGGGTACTCCTGCGAGGTGTTGCGATAGAGCGGATCGGGCATCGGCACATTGGTCAGGAAACGCGCGCCGGTGGGTTTCAGCCCGGGGCTTTCGTCTACCCCGGCCAGTTCGAACCCCTCGCCGAAGTTGCGGAACGAAACGTTGTGGCGCTCCAGATGGTGCCACAGCGCGCCCGCCTCCAGTTGCTCGTCCGGATGCACGGAGGAGTTGCTGCCGGCGAACAGCAGCCGGCCCGGCGCGGCCGTCGGGAAGCGGAAATGCTTCTTCCCGCCGTAGGCCGCCATCAGCGTCGATTCCGTCCACGCGTTCGGATAGCTGCCCACCAGCCAGTGATGGCCGTCGACGGAGACCTCCGAATCGGCATAGAAGTTGTCGCTGAACGCGAACCGTTCCGCCATGGCGTGGTGGTTCGGCGTCACCGGCACATTCCGCGCCGCGAACCGCTGCTGAATCTCGCCGCGCTCGCTGGCCACGATGGCATATTGCCCTAACCGCGCCAGGTCCCACGCACCGTTCACCGGCGCGTTCGAGGCCGAGACGATATCGCCGAACACTTCGTCGAACGTGCGGTTCTCCTTCACGATCATCACGACGTACTCGATCTCCGGCGGCAGCGCCGGCGCCGGCACCGGCTTCCGGAAGCCGTTCAGCGTCAGCACGCGGGCCGTGTGTTTGGCATAGTCATCGGGGTCCGGCACGGGGTACATGCTGATGGTCCCCCGCCGCTGGTCCGTGATGAAGCTGTTCTCGTAGGCCTTCGTCATGGAGGCATTCGGCCCCGTGCCGTGGCCCTTGGCGTTGGTGACGTACACCGTCCCGTCCCGCACCAGCACGCGCGTGGGGAACCACCCGGCCGGCAGATGCGCGAGCACCTGGCGGGACTTCAAATCGATCACCCCGATGGCGTTGATACCCGCCTCGGCCACATACAGCTTCTGGCCATCAATCGCCAGGCCCGTCGGCAGTATGCCGCGATACCCCTCCAGGCCCGGAATCCGGATGGAAATCTCCGCCTCCACGGCCAGCGACCGGGCGTTGATCACCGTCACCGAATCGTTGTGCCCGTTGGCCACATAAATCCGCTCCGCATTCGCTGCCACCGCGCTGGGACTGGAGCCGCCATGGATTCCCTTGCCGAAAGGAAGGCCGGTGGGAATGAACGCCACCACCCGCGGCTGCGAGGGGTCGGCCACGTCAATCACCGTCAGCGAGTTCGACTCCTTGACGTTCGGACTCCCCAGCCCCGGCACACGCACCGTCTGGCCCTCGCCATTCACGCGCTCCACGCCCTCCTCCGCCTCCCGCGACGGAAACCCGGAGGCCGCAAATGGCAGCCCCGTGCGCCGCGCATCGCGCGCATTCGCGCCGGGTATGGCGCTGTACTCGAACATGCCGATGTTGGTGACGTAAACGCGCTGCGCGTCCGGCGACAACGCAATCGCGAACGGCAGCCGCCCCGTGCGGACGCTGGCCACAATCCGCTGCCGGCGCGTGTCGATCACCGCCACGCGGAAGTTGGCCTGGTCCACTACATAGAGCAGCCGGCGCTTGGCGTCGTAGGCGATGTCGCCGGTGTAGGAATCGGTGAACCCATCGGCGTTGAGGTCGTAAAGGTGCTTTCGCTTGCCGGTGACAATGTCGAGCAGGCGGACGCGGCCGCTGTTCCCTTCGCTGGCGTAGATGTCGTGATCGTTCTCAAACGCCAGGCCCATGAAGATGGAGCGGAACTCGTCGGGATCCTCCGGTTGGTCGTCCGGCTTGCGCGACGCCTCGCGCCGCTCAATCCGCCACGCGCCGGCGCGGCTGTCGAGCAGCGTCAGTGAAAACGCCCGCGTGCCCCCATCCGCAGACACCACCCGCCTCCCGTTCGGCGACACCGCCAGCCCCCACGGCCCCGGCCCCGTCTGGTACTGCCTCCCGAGCGGCGCAATCATCCGGCCGCCCGGCAGAATCGATTCCCCGCCCGGCCGCTTCGCCACGGGCCGCGTCCCCGCCGGCGGCCGGTAATCCGCCGCGGCCAGGGCTGTCACAAAAACGAAAAGTACAGGAAGCGCCCGCATGACGATACTCTGTTCATTATGGTGCGACGCCGCGGCATTCCGCGAATCGACGCCAGGTCTCCCCAATGAAAAAGCTCTACTCCTTTGAACAATACTTTCTGAAGAACTCCAGCCAGGGCGCCCGCCTGCACTCGTGGCTGGAGGATGCCTGGCTGCCCGCCTACACGCGCCTCACCGGCTCCTCCGCAGCGTTGATCCTGGACGCCGTTGTCGCCGAGCACCAGCCGCAGGTCGCCGTCGTGGCCGCCTGGGACTCCTTCGAACAGTGGCAGCAGGTGCGCTCCAGCATGCGTGCCGACGAGGACATCCGCGCCGCCCTCGGCTACTGGGAGGACCACGCCGAACCGCCCTACGAGCACTTCACCCAGTCCCTGCTCGAAGCCACCCCCTACTCCCCTGCCCTCACCCCCAGCGAGGACAAGGCCCGCCTGTTCGAATTCCGCGTCTACCACGCCCCCACCTGGCGCCAGTTGCACGCCCTGCATGACCGCTTCGAGGGCCCGGAAATCCCCATCTTCCACCGCTGCGGCATCCACCCCGTCCTCTACACCTCCGCGCTGTTCGGCCCCTGGATGCCCAACCTCATCTACTTCACTCCGTTCAACTCCCTCGGCGACCGCGAGGCCGCCTGGGCGAAGTTCCAGGCCGACGAAGAGTGGATCCGCGTCCGCACCGAATCGGTGGCCGAGCACGGCCAGATCAACGCCTTCTTCAAGGTGGCGCTCTACAAAGCCACCGCCTACTCTCCGGTGAAGTAGCCCCATTGCGCCGCCGGGACCTGCTCGCGTTCGCCCTCTGTCCCCCTCCGCCGGACCCCGTGCAGATCGTCGCCCATCGCGGCGCCCTGCACCGCGCCCCGGAAAACACCATCGAGGCCTTCGAGCAGGCCCGCGCGGCCGGCGCCGACTACGTCGAAGTCGACGTCCGCGCCACCGCCGACGGCGCCCTCATCCTCATGCACGACTCGACCGTCGACCGCACCACCAACGGCCGCGGCAGCGTCGACACTCTCTCGCTCGCCGCCATTCGCCGTCTCCGCCCGCCCGTCCCCACCTTCGCCGAGGTCCTCGCCTGGGGCCGCCAGCGCGGCGTCCGCATCGATGTCGATCACAAGGCCGGCAGCGTCGAGCAGATCGCGCGCCACATCCGTTCCGCCCGCATGACGGAGCGCGTCGTCATCGAAGGCCCGCGCGAACGCCTTGCCCGGTTCGCCGCACTCCTCCCCGGCGTCGCTACCATGCCGAAAGTGACCTCCCCGGACGATGTCGCCGCCGCCGTCGCGCTCCTCGGCACCCGCATCATCCGCCTCTCCCTTTCGCAACTCGACGACCCCGCCTATCCCGCCGCCGTCCGCGCCGCCGGCGCCCGCGTCTCTGTCACCCTCCTCGGCCATAACGACAACGCCGAAGCCATGTGCGCTGCCCTCGCCCGCGGCGCCCGCATCATCGAAACAGACTTCCCCGAGCTTCTCCGCTCTATAGCTCCAGCTTCCCCATATACATCATCGAGCCCAGCTTGAACTTCTCCTTGCACTTCAGCAGCTGCAGGTCGGCGAAAAACTCCACTTCACCGTCGTCCTTCCGCAGCGGCTCCTCGTTCGGAAAGTAAATCAGGATCTTCAACGTCTCCGGCTGAATCGTCACCGCCGAACGCAGCGGCTTCAGTTTCCGCCCCGAACTCGTCTTCAAATAAGCCGACCCCATCACCAGCAGCTCAATCGTCGCCGTTCCCCGGTGCGCCACCTCGGACGGCACGCCGAAGATTTCAACGACGTAGGCCCCCGCCGGGTCGTCGATCAACCCGTTCAGCCGCTCCGGCGGCAGCTTCTCGTCCCGCTGCCGGTAGACGGCCTTGGCGTGGCGCAGCGGCAGCGCGTTCGGCCACCGGATCAACAGGTCCGCCTTCACCGGCAGCTTCGGCTTCGGCGCTCCAATGCCGCCCAGCGGACCCAGTCCGTGATTCTTGTTCGGGTTCGGGTCCGCGCCGGCGATGTCCTTGTAGGTCAGCGTCCGCAGTTCCCGCTTCGTCCACTCGATGTCGGCCCCGGAGCCCTTCGCCCACGGCGAGTCGGTCAGCACTTTGAGCACCGTGTCATCGGACCACTCGGCAAACGGAACTTTCCGCCAGTCCGCGGCCGCCGCCGAGACCGTTAACGCAAGGAACAGAGTCAAGAATTGCTGCATGTACGCCTACTCTTTAGGATAGGCGCACCCGGCCCTAGCCGCGTTGCAGGAATTCCAACTCGTCCTCCGCCTGGCCGGACAGCACCAAGCCGCCCCACCACAGGAAGTAGAGATGCATTACGCCGCAGAATACGATCGTGCCGGCCGTATAGAAAGCTTCAGGATCAAAAGAGGTCATGTAGGCACCCGAGTTGGCATACTAGGGGTTTAAAGTTCCAGCGTTTGGTTGAGTATATAACGCTAGTCCTCCGCGCGGAACGGGACTAAGTATCTTTATCTGGTGACTAAGGGGAAGTTGCGCAGGAATGAGACAAAACGCGCCGCGGCACAGGCCGAAAACGCGACATTTTGTCGCAAATTACGCCGCGCCGAGGCGGTAGAATGGTCAGAGGCCGCGCACCCGCCCGGGTGGCGAAACCGGCAGACGCAACGGACTTAAAATCCGTTTTTCCGCAAGGAGAGTGCGGGTTCAAGTCCCGCCCCGGGCACCAGCTTTACTTCACCACCGGCTCGTCGCGTTCCACTTTCCCGTCCCGCAGGAACACGATCCGGTGCGCGTGCATGGCGATATCATGCTCGTGCGTCACCAGAATGATGGTATTGCCCGCCTGATACAGCCGCTCGAACAGCGCCATGATTTCAATACCGGTCGCCGAGTCCAACGCACCCGTCGGTTCGTCGGCCAGCAGAATCGATGGCCGCGTCACCAGCGCCCGGGCAATCGCCACGCGCTGCCGCTGGCCGCCCGAAAGCTCATTCGGCTTGTGGTACATGCGCTTTTCCAGGTCCACCTGCCGCAGCGATTCCCGTGCCCGCGCAATCCGCTCGTCGGCCGGAATCCCGGCATAGATCAGCGGCAGTTCGACGTTGTGCAGCGCCGTTGCGCGCGGCAACAGGTTGAACGTCTGGAACACGAAGCCCACTTCCTTATTCCGGATGTGCGCCAGCTGGTCGTCGTTCATCTCCGACACCAGTTGCCCGTTGATAAAGTAGTCGCCGCTCGTCGGCGTATCCAGGCACCCGATCAGGTTCATCAGCGTCGACTTGCCCGAACCCGACGGCCCCATGATCGCCACATACTCGCCCTTCTTGATCTGGAACGAAATACCGGAGCACGCGTTGATCGTCTGGTCGCCCATCTGATAGGTCTTCCAGAGATTCTCGGTCTGAATGATGATGCCTTGCCGGCGGAGATCTTCCCCGCGTGCCTGCGCGTTGAGCTGGGCTGCCTGTGCCATGTGTTGTTGTAAAACCCTTACGATGCTTTCTGTGCTGGCGACTTGTTGTCTACCTTGATCTTAGCCTCATTCCGCAGGGTCCGGATCACCTTGTAGCTGCCGGTGATGATCTCTTCCCCGTCGTTCAGGCCGCTCAGGACTTCAATATCCGTCGCGCCGGTGATCCCCGTATCCACTTTCACGAACACGGCCTTCTCCCCGCGCACCACGAACACGCCCTGGATCTCTTCTTTGTTGGCGCGTACAACAGCCGGATCGGTTACAGGTACTTCATTTTCTCCCTCTTTCTTTTCCAGATCGCCCTTCGTGCGGACGGTCAGCGCCTGGATCGGAATCGAGAGCGACTTGCTTCGCGTCGCAGTCACCACCTTCGCCGTGCAGCTCAATCCCGGCCGGATCTCGTCCGGCGGGTTGTCGAGCGCAATCACAACCTTGAAATCCTTCGCTTCCTGGCTCGAAATCGCCGATTGCGACGCCGCCAGGCCCGTCGAGCGCAGGATCGCCGTGTTCCCGATCTCAATCACCCGCCCCTTGAACGTCCTGCCCGGCATCGCGTCGATCGTCACATCGGCCACCTGGTCCAGCTTCACGTTCACGATGTCCGTCTCGTCCACCTTCACCTCGGCCGTGATCAGCGACATATCCGCAATCGTCATAATCAGCGACGCGGCCGAGTTCTGAATGCCCGGAACCACCGTCTCGCCCACCCGCACCGGCAGGTTCGTCACCACGCCGTCAATCGGCGACGTCGCCATCGTCCGCTGCAGCGAATCGGATGCCCGCATCAGGTTCGCCTTGCTCACCGCTATCCGCCGCTGCGAGGCGGATAGCTGCGCCACAAACTGCTCCCGTTGCGCCCGCGCCTGCATGATGCGCGCCTCCGCTTCCGGAATTGCCGCCGTAAAGGAGTCAAACGACGCCTTCCGCATATCGAAATCCTGCCGCGAGATCAGGCCCTGGTCGAGCAGCAGCTTCGCCCGGTCAAAGTCCGCCTTGGCCCGGACCAGATCCGTTTTCACCCGATCCAGGTTGGCCTGCAGCGTCCGGATATTGGAATCCTGCGCCTTCAGCGCGGCTTCCGCGGCGCCAGAATCGGCCTCGGTCGAACTCACCGTCGCCCGCTGCGCCGCCACTTCCGCCTCCGGCTGCACGCTTTCCAGCTTCGCCAGCAGCTGCCCCTTCTTCACCCGCGCACCCTCCAGCACCAGAATGTCGGTGATCCGGGCCGGCGCCTGCGCGTTGCTCCCGATGTTGATGTAATTACGGGGCTTAATCTCGCCAGAGGCCGTCACAAGGCTGGTCAGATCCTGCCGCAGCACTTTCCCCGTCTGCACGGTGACGATTCCCTTCTGCTTCCATTTCATCGTCGCGAACACGGAACCACCGATCGCCGCGACGGCCACAACGCCGGCCACTATTTTCCACGTTTTCAAGGTGCGAACTCCCGATCTGTTTAGACGGAGCCAAGCCGCTAAATGTTCAAAAAATCCTTGTTGTCGAACCGGTTACCGGCCCTTCAGCCACGTAACCTTCACCGGATTCGACGCCTGGCATTGCGTCGATTCCGTCATTCCCGACGATATCTTGGCGCACGCTACCTGGGTCGCCGTATTCATTGCGTCCATCTCCGACGTGCCTTCCGCCGTCCCACAGGCCTCCCGGCCCTGATAAGACTTGCACACCTCCACCCGGTAACCACCGAGCGAGAGCGACGAATACACCATCAGCCCTACCACCACTAACGCCACGCCGCCGACAATCAAGTGGATCGGTTTCATCCGCCCCCCTTACCCCTCGAAAAAACTGCCGATCTTCCGGAACTTCTCGTACCGGTGATCCACCAGCTCCCGCGGCGTCAGCCCCGCCAGCTTCCCCAACGCCTCCACCAGCGCCTTGTCCAGGTTCGCCGCCGATTCATCCCAGTTGCCCTGCGCCCCCCCATTCGGCTCCGGCACAATGCCGTCAATCAACCCCAGTTCCAACATGTCCCGCGCCGTCAGGCGCAGCGCGTTCGCCGCCAGCTCCGCCTTCCCCGCATCGCGCCAGATAATCGCCGCGCAGGACTCCGGACTGATCACCGAATAAATCGCGTTCTCCATCATCAGCACCGTGTTCGCCACGCCCATCGCCAGCGCACCGCCCGAGCCGCCCTCGCCGATCACCACCGATACCACCGGGCTCTCCAGCCGCGTCATCTCCCGAAGGCTCACCGCAATCGCCTCGGCCTGCCCGCGCTCCTCGGCGTCGATCCCCGGATACGCCCCAGGCGTATCCAGCAGCGCCACCACCGGCCTCTTGAACTTCGACGCCATCTTCATGCACCGCAGCGCCTTCCGGTACCCCTCCGGCTTTGGCATCCCGAAGTTCCGGTATAGCTTCTGCTTCGTGTCCCGGCCCTTCTGATGGCCAACCAGCATCACCGGCGCTTCGTGGAAGAAACCCATCCCCGCCACGATCGCAGGGTCGTCTCCATACGCCCGGTCCCCGTGTATCTCGGAAAACCCGGTCAACAGCCGCTCCACGTAGTCCAGCGTGTGGGGACGCTTCGGGTGCCGCGCCAGTTGTACGCGCTGCCAGGTGAGGGCGAACGGCGAAGTGCCCCCCTCCATTCCCAACGGTATGTCTTCAGTAGGCAACTCTCTTATTGTAACGTGAGCGCAACGGCGATATTCACCGCCACAGCAGCCCCCGCCGCTCCAGGTCCGGGAAAATCACCTCCCGCAGGCTCGGCGCCAGCTCCCCCCGGTCGTCCCCCTCCCCGAACCAAACCAGTTCCCGTATCTCCGACGCCGCCCGCGGCTCCCCCGTAATCTCTCCGCCATACAACTCCACCCGCACCGTCTTCCCCTCCACCGCCGCCACCGACTCATACCGCCCCAGCCACGTCAACTCCCCCAGCCGCACCTCCCCCAACTCCTCCCTCACCTCCCGCCGCAAACACTCCTCAGCCGTCTCCCCGGCCTCCATCACCCCGCCCGGCAGAATCAGCAGCGCCGTCGTGTGCCGCTTCCGGCACAGCAACACCCGCCCCTCCCGCACCGTCAGCAGCCCCGCTTTTTCGTAGTCCGCCATCGTTGCTATTGCAGAATCGGGAACAGTTTGTAGTCCTTCGGCACGAACAGGCTCCCCTCCGTCGTCCCTTCCGGCGCAATCCGCCGCAGCGCCGCCCCCAGCGCCCCCGCCCCCATGTCCCCGTGCAGCGCCGCCGCAAACGCCCGCGTCACCTGCCGCACCTCCTCCCCGCTCTCATGCACGAACTCCAGCCGGAAGTGCCGTATCCCCGCCCCCAGCCACTCGCCCAGATGCACGCTCGCCTCCTGCGCCTCCGCTCCGAATACCGTGTTCCGGCATCCCACGTCGGCCATCACCGGGTGCGCCCGCCCCTGCCGGTCCCGCAGCGCCACGCGGTGCTCCTCACACGGCCGCCCGCAGTCCCGGTGCGTCGTCCCTTCGGACAAAAACCGGCAGAACACGCAGTGCTCGGTGTGGAAAACCGGCAGATGCTGATACGCGATCGCCTCCACCCGGTCCGGCCCGATCCGCCGCGCCAGCTCCGCCACCTGCGCCGCGTTCAGGTCATGCGTCGGCGTCAGCCGCGCCAGTCCCATCTCCAGGTACGCCTCCGCCGTCAGCACATTCGCCGTGTTCAGGCTGAAATCGCCGATCAACACCCGCCCCGCCTCCTGCAGTGCCCGCAATACCCCCGACGCCCGTACCACGATCGGGCACTCCAGGCTCACCAGAAACTGCGCAATCCGCCCCTCGCCTGGCTTCAACACCCGCGGACTCGCCACCCGCACCGCCATCCCTGCCGCCTTCACCCGCTCCACCGACGGCCGCAGTCCATACAGATCCAGATAATCCAGCGTCACACTCGCCGCGTCCAGCTCCAGCGCCGCGTCCAACTGCTCTGGCGTCCGCACCAGCAGGTGGATCTCCGGCTCCCCGCTCCCCTCGTGTTCGGCATGCACCGCCATGCGCCGCGGCCGTATCTCCCGCTCCGGAACCCGTGTCTGCCGCTCCTGCAGCCGCTCCACCGCCTCCCGCCGCATCTGGTTCAGTGCCGACACCGGAGCAAACACGTTCCCCACCAGCTCTACCCGCAACTCCCCCAACTCATACGGCGTATTCCCCAACCGGCCCAGCTGCGCCCGCAGCCCCGCCTCATCCAAGCCCCGCTTCTCCGCCGCCGCCAGCACGAATCCGGACCCCACCCGCACCACAACACCCGCGTCCCGCTCCAGCCTCCACTCCGACTCCAACTCCCGCCCCGCCTCCCCCACCACCCGCACCCGCACCACCTGCCGCGCCACAGGCCCATCGGCCTCCACAAACGGCCGCACCGCCTTCGCCAGTTCCGCGTCCTGCGTCCGCCACACCAGGTCACCCGAACGGATCCGGTCAAACCGCACCGCCCCGTTGCCGAACCGCAGCAGCAGCGTCCCGTCCAGCTCCGGCAGAACTTCATACACCCGCCCGCCCTCTTCCGGCTCCGACGGGCTCCGCCAGTCGGCCGCATCAAACACCAATCCGTCGCCCGCCTTCAACGGCGCCACCGCATGCGCCTCTCCCGGCTCCACCGCCACCCCGTCTGCGTACACCCGCGCCACCCGGCCCATCGCCACTCCCCTGTGCCGCGGCGCTCGCCCCCGCACCACCGCCTGGTGGTTCACCCCGCTCAGGAAAAACGGCCCCAATCCCCGCGAATACACCTGCTCCAGCCGCAACTCGTCGGCCCGCGTCAGCTGCGTCGCCCGCCCCGCCCACGCATCGTCCACCGCCTGCCGGTAGGCACGCGTCGTCAGCGCCACGTAGTCCGATTCCTTGTATCGCCCCTCGATCTTCAGCGACGACACCCCAGCCTCCACAATCTGCGGCACATGCCGCAGCCCCGATAGATCCCCCGGCGACAGCAGATACCGCGCATCCCCCAGCGGCTCCACCGCCCCATCCACCACCATTTCGTACTCCAGCCGGCACGCCTGCGCGCACTGCCCCCGGTTCGCGCTCCGCCCGCCCCACGCCTCCGATGAAAAACACTGCCCCGAATAGGCCACGCATAACGCCCCGTGCACGAAGATCTCCAGCTCCGCCCCCGTTCGGTCGTAGATCGCCGCGACCTCTTCAATCGACAACTCCCGCGCCAGCGTCACCCGCTCCACGCCCAGCCCCAGCGCAAACTCCACCCCTTCGGCGCTCGTAATCGACGTCTGCGTGCTCGCATGCAGCTCCAGCCCCGGCGCCATCTCCCGCACCATCTTCAACACGCCGATGTCCTGCACAATCAGCGCATCCACACCTGCCTTCGCCGCCGCCTCCACCGCCCGCGCCGCCGCGTCGATCTCATGGTCGAACACCAGCGTGTTGAACGTCAGGTACCCCCGCACCCCGCGCCCGTGCAGCGTCCGCATCACCTCCGGCAGCTCTTCCAGCGTGAAGCCAACCTTCGCCCGCGCCGAAAAATGGTGCAGGCCGAAATAACAGGCGTCCGCCCCGGCCTCGATCGCCGCCCGCAACTGCGGCCAGTACCCGGCCGGCGACATCACTTCTGGTTTCTTCCGCGCTCGCACTTGTCTTTTCAAGGTAGCGCGGCGGAG
>CAZWDD010000020.1:10144-13488 GCA_964632345.1 uncultured Solibacteraceae bacterium | reverse complement strand
CCGTCGCGGGTCAAGGTAGCGCGGCGGAGCCGTCGCGGGTCAAGGTAGCGCGGCGGAGCCGTCGCGGGTCAAGGTAGCGCGGCGAAGGCGACAGACGGTCAAGGCAACCCGCCGCAGCTGCCGCCGGTCAGACGAAGCTCCCGTAGCCGAACGCGCCGCGGAACAGGCTTCGAACCCGTTCCGCGGTCACCGGATCCCCTTACGGCTTCGGCGCAGCCTTCTGCGCGTCGTGCTTTTCCTTATAGATGTCCCGGCTGATGTTGTCCTGCCGCTTCTCGATCTTTGCCCGCTCGGCCGGCGTCATCCCGCCGCCGTCCCGCCGGTCCTGCCGGATGTCCCGTTTCAGGTTCCGCTGCCGCGCCCGGATCTTCCCCGCCTCCTTCTTCGTCAACTCGCCCGATTGCACCCCGGCATCGACCCGCTTCTCCTGCCGGTCCTTCCGGTTCTCAATCCGCTGCGCGTCCGCGCTCGTCATGCCGAGGATCCCGGCCATCAGTCCTGCCATCAGTAAAGTTCGCATAGTGTGTTTACTCCTTATATCGTCACTAACCCGCGTCTCGCTTTAGAGTTTCGCCGTTCCGTGACAAAATTGCGAAGGCATGTCCCGCATCGCTCTCGCCCTGCTCCTCTACTCCCTCCTCGCCGCCCTCGCCTTCTGGTCCCTTCGCGGCGATGTTCGCCTCGTCACCCTCATACTCCTCGCCGGTCTCGCGGCTAAGACATGGATCGGAGAGAAGAAAGCACAGAGTACTGCGGCCGATTCCAACACCGGTACTAAGTCTCTCGAATCCTCTCATCAGACCGGGCAACCGCAGCAGGAATAAGAACTTCCCTTCCGCTCCTATCAGGTCCTTTTCCCAGGCTCCTACTGTCGAAACGCCGCCCCGATACCCCCAAAAGTGCCACTCTCCCCCTAAAGTCCTGTACTGGATAGGGCGAAATTCGCAGCCGCGCGTAGGTTCCTTACTTACTAGGAATTTCTTAGAGGAATGCTAGCATCAGGCGATAAGACAAAAGAACGACCATTGCGATCGCGGCTGATTCCCGTTTTGGAACACGCTACGTTTCAATTCGGCATTCCTGCGCGCTGATTCTGTTCGGGTCTGGCACCAGGCTAAGGGGCTCCCCTGTGCCTGGACTGCCCAATTCGGATCTTTCACGCCCGCTCGCCGCCCGCATAAGTCCCACGGAATCTTACGGTTATCGGAGGAATGGGATGCTCCCATTAGCGCGCGGCGAAAAGCAGGTTCGGGATTGGACAACCGGTTGCATTACTAAGGGCAACCCGCTGGAAACGGCGGGCCACGCTGGCCCGAAAGGAAAGAGCAAAGACTCTCATCCCGATCGGAGCTCCATCCGGCGGACCAAACCCCCGGCAGTTGCACTCCTCGCCACCAACGGTACCCCACTTCGGACCGAGGCTACGGAGAGCGACGCCAGGGACGCAAACCGGTCCTCCACCGTCACTCCAATTTCGGCGGGCTCAGCGGTAAGTACCCAGAAACTTTCACCCACTGAGGACCCTGCCATGCCCGCTACCGCCAAACTTTTCGCTTTTCCGCCCGCCATCGAACCGGCCCCTGCTCCGCAGGTGAGCCCCAGAGTGAAGAAGTCCCGGACCGAACAGAACCGGGAGCGGCTGGAAGCGTCGCGCACCGCCGCCGCCGCGGCCCGCCAGGCCCAGCGAGATCAGATCGTCCTCGAAAACCTCCCGCTAGTCAAGGCCATCGCGGTCCGCGTGCATGAAAACCTCCCCGTCCACGTCGATCTCGACGACCTCGTCCACGCCGGTATCCTTGGCCTGTTCGACGCCGCCACCAAGTACGACCCCGACAAGATGGTCAGCTTCTCCAGCTACGCCAAACACCGCATCAAGGGCGCCATTCTCGACAGCCTCCGCCAGCTCGACTGGGCCAGCCGCGACCTCCGCCGCCGCCATAAGCAGCTCGAGGCCGCTACCCGCGAACTCGCCGGTGAGCTCCACCGCGCCCCGTCGGAAGCCGAACTCGCGCAGAAAATGGGCGTCGATGTCGACCGTTGGCGCCAGATGATGGTCGACCTCCGCAACGTCGGCCTCGTCAGCGCCTCCCAGCGCTCCGCCGACCAGGACGATCTCCCCGCTCCCGATTTCCCCGCCGCCGCCGAATTGCAGCCCGACAATATGTGCTCCCTCCAGCAGCTCCGCTCGGCCCTCGGCGTCGCCATGAAGGCCCTCCCCGAACGCTACCAGAAGGTCGTCGCCCTCTACTACACCAACGAACTCACCATGAAGGAGATCGGCGGCATGCTCGGCATCAACGAAAGCCGCGTCTCCCAAATCCACAAAACCGCCCTCGAAAAGATGGCCGTCGTCCTTCAGGAAGCCGGCATCCGCTCCAGCACCGCGTTCTAAACCACGCCTACCTGCGGCGCGCCATCCTGCGCGCCCACGACACCCCGGGGCTCTAACGGATCTCCACCCGGTACGGCATCAACCGCAGCATCGCCCCGTTCCGGAACAGCTCCATCGGCAGCCCCCCGGTCCACTCCCGCACCTCGCGCTGCACCATCCCGTCGAGCGTCACCTCTCCCGCCCCGCCGCGGGCCAGCAACTGCTCCACCAGCGTCTGTTTCGGCGGATAGACCACCAGCCGGATCTTCTCCTCCGCCCCCAGCTTCGCCTTGCTCTTCACCAGCGCGATCGCCTTATCGATCCCGCCCATCTCATCGATCAGCTCCCGGTTCCGCGCATCCGACCCCAGCCATACCCGCCCCTCGGCCACCTCGTAGATTGCCTCAGGCTTCTTCTTCCGGCTCTCCGCCACCAGCCCGACAAACGTCCGGTACATCGTATCGACCCCCTCCCGCAGCTTCCGCCGCCCCTGCTCGTCTAACTCGTAATACTCCGAGTCGATCGACGCATTCCGCCCCCGCCGCACCACGTCCTTCGTCAACCCCAGCTTCTCGTACAACCCCTTCAAATTCACCTTCCCGTAGATCACCCCGATTGACCCCGTGATCGTCGTCGGATACGCAATCACCGGATCCCCCGTCATCGCGATGTAGTACCCCCCGGAAGCCGCCACGTCCGACATCGAAATCACCATCGGCTTCTTCGCGCTCAACAACTTCGCCTCGCGCAGGATCTCATCGGACGCCACCCCGTCCCCGCCGGGCGAATCCACCCGCAGAATCACGCCCTTGATGTTCTTGTCTTCTCCCACATCCCGAAACAGCTTCCGCATCTGGGCCACCGTCATCTGGCCCTCCTCCTCCAGCGGATTCGGCGCCGACCCACCCCCCACCAAAGCCCCCACCCCCACCCGAAAAGCCAACCCGGTCCCCCCCCCGCACCCCACCACCCG
>CAZWDD010000020.1:0-10134 GCA_964632345.1 uncultured Solibacteraceae bacterium | reverse complement strand
ATCCCCCACGATCATCGCAATCCGGTTCCGCCCCTCGAACCCATCCACGCTCGAACGCCCGTACTCCGCCAGCCCCACCCGCTTCAACTCCCCGCCCGCCGCCTCCTTCACCCGTTCAAAAAACTGGTCTTCAAACAGCAGCTCATCCACCAACCCCGCCGCCTTCGCCTGGTCGGCCAGAAACGGCCCGTCGTCCAGCAGCTTCTTCACCCCCGCCGGGTCCTTCTTCCGCGCCTTCGCAATGGTCTCCGTCAGGTGATTCCAGAGCCCGTCCAACAGCAGATCCAGCGCCTCCCGGCTCTCCGCCGTCATCCCCGTCCGCGTGAACGTATCCAGCGCATCCTTGTACTTGCCCGCGTGCTCGGACTCCAGTCGCACCCCCAGCTTGTCCATCGCGCCCTTGAAATACGTGATCTCCGCCCGCAGACCCTTCATGTCCAACAGGTCTTCCGGCACCATGTGAATCCGGTCCGCCGCCGTTGCCAGATAGTACTCCGGTGTCCGCGGCGCCCGCAGATACACAAACAGCGGCTTGCCCGACGCCTTGTATTCCACCAATCCCGCCCGGATCTCTTCCAGCTTCGCCCACCCCACCCCCAAACCCCGCGGCATCAGCACCACCGCCTTGATCTTAGGGTCGATCGCCGCCTTCTTCAACGCCTTCCACACATCCACCACCGTCGGTGGCGCCGCCCCACCCAGAAACGCGAACGGCATGTCCGGCCCGGCCTTCTCCCCGATCGATCCCTCCAGGCGCAGCACCAGCGTCGAGTTCCGGTCCACGCTCGTCTCCACGCTTCCCATCCGCGCGGCCACCAGCACCGCCACCACGCCGAACAGTCCGGCCATTACCACCCCGGCCGCCACGCCCAGAAGGAATTTCTTCATCCCCGTCTACTCACCGTTCAAAATCAAATCCACCCGCTTGCTCAGATCCCGCAGGTAGCCTTCATCGCCGCCCCGCAGCTCCACCGTCGCAAACCCCTGGTAGCCGATCTCGGTAAACGCCTTATGCACTTCCTTCCAGTCCAGGTCCCCGTCCCGCAGATTCACAAACTCCGGCACATTCGCCCGGATCACCGCATTCCGCCGGTTGTGGAAGTCCTTCAGATGCACCTTCGCAATCCGCTGTTTCCCCAGCGTCCGGATCCAGTCCTGCGGATACCCGTACAACAGAATGTTGCCCACATCGAAGTACGCCTTCACCCAGGGGCTGCGGAACGAATCGACGTAATTGGCGAACTCCAGCGGCGAGAGAAGAAACTTATTCCACACGTTCTCTACCGCAATGATCACCTTGTGCTTCTCCGCCACCGGAATCAGTTTCCGGATCTGCTCCTGCGACCGCTTGTACGCATCCGCGTAGCTCGTCTGCGGATTCACAACACCCGGCACCAGCAGCACCGTATTGGCGCCCCACGCCGCCGCATTCCGGATGCTCGTCTCCATCCCCTTCATGCTCCGATCCACCGCCGCCGGATCCGACGACGACAGCGGATACTGCCAGTGCGCCATGTTCATTACCGAGTGGATCGGCATCCCCGTCGCCTCGGACGCCTGCCGCAGCGACGACTCTTCCGCCGTATCCTCCGTCGTCTGCCCTTCAATCCCCTCGAATCCCACGTCCTTGGCCAGCTGGAACTTCTCCTTCCAGCTCATCTTGGCCGGCAACATCGACGTCAGGATGCCCTTTTTCATCGGCAACCGGGTGGCTCCCGCGGCGGCCAGAGCCGTCGCGGCGGCGGTAAACAGTGTTCTGCGCGTCATCGATTCATTCCCTCGGTTCGATGATAGCCCAGCTTTCCGCGCCCTCGCCCGTTCCCGTCCCCGCTCCCACCCCAAACCCAATAAAAAGCGGCCGGAAGCCAGCCTCCATCCTGGAGACCGCCTTCCGGCCGGGAGTTCGCCTTTTGAGCGTCAGAAAACCGGGGTCGGCGCGCGGCCAACGGAATACCGCGCCGCCACAGGGGACAGAGCCCCTCGGCGCTAGGCCAGGTTGGGAATCTTGATGATCTTCTTCTGAATGGCGTACTGCACAAGCTGCGCCTTGTTGTGAATATCCAGCTTGCGCATCAGGTTGAACTTGTGTGCTTCCACCGTCTTGACGCTCAGGTTGAGGTCACAGGCGATTTCCTTCACGGACTGGCCCTCCGCCAGCATCTTCAGCACTTCGCGTTCACGCGTCGTCAGCGTGGCAAAGCGCGGCAGCCGGTTGGCTGACTTGATGCGCGACCGGAAGTCGTCCACCAGTTGGGACAGCATCCGCGGGCTCAGGTAGCTGCCGCCGCGAATCACATCGCGCACGGCCGCAATCAGTTGCTGGGCAGGGCTATCCTTCAGCACGTAGCCGGCCGCGCCGACCTCCATGCCTTCCACAAGGTAGTCCTCATCGTCGTACATCGTCAGGAACAGAACCTTGCTCTCCGGCCGGTTCCGTTTGATCTGACGCGTCGCTTCGAAACTGCTCAGCCCCGGCATCCCGATATCCATCAGGACCACGTCGGGCTTCAGTTCATTGGCCCGGTCCACGGCGTCTCCGCCGTTCGCCGCTTCGCCCACCACTTCCATGTCCGCTTCCGCGGCAATCAGGGTTCGAATGCCCTGGCGGAACAGCGTGTGGTCATCGGCCAATAGTATGCGAATCTTTGCCATGTCTTTATCCGTTTTCCGTTGCTTGGTTTTCTGCGTTTCCGCTTGCCTATCCGCGTGCCTCTCGCTCCGCCGGGGCTTCCCTGCCCCTCGCCTCACAAGTCCGTTTCTTCACGCTTCCGGCTTTCTCCCTTGCATTTCCATATCCCGGCTAGCGCACACGCATCCTTCGTGTGGCTGTTCCCTGCACCGCTCCTACTTCCGCGGTCAGGTCCGCCTCTCTAGGTAATGGCAACGCGATCACGATCTTCGTCCCCCTGCCTCTGGCGCCCCTCCGGCGTGGTTGTTCTACACCACCCGATCCCACGGCCGCATCCTGCAGCCGCTTCGGAGTTGCTCCCGGGGTACTTTCGACCTGAAACGTTCCTCCGAGCAGCGCCACCCGCTCCCGCATCCCGGAAAGTCCGAATGCGTCACGCCGGGCCAGCGCTTCCTCGACTTGGAAGCCGATGCCGTTGTCTTCAACAGCCAGCTTCAAATATCCATCGGCGGTTACTACCGAAAGGTTTACGGTATTTGCCTGGGAATGTTTCGCAATATTGTTGAAACACTCCTGCACCAGCCGGTATACGATCATTTCCGTCTTCTTCGGCAGCCCCTCCAGCTCGTGCAGCGCCAGCCGCACCCGCGCCGGATTCACCTGCCGGAACCGGTTCACCATCTGCCGCAGCGCCGCCCCCAGCCCAAGCTGCTCCAGCACCGCCGGACTCAACGCCGCAATCAGCCGCCGGATCTCCAATATCGTGTGCTCCGTCGTGTTGCGGACCTCCCGCAACTTCTGCCGGTGCTCGTCCATCGACTCCGGCAGCGCCGTTTCCAGCATCTCCATCTGCAGCCGGATGCACAGCATCGACTGGCCTGCCTCGTCGTGCAGCTCCCGGCTGATCCGCCGCCGCTCGGCCTCTTCCACATGCAGCATGTGCTCAGCCAGCTGCCGCACCTGCTCCTCCCGCGCCGCCAGTCCCTCCACCAACCGCGCCTTTTCGATCGCCATCCAGCACCGTTCCGCCGCCGCCGCCAGCAGTTCATTCTCCCGCGGCAGCCATTCGAACTCTTTATCAAACGAGAACTGCAGCACGCCCCACGTCTCCGTCCCGCTCGTCAACGGCACGGACCACAACGTCGTTCCCTTCCCGCTCCATACCCCATCCGGCCCGCACCCCTTCGTCCCTTTTCCGATCACGCACCGCGGCTCGCCCATCTCCTCCCGCAGCGCCGCCGTACTCCCCAGCCGCCACGGCGCCCGCCGCCCGTTCCGCTCGGCCGTTCCCGTCCGGTTCACCGACGCTCCCACCGTCCACACCGTCGCCTCTTCGTTCAATAGATACAACCGCGCCCGCGCCGCCGTCGAAAACTCCGCCAGCGTCAGCAGAAACCGCTCCAGCAGATCGTCCAGCGACCGTGATTCCAGCTCCACCCGGAACAGGTCGTAGAACGTCTTCGTCTCCGCTTCCCGCACCTGGTAGAACGCATTGTTCAGCGTCAGAATCACGCAGAACAGCAGCTGCTCCCGCACCCAGCGCAAGTTCTCCCGCTGCTGCGGCATCAACCCTTCCAGCACCCCCGCCAGCAGCCGGTCGTACTGCTCCAGCGCCTCCACGATCGCGCTCGGCGGCAGATGCATCTTTGCCAGCCGCCGCCCGTTATATTCCACCTGCTCGAAGAACTCCCCGATCGGCCGCCCCTCGCCCAGCGCCCGCAACGCCGCCCCGGGCGTAATCGCCCGCAGCGCCGCCGCCTGCCGGTCGTCCAATGGCGGCAGTTGATCTTTTCCCCTATGCAGCGCGTCCAGGAACCGTTTTTCCAGTTGCGATGCCCGCGGCTGCAGACGCTCCGCCAGCTCCCCGAGCTTCTCCCGCAGCTGATCGCTCAGAACATCGGCCGCCGCCGCCAGTACCGTTGGTTGGGTCGTTCGTGACACTCCCCCTTTTCATCGGACGTAAGGTGGAGTTTCTTTAGTTCTAAGGCGATCCCGAACCTAATCGTCCGCGTCGCCCTGCGCCACTTTCAGTACCGCCAGGAACGCTTCCTGCGGGATTTCCACGCGCCCCACGCGCTTCATCCGCTTCTTGCCTTCCTTCTGCTTTTCCAGCAACTTCCGCTTTCGCGAAATGTCGCCGCCGTAGCACTTCGCCAGCACGTTCTTCCGGATCGCCGAGATCGTTTCCCGCGCAATGATCTTATTCCCGATCGCCGCCTGCAGCGCCACCTCGAACATCTGCCGCGGAATCAGCTTCCGCAGCCGTTCGATCAGCGCCTTCCCCCGGTCATACGCAAAGTCCCGGTGCACGATGATCGACAACGCGTCCACCGGCTCCCCAGACACCAGTACGTCCATCTTCACCATCGGCGATACCCGGTGCCCCGCCAGATGATAATCCAGCGACGCATACCCCCGCGATGCCGATTTCAGCCGGTCGTAGAAGTCCAGCACAATCTCGTTCAGCGGCAGCTCGTAGTTCAGCAGCACCCGCGACCCGCCGATGTACTCGAACTTCTTCTGCTTCCCGCGCTTCTCTTCCACCAGCGCCAGAATCTCGCCCAGGTACTCTTCCCGCGTGATCACCGTCGCGTCGATGATCGGCTCTTCCACCGTCTCGATTTCGGCCGGGTCCGGCCACTTCGACGGGTTGTCCACCTCGCGCACTTCCCCGCCCCGCAGCGTCACCTTGTAACGCACGCCCGGCGCCGTCGTGATCAGGTCGATGTTGAATTCCCGCTCCAGCCGCTCCTGCACGATCTCCAGGTGCAGCAGCCCCAGGAATCCGCACCGGAACCCGAACCCCAGCGCCACCGAATGTTCCGGCTCGAAGTTGAACGCCGAATCGTTCAGCCGCAGCTTTTCCAGCGCATCGCGCAGCAGCCCGTGCTCGCTGCTTTCCACCGGATACAGCCCCGCGAACACCATCGGGTTGATCGGCTGGAACCCCGGCAGCGGCTCGGCCGCCATGTCGCCCGCGTCCATGATCGTGTCGCCGATCTGCGCGTCGCTTACTTTCTTGATGTTGGCGATCACGAAGCCCACTTCGCCCGCCGCCAGTTCCGTGCACGGAATCGGCTTCGGCGACTGGTAGCCCAGCCCTTCCACTTCATACGCCGAATTGTTCGAAAACAGCCGCAGCTTCTGCCCCAGCCGCATCTTCCCGTCCACCACGCGCATCAGGATGATCACCCCGCGGTACGGGTCGAACCACGAGTCGAAAATCAGCGCCCGCAGCGGCTTGTTCACGTCCCCCTTCGGCGGCGGCACCTTCTGCACCACCTGCTCCAGGATCTCCGGTATCCCCACGCCCTGCTTCGCGCTGCACAGCACCGCGTCGGTCGCATCCAACCCGATCACCTGTTCAATCTGTTCCTGGATCCGCTCCGGTTCCGCCGACGGCAGGTCGATCTTGTTGATCACCGGCAGAATCTCCAGATCCTGCGACAACGCCAGATACGTGTTCGCCAGCGTCTGCGCCTCCACGCCCTGGCTGGCGTCCACCACCAGCAGCGCCCCTTCGCACGCCTGCAGCGACCGCGATACTTCATAGGAGAAGTCCACGTGCCCCGGCGTGTCGATCAGGTTCAGTTGATACTCAATGCCGTCCTTGGCCTTGTACAGCAATCGCACGGCATGTGCCTTGATCGTGATGCCGCGCTCTCTCTCCAGGTCCATCGAGTCAAGGACCTGTTCCATCATCTCCCGTTGCGATAGCGCGCCCGTGTATTCCAGCAGGCGGTCGGCCAGCGTCGATTTGCCGTGGTCGATGTGGGCGATGATAGAGAAATTCCGAATGCGAGATGGATCCATGGGATAATGAAAGTTCGCCCTGTTGTCATTATCCCATACGGCTCGCCGGGGACCGTAATTTCAGGAATCAGCCATGCCGCATATCGAAATCGAAGGCTCCCTGCAGGGTGCCGGGCTCAAGGTCGCCATCGCCGTCGCCCGTTTCAACAGCTTCATCACGGACCGCCTCCTCGGCGGCGCCCTCGACGGCCTCCGCCGACACGGCGTGGCCGATGACGCCGTCACCATCGTCCGCGTCCCCGGCTCCTGGGAACTGCCCGTCACCGTCAAGGCCCTCGCCGAATCCGGCAAATACGATGCCATCATCTGCCTCGGCACCGTCATCCGCGGCGAAACGCCTCATTTTGACTATGTCGCCGGTGAAGCCGCCAAGGGCATCGGCCAGGTTATGACCGCCACCGGCGTCCCCGTCGCCTTCGGCGTCCTCACCACCAATACCCTCGAACAGGCCATTGACCGCGCCGGCGCCAAGGCCGGCAACAAGGGTTTCGACGCCGCCGCCACCGTCATCGAAATGGCCAGCGTCCTCAAGCAGATTCGCGGGAACTGACCCATGCCCTCCCGTCACCTCAGCCGGCGGCGCGCCCTGCAGTTGCTCTACGAGTGCGACATGCGCAAGATCTCTCCGGATGACGCCATGCGGGACTACTTCCATACTCTCTATACCGAAGAGAATGAGGAGCCCCCTCCGCCCGATCCCTTCATGGAGGAGCTGCTCTACGGCGCCTACGCCAATCTCGAGTTTCTCGACGCCCTCATCACCCGCCGCTCCGAACACTGGAAGCTCGAACGCATGCCCGTCGTCGACCGCAACATCCTCCGCCTGGCGGCCTATGAGATGCTCCGCACCTCCACCCCCGCCGCCGTCGTCATCGATCAGGCCATCGAACTCGCCCGCCGCTTCTCCGGCGATGAGTCCGCCCGCTTCGTCAACGGCGTCCTCGACGCCCTCCGCAAGGGCGCCGAAGCCGCCCCCCCCGGCCCCGCCGAAGCCGCCCCGCCGGCCTAGCTCTCACCACGCTGCCTGAATTCGCCCGCCGTCGTTACCCGTGAACTCCACCCATCTTTCCCCGAAGTGCGGCGAGCGTTCCGGTGGTTCCGGCTGCGTTGACGCAGGGACAGCGAACGGAAGGCACGGCGGATTCACGTCACCGATCGCCACCAATGGAAATCTTGGCGCGTTCCAATCCCCGCAACTTCGAACGCTTCCGCCTCTGTCATCGGGACGGCTGATCCAATAGGATTCCCGCTTCCCCCCCACGGTGCCGGTGAGGATGAGGAACCTCCCTTTGCCGCCTTTGTGCAGCCACCCCGTCACCGGCTTGCCGTCACAGAAAACCGTCGCGCCGGGAACCATCACGAAGTACGCCGTGAGGCTGAAAAACGATTCCCGGACGAAGATCAATCCGAGCAGAAGCCCCAGAACGGCAGCGGCCAGTGTTAGAGCCTTAAGTCCGGAACGCATGGGTGAGTCCCGTTTCAAACGCCCTCACAACGCCGCCCGCGCCCGCAAAAACTCCTCCGCCCCCGTCAGCCGCACCCCGAACGTGGCCGCCACCCCAGGGTCGTCCACCGTCTCATCCACCGCCCCCACATAGTTCAACTGCATCAGGTTCGCCGCCGCCGGCTGGAACGGACGCATCAACGTGCCGATCAGCTTGAACACCCACGCCGGCGTCATCTTCGCCTCCACCGGGTGCCCCAGGATCTTCTCGTACAGCTTCACCACGTCCAGGTACGTCAGTGCTTCCGGCCCGCCCACGGCGTGGATGCCCGCCGGCGCGCCCTGCGCCGCCGCCGCCAGGTACGCCGCCACGTCGTCCACGCAGATGAAGGAGTGCCGCCGCTTCCCGTCGCCCGGCACCAGCGCCGTCCGCTTCTCCGCGATGCTCGTCCGGATCTTCTCGAAGTGGTCCCGCGAAAAGCCGAACGCCCGCAGCACCGTCGCCCCCTCGGCGCCCCGCACCGGAATGTCGCTGCCCATCATGGCGAAGGCCACGTCCATGAAGACATTGCAGCGGAAGATCACCGCCTCCAGCCCGCTCGCCAGAATCTGCCGTTCCGTCTCCATCTTCGCCCGGAAAAATTCGGACTCCCCCGCATGCGGCGAGTGCGGCACGGAGGTGTAGACGAACCGCCGCACCCCGGCCCGCTTCGCCGCCGCCAGCAGGTTCGCATATCCCGCCCGCTCCACCGTCGCCGGCCGGTCTCCGGCCCGTGTCGGCGTCGAGGAGTTCGCCGTCGCAATTACGGTCTCGATTCCCTCGCACGCCAGCGCCAGCGTCTCCGGCTGCGCCAGCTCCCCGGCCGCGGGTTCCATCCCCGCCGCCCGCAGCCGCCCCGCTGCCGCCTCGGACCGGTACAGTCCCCTCACCCGCTTCCCAGCCGCCACCAGCCGCTTCCCCGCCGCCATCCCGGCCTGTCCCGTCGCGCCAACAATCAGTATCTCCGCCATGTTTCCCTGGCAGAATACTAAACCCGAAGGGCGAAGCGGTGGGAGCGTCCCTGCTCCGTTACCGCCCCTTCGATCGCCGCAAGGCGAACCCGGCGCTTGGCCTCGGGTCCCCTTCCCTGGAGTCCGATGGCTGGGCCGGCCGGTCCGTGTCAGGTTCCTCGCTCTGGCAGCGAAACCTCACGCAAACTCTGTTTGCAATCACCTTGCCAAAGGCGTCTTCCCCCGGAAAATGGCGCCTACCCGCCGGCTTCCGGCAAAAATTACTGCGTAATTTGCACTCGCCAGTTCCCCGTATACACGTTTGCCCGGCCCGGCCGCAGGAACCCGGCCAGCGTCAAGTTGACATGCCGCGCCAGGTCTACCGATAGTGTCGTCGGCGCCCCGATCGCCGCCACAAACGGAATCCCCGCCCGCGCCGCTTTATGCACCAGCTCGAACCCGGCCCGGCCGCTCAGCAGCAGGCCGCACTGCGCCAGCACCGGCTCCCCCGCCCGCAGCGCATGGCCGATCAGCTTATCCACGGCGTTATGCCGCCCGATGTCCTCCCGCGCCGCCAGCAGCCGCCCGTGCGCATCGAACAGCGCCGCCGCGTGCATCGCCCCCGTGTCCTGATGGTGCCCCTGCCCGTCCTCCAGCCGCTCCGGTAGCCCCGCCAGGTCGCCGTAACCGATCCGGAATCCCAGATCCTCAAGCGGCGCCACCACCGGCAACTCCGGCGATCCGCAGAATCCGCACGCCGCCGTAGCCGCCCGCTCGCGCCCGGGGTCGTAGTCGATTTCCTCCCGCAGCGCCACCCGCACCCGCCCCGGCTCCAGTTCCGAAACCTCGGCCACGTCGCCGGCCCCGGCTATCCGGCCCTCGCTGTAGAGCAGGCCCAGCACCAGTTCTTCGTCGTGCCCCGGCGTGCGCAGCGTGATGCCCCACGCCGCCGTCCGCCGCTGGTCCTTGAACGAGTATTCGATCAGGATCTCCAGCGGCGCTTCCTCGGCCAGCCAGTCCTCGTCCGCGCGCCGCCCGGCGGCCGTCCAGCGCTCCACCGGCACCCGCCGCGGCACTTATCCCCGCAGCGTTTCCAGCAGTTGCACGGCCTTCAGGATGTCGTCCACGTGCGCCAGCTTCGCCTGATGCCGGTCGTCCATGTCCTGGTCCAGCGCCACTTCCCGCTCAATCGTAAGCGGCCCCGTGTAGCCGATCTTCTTCAGCGTATTGACAAAGTTCGCCATCCACACCGAGCCTT
>CAZWDD010000019.1:0-31871 GCA_964632345.1 uncultured Solibacteraceae bacterium | reverse complement strand
CAGCAGGACCGACCATGTCGAGTGCAGATGTACCAGCGCCCGCGCGCGCGGCGCTGCCTGATACGCGGCCAAGTGGAAGGGGAACTCCTTCGACGCTTTGTTCCCGTTCCGCGCCGTACCCGCCATGTTGATAGCGGCCAGCGATTCCACGCTCGTATGCCGCAGCGACTGGCCCGTCGGCGTAATCCACACGGTGTCGCCGTCGCGCACGCTCAGGTTGCCCGTTGAGCCGAACGCATAACCGCGGGCGTGGAAGCTAATGGCTGCGTCACATAGGGCGGCGAGTTCCGGGGAAGAATCCATGTCAGGTATTTTGCAACGCTTTCTGGAAGAAGTCCGCTCCGCCGAAGTTGCCGGACTTCAGCACCATCGTCTGCAGCGGTCCGTTGATGGGACGGATGGCCGGCACGCCCGGCGCAATGATGCGGATGACCTCGGCCGCTTCCACCCCGAGCGCGGCCGTCACCGCCCCGGCCGTCTCGCCTCCCGCCACAATCAGCCGCGTCACTTCGTCCGCCAGCGTCGCGGCCACCACGCCGAACATCGTCTCCAACTCCTCGGCCAGGATCCGGGCGTCGAGTCCACTCGCCTCTCGCTCCTCCGCGGTGGCCGAGGAACGGATTGTGGCGTACCCCTGCTCCCGTAACTGCCGCTTCGCCTCGCGCAGCACTCGGCCCGTTTCCGCTTCCGGATCGGCCAGTAGCGCGGCGGCGTCGATGCTCGACTGCCGCCCGCCCAGTGAGGCGAGTTGCTTGAGAGTTGCCTCTGAACAGCTACCCGCCAGAATCAGCGCCGGGCCTCCGTGCGGTCCAGCGGCGGCGGATGTCTCCGTCGCCAGCCACCCCTTCTCCCTCCACACCTCCGGCAAGGCAGCGCCGATTCCGCTTCCTCCGGTCACCAGCGGCAACTCTGCAAACGCGCGGGCCAGCGTGGCGAGGTCGGCGTCGGTCACCGCATCGGCAAGAGCGATCTCCACTCCGTCCCTCCGCAGGCGCTCCGCTTCGGCGGCGACGTCGCCTACGACCGCCGCCAGGCGCAGCAGTCCCACGCGGCTCGGCGTCTGTCGCTGCAGCCACCGGACCAGGTTGGAATCCGTCATCGGGTTCAACGGATGCGTCCGCATGTGAGATTCCGCCAGCGGGGCGCCGTCCACAAACAGGTGCCCCATGTACTGCGTGCGCCCGTTTACAGGCAGCGCGGGGCAGGCGATGGTGAACGGTTCGCCCAGTTCATTCAACAGCGCATCGATGACAGGCCCGATGTTGCCCTTCGGCGTCGAATCGAACGTGGAACAGTACTTGAAGTAGTACTGGCGCGGCTGATGTTCCCGCAGGCGGGCGAAGGCGTCGATCGTGTGCTGCACCGCCTCGCCGGCAGGCAGCGCCCGCGACTTCAGGCAAATCACCGCCGCATCGTAACCCTCCGGCACCTCGCCGTCGCCAAACACTACAGCGGTTCGCGCACCGGCCGCATGCAGCATGCCCGCCATATCGGTTCCGCCGGTGAAATCATCCGCAATTGTTCCGAGGATCACAACGCCCCCGGCCAGTATAATGAAAAATGAAGTGGCAACAATCTACGACGTAGCGAAACTCGCCAGAGTCTCCACGTATACCGTTTCCTGTGTAGTGAACAAGTCCGCGTACGTCAGCCCGGAACTGACGGAGAGAGTGCTGGAGGCGGTCAAGCAACTTGACTATACTCCCAACGCGGTAGCACGCAGCCTGCAGACCCGGACGACAAAGACCGTCGGCATGTTGATTCCCGACATCGCCAATCCGTTCTACGCCCGCGTCGTGCGCGGTGTGGAGGACCGGCTTTCGAAGGATGGCTACTCCCTTCTGCTTGGGAATACGTATAACGAAACCGCGACACAGAATCGTTATTTGAGCCTGTTCCGCGGCCGGCAGGTCGACGCGCTGCTTGTTTTTATGACCTCCGGCGGTGAAGACACCGTCGAGCGCATGGTGAGCGAAAAGCGAGCCGTAGTGTGCGTCGGGCGAGTGCCGCGAACGTTTGAGTGTGACACCGTCAGTGCCGATAACATCACCGGTACGCGCCTGGCCATCGAGCACCTGATCTCCAAGGGGCACCGCGAGATCGGCCTGGTGGCGGGCGAACTCGGCCTTTCAGCGGCTTCGGACCGCGTCGAAGGCTGGCGCCGGGCACTGAAGAAGCACAAGATCAAGGTCGACGACGACCTGATTGAGGCCGCCGATTGGACCGAACCCGGTGGCTGTGACGCCGCTCACAGGTTGCTCGACCGCAAGCCGATACCCACCGCCATCTTCGCGGCCAATTTCCTGATGATGACCGGTGTCCTCCGCGCGCTGAAGGAACGCAAAATCGCTGTGCCTAAGAAGGTGGAGGTCGCCAGTTCGGACGACTCCGACTGGCTCGATGTCTTTTCGCCCGCCATCACCACCGTCGAACAGCCGAGCTATGAGATGGGGGAGAACGCCGCCGACCTCGCCTTGAAGCGCCTCACGGATCCCGCCCGGCCGTTCACCAAGGTCGTCCTGAAGCCATCCTTGCGAATTCGCGGCTAGCCGAAACCGGCATTCGCCTTAATCCGTCGCATTGACAGAGGCAATTGTCGGTGAGCGCGACTCCCTGTTACAGTGGTATGTCCACACGCATGTCCCGAGGTATCTGTTGAACCGTTCTCTGTTTCTGCTCCTGCTGATGGGAGCCTCGGGATTATTGGCGGCGCCAGCTCCGGCAGATCCGCAGCAGCAGATGAGCCAGCAGGTTCTGGCGCGTTACTTCGCCGCCGTCAATGAGCAGACCCCTCGTACCCGCGGCATCGGTATGGACATGAACTTCTCTGCGAGCCTGCCGAAAATGAAGAAGGAAGGCGTTCTGATCGCCCGCCGGATCGTCTCCTCCCTCGGCCGCATCAGCTTCATGGTCAAGTCCTTCACCGGAGACAACACGGTCAAGAACTACGTCATCGTCAAGTACATGACGGCCGAAGTTGAGACCGCCAACAAGACAGCCGAAAAAGCGGTTGACGCCGCCATCACCCCCAAGAACTACAAGTTCAAGTACAAGCGGGCCGAGGTGTTCAATGGACGCCAGGCGCATGTTTTTGAACTGAATCCGCGGAAAAAGCGGGTCGGAATGTTCAAGGGCGAGCTTTGGATTGATGAAGAAACAGCACTGCCGGTGCGCGAAACCGGCCGGCTCGTCAAGAGCCCTTCCATCTTTCTGAAGCGCGTCGACTTCACCCGCACCTACGCTATGCACAATGGCGCCGCGCTGCCGGCACACATCGCCAGCACGGTGCAGACCCGCATTGCCGGTAAAGCTGAACTCGACATCCATTACACCAACTACGGCCAAGAGCTGGCCGCCGAATCCGGCGAAGCCCCAACGCCGTAAGATACAATCCCGCCATGAACCGGCGGCAATTTCTCGCACTCGGACCGGCGGCCGCGCTTTCCGCCCGCAGCGCTGCCCGGCGCCCCAACCTGGTTATCCTACTGGCGGACGACATGGGCTTCTCCGATCCCGGCTGCTTCGGCGGCGAGATCGAAACGCCGAACATCGACTCACTGGCATCCGGCGGCACACGCTTCTCCCAGTTCTACAACTGCGCCCGCTGCTGCCCCACCCGCGCATCGCTGATGACCGGCCTTTACCCCCATCAGGCAGGCGTCGGGCACATGGTGGACGACTACGGGCTGCCCGCCTACCGGGGCAACCTCAGCCGCAATTGTCCAACCATCGCCGAAACCCTCCGCGCCGCCGGCTACCGCACCGCCATGGCCGGTAAGTGGCACCTCACTCCCTCTGACGGCAATCGCGCCAACTGGCCCACCCGCCGCGGCTTCGAACGCTTCTACGGCACCATCGCCTCCATCCGTAGCTACTACTTGCCTCCGACCCTCGCCGAACAGGAGCGCGACATCCCCACCACCCCGAAGGATTTCTACTACACCGATGCCATTGCCGCCAAAGCCGTCGAATCGATCCGCGCTTTTGGCCGCGACCCCTTCTTTCTCTATGCCGCCTTCACCGCGCCGCACTGGCCGCTTCATGCGCTGGAGGAGGATATCCGCAAGTTCGAGAAACGCTATGAAGCGGGCTGGGATGCGATTCGTGCCGAACGCATCGCCAAGCAGCGGAGGCTCGGCTTGCCGATGGCCGCCGCTCCGCGCGCGCCCGAAGTGGAGCCATGGGCCCAGGCCTCCGACAAGCCCTGGCATGTCCGGCGCATGGCCGTCTATGCCGCCATGGTCCACCGTCTGGACAAAGCGATCGGCCGCATCGTGGCCGCATTGCGGGAGGCCGGCCAATTGGAAAACACACTGATCGTCTTTGCCTCCGATAACGGCGGCTGTGCCGAGGAGATGAGCGCCAACATGAGCACCGAAGAGAAGCGGTCGAAGAAAATGCCGGAGCGCACCCGCGACGGCCGGCCCGTCCGTTACGGCAATCTGCCCTCCATCCCTCCCGGCGCCGAAGATACCTATCAGAGTTACTCCGCCAACTGGGCGCACGTCTCCAACACTCCCTTCCGCCGTTTCAAACACTGGGTCCACGAAGGCGGCATCGCCAGCCCCATGATTCTCCACTGGCCCGGCCGCGTTGAGGCAGGGAAGTGGAGCAGCCGCCCGGCCCACATCATCGACCTGTTTCCCACTTTCTGCGCCGCGGCCGGTGTCAAATCCTCCAAGCCGGTGGAGGGGTTTGACCTGCTCTCCCCTCCTCCCCGCGACCGCCGCCTCTACTGGGAACATGAGGGCAATCAGGCTGTGTTTGACGGCGAATGGAAACTCGTTCGCGAGCATGGCAAGGACTGGGAACTGTTCCGGCTCTCCCAGGACCGTACCGAGCTGCAGAACCTGGCCGCCGCCAACCCGGCCCGCGTCAGGGCCATGTCACGGGACTGGCAACAGTGGGCCGACCGCGTCGGCGTCGCGCCCTGGCTCTCCTGGCGCAAATAGGGCTCACCTCGCCAGCAGCAACAGTACCGGTCCCGCCGCGGCCGTGCCCAGTAACAGAAACTGCCACCACCCGGGTACTTGCCGCCACGCGAAGATCGCCATCAGCGTGTTGAACAGCACAAAGCACGGCAGGGTCAGCAGCAGGTCAATCCGGATCCACTCGGCCACCCGGCGGAACGCGAACGACCATTCATGCAGCGCCACCAGCGTTTCGAGCAGTGCCGCGCCCCACACCCACCGCTCTCGCGCCGCGAACGCCAACGCCCACACTCCAATCGCACCGGCAGAAAACAGGAATGCGAGCGGTAGGATCATGATTGCCAATTAGACCCCGAATCCTGCGTTCCGGCAAGTCGATTTACCCGTTAAACGTCTCGCGCTTGAAGGCTCACATCGCAATGCCTTACCCTCAAGAAAGGTACTCATGCGCACGCTTTTCCTGAATCCCCCGTCATTTGAAGGCTTTGATGGCGGCGCCAGTTCCCGCTGGCCCGCTTCGCGGGAGATTGAGTCGTACTGGTATCCGGTCTGGCTGGCCTATCCCGCTGGCATGCTGCCGGATTCGAAACTGCTCGACGCCCCGCCGCATAAGGTTTCTATCGATCAGACCGTCGCCACTGCGAAGGACTTCGAACTCCTGGTTCTGTTCACCTCCACGCCAGGCTTCCACGTCGATGTAAAGATGGCTTCCATGATGAAGGACGTGAACCCGAAGCTGAAGGTCTGCTTCGTCGGCCCGCCCGTGACCGTCGAGCCGGAAAAGTGTCTGCGCACCTCCACCGCTATTGATTTCGTGGTTCGCAAGGAGTTTGACCACCAGATTGTCGACTACGCCAACGGCAAGCCGCTCGAGGATCTCCCCGGCGTCAGCTTCCGCAAGGGCGACGGCTTCTGGCATAACCCCGATGGTCCGGTCATCGAGGATCTCGACTCGCTCCCCTGGGCGTCGAAGGTCTATAAGCGCGACCTGGATTTTACCCGGTACAATGTCCCGTTCCTGAAGAATCCCTTCGTCTCCATCTACACCTCCCGCGGGTGCCCTGCGCAGTGTACCTTCTGCCTCTGGCCGCAGACGCACTCCGGCCACCGCTGGCGCCTTCGTTCCATCGCCGATGTCGTTAACGAGGTGAAGTGGATCAAGGAAAACTTCCCCGGCATCCAGGAGGTCTTCTTCGACGACGATACCTTCAACTACAAGAAGGAACGAACCATCGAACTGTGCAAGGAACTCGCCAAGGTTGGCATGACCTGGAGCTGCACTTCGCGCGTCACCACCGATTACGACACGCTCGCCGCCATGAAGGATGCCGGTGGCCGCCTCATGATCGTCGGCTACGAATCCGGCGACCCGCAGATTCTCAAAAACATCAAGAAGGGCGCCAACGTTGAAATGGCCCGCCGCTTCACGGCCAACGCCCACAAACTTGGTATGAAGATCCACGCCGATTTCATCGTCGGCCTGCCCGGCGAAACGCGCGAATCGATTCAGCGCACCATCGACTTCGCCAAGGAACTGGACTGCGAAACCATTCAGGTCTCCGTCGCGCATCCCTATCCTGGTACCGAGTTCTACGATCACGTCGTCAAGAACGGGCTCATTACCCTCGATTCCATGACCGACGAAATGGGCCATCAGCTGCCGAACATCATCTATCCCGGCCTCGACCGCGCCGAACTGATGGACTCGGTCGAGCGTTTCTACTCGGAGTACTACTTCCGGCCCAAGGCCGCCTGGCGCATCGTCCGTAATGCCATGTTCGACGCCAATGACCGCAAGCGCCTCTACAAGGAAGCCCGCGAGTATCTCGCGCTTCGCAGCAAGCGTAAGCAGTTCGTCAAGGACCAGAAGCAGGCCGCGCTCGCCAGTGCCCAGCAGTAGCGAGGCGGCCGGACGCCTGGTCTGGAAGACACGGCTCTTTGCCTCCATCGTCGTGCTCACCAACGTCACCGGCAACTTCGCCCTCAGTTGGGGCATCAAGCACGGCGCCGCCATGGACGGGTCCGCCTGGGGCTTTGTCCGCGTCATCTTTGATCCCTGGGTCTTCGCCGGCATTTTGCTGCTGTCCGGCTGGGTCCTGTCCCGCATGGCGTTGCTGAGCTGGGCGGACTTAAGCTACGTCATCCCGGTCACTTCCATCGGCTTCGTCCTCAACGCCGTCATGGGCGCCGTCTTTCTCGGCGAAACCATCACCCCGCTGCGCTGGACCGGGACGCTCTGTATTGTTGGCGGTACCGTGCTCGTCGGCCTCACCGCCCCCCGTACGGAGGGCCGCTGATGGCTTGGGTCTACGTCGCGGTCATCGTCCTTTCCACCGTCGCCAGCGACCTGCTGCAGAGCTGGGAGATGAAGCGTCAGGGCGAGGTTACGGACTTTGGAATGGCCGGCATCGGCCGCCTGCTCAAGCTCCTCCTCACCAAGCTTCCCCTCATCGGCTCCGTCGTCTTTCTGGCCGTCTCGTTCTACGCCTTTCTTGCCCTGCTCGCCGTTGCCGACCTCAGCTTCGCCGTCCCCGCCACTGCCCTCAGCCTGGTGGCGGAGACGATCCTCGCGCGACTCGTCTTGAAGGAACAGGTCACCGCAGCCCGCTGGAGCGGCACCGCCCTGGTCGCCGCCGGCGTCGCGCTGCTCGCTCTCTAGGACCCGCCCATGGACTGGCTCTTTCTCATCCCCGCGGGCTACCAGTTGGTCGCGCTCATCGCTTGCATCCGCCGCCTGTTTCAAACCCGCCCTCAGCCCGAGGCGATGCCTCCAATCTCCATCCTCAAGCCCGTGCGCGGCGCCGATCCGCTCTTCTACAGCGCCATCTGCTCCCACGCCATGCAGGACTACCCGCACTTTGAGCTCCTCCTCGCCGTCAGTGACCGCAACGACCCAGCCGTGCCGCTCATCGAACAGGCCATTGCGGAATTTCCCGATCGCCGCATCCGCCTCATCGAACGCCAGACCGTCACCCCGAACCCGAAAGTCGGCGCACTCATCGACATGGAGAAGGAGGCCCTCTACGAAGTCCTGCTCGTCAACGACGGCGATATCCGCGTTCCGCAGGGCTACCTGAAGACACTCGCCGCGGAACTCGAACGGCCCGGCGTCGGCCTCGTCACCGCGCTCTACCGCGCGCGTGCCGAACATCTGCCCGGCCAGTTGGAAGCCCTCGGCGTCTCCACTGATTTCGCCCCCTCCACCCTCGTCGCCCCGCTGGTGGGCGTCAATGAGTTCGCCATGGGTTCCACGCTCTTCTTCCGCCGTGCCGACCTGCGCAACATCGGCGGATTCGCTGCCATTGCGGACTACCTGGCCGATGACTACCAACTCGGACGCCTCATCACCCGCAGCGGCAAACGAACCCATCTGTCGGCCTGCATCGTCGAAACAAGCCTGGGCGCCGCCACCTGGCAGGAGGCGTGGGAACATCAACTGCGCTGGGCGCGCACCATCCGCGTCTCGCGCGGCGGCATCCTCGGCTATCTCGGCCTGCCGGTGACGTTCGGTACGTTCTGGGCCTTCGTCGCCTTCCTTACCGGCCACCCATTTTTCGGTCTTCTCCTCTTCGCGCTCCGGTTCAATGTCGCCATCCTCTCCGGCCTGCTGATCCTGGAGGACCGCAACGTCGTCTGGCGCCTTTCGCTGCTCCCCATTCGCGACATCGCCGCTGCTGGCGTCTGGGTGGCCGGCCTCTTTGGCCGCACCGTCGCATGGGGCGGACGACGCCTCCGTCTCTATGCCGACGGCCGCATTCGCGCGTGAAATTTCCTCCGGCAGTTTCGCCCGTTTAGGCGTGAATCGTGATATTCTGGTGAATGTAACGCCGTTGGATGCGCCCGTAGCTCAGTTGGATAGAGCGTCTGGCTACGAACCAGAAGGTCGGAAGTTCGAATCTTTCCGGGCGCACCATTTAGATCATTAGACCCCACCGGAACGGCGTTCTGTATTCTCTTCCCACCCGTCCTCGATTTCGGGTAAACTGCGATGGATATTGTCGCGCGAATACGCGCTTTCTAAGAACCGTGGCCGTTACAGTTCTAGCGGCGCACGGAGTACCCGGCTGTCAGCCGCCTCGATCCTGGGGCGAGGGAGGACCGACGATGAGGTGTGGCGTACTGCGAGCGGCTTTGATGGGCGCCATCTGCGCATGGCCTGCGCTGGCGCAGGACGTGGCGGCATTACGTGGATTGCGGGAGCAGATCATCGGCCCCGCTATCGCCCGCGGTGCCGAGTTCACCGCGCACTCCCCGCAAGCCGAACCGGCGGGCAGCGGCTTCCGTTGCCGCCAGCCCTCCTCTTCGGGTATGTCGGACGCCGAATACCAGGCGCGCTACACCGCGATGCAGCAGGCGGCACAGGCGAAGCAGGCCGCCATCATGAAGGAAAAGATGGACCTGATGAATGCCCGCCGCATGCGCCCGCCCATGCCGCTCGAAGAGTATCAGGCGAAGGTGAAAATAGTGCAGGCACGCGAAACCGCGGCCGCCGAGGAAGCCTATGCCGCCAGTAAGCGTCTCGATGCCGAGCGGCTTAGTGCCCGTTCCGCAGCGTCCGGCAACGTTGCCATCGTCCTTCAGCACGCGCCCCGCGATGAGCACGCCACCATCATCCCGTTCTCTGGCCAGTTGCCGGCGCCCGCCTTCATCGCCGAGCTCAATCGTGTTCTACAGCCCTTCCTCGCCACCTGCGGCGACCGCGCCGGCGTCACCGTCGCCCATGTCTACCGTGACCTTTTCCCGCTCGGCGGCGTCGATGTCGAACGCCGCTATGAGAAGCCTATCGCCGCTTTCTCCTACACTCTGAACGGCGGAACTCTGGCCCTCCACCCGCAAGCCAACACCCCGCGCTGGCTTGCCGCCAACGGCTACTCCAGCGATGCCCGTTTCACCCTCGCCAGTGCCCGCGCAAAATGGGAGGCCGCCGTCGCCGAATCCAACCGCGCCAGCGCCACCTACCGCCGGGATCACGCCATCCTCGCCAAACGCCAGCCCGGCATCGTCTACAAGCTCGACCCCTACTGGTCGCAATACAAGGTGGACCCCACCTGGGACACCGTCCGCCGGATCTTCGATGGCGACTTCACCGGCCAGAAGGACTCCTGGCAGTTCAAGGCTGCCTTCTACATGTTCGCCGACATCTACTCCACTAGCTGCAAAAGCGAGGTCAAGCGCTTCGTGCCGCACAAGCTTCCGGTCAGCCGCATCGTGGCGACACGCACCTACCTGAGCGGGCGCGTGGAACATGACCGCGTCACCGATTTCATCACCGTCTTCATCGATGAACGCTTTGAGCCGCAGTGGATGTCCTACGAAACAGCCGCCTCGAAGCAGATCCTCGTCGCCGCTGGCAACATCACCGAAGAGATGGGCAGCCTGACTACGGCTTCCAACGAGAAGATCCTCGGCGCCCTCCGCCAATCGCAGCAGGTGTCCATGTTCCTTCGCTTCTTTCAGGACCACGCCTGCCCCAGCGCCACCATGGTCCAACTGCGCGAGAACTTGGTCCGGGCCGCGAATACCCGCCCCTCCCTACAGCAGGAAGGGCTCCGCCTCTCCAATGCCGAACGCGAAAGCGACCCCGGCCGCTGACAGCCGCCTACGGCGTCACGCCGTACTTCCGCAGCAGCGAACCCACTTCCGGATCGGCGCCCGCAAAGTCACGGTACAACCGGTCGGCCGTCGCGCTGTTGCCGCGCTCCAGAATCGTCTTGCGGAACTGGCCTGCGTCGTAGCGCTTGTAGGCGTCCGAGTCCAGCATGTCGGACCACAGGTAGGAGTAGTAGCCCGCCGCATAGGCGCCGCCGAATAGGTGGGTGAAGGCTGAGACCGGATTTGCCTCCTCCAACGGCTTCACCGCCAGGTAACGTTCCATGATCCGCCGCGCGTAAACCCGCAGCCCGCCCGGCGCATCATCCGGCTTGTATTCGGAGTGCAGCAGCAGGTCCATCGTGCTCTGCCCCGTCCGCGCCAGCAGCGTCGTTCCCCCGCGGAACGTGCGTGCCCGGCGCAGCCCCTCGTAAAGCGCCTCCGGCAGTTTCTCACCCGTCTCATAGTGGCCGGAAATCTCGTTGAGGATCTCCTTCTCGTAGAGGAAATTTTCCATCAACTGCGATGGCAGCTCCACAAAATCCCACGCCACGTTCGTCCCGCCGATCGACGGATGCGGCACCCGGCTCAGCGCCATATGCAGATAGTGCCCCATCTCATGAAACAGCGTCTGTACCTGCCGGTGGGTCAACAGCGCCGGCCGCCCCGGCGCCGGCGGCGTCAGGTTTGCAAAGATGCCGCCCACGTGCGGCCGGCCCGGATAGCCCGTAATCATCGAGTTCTGCCACGCACCGGCCCGCTTGTTCTCCCGCGGAAACAGGTCCATGTACATCCACGCGATGGTCTGCCCGTTCTCCGTCACCCGGTAATAGGTCACCGCCGGGTCCAGCACATGCGGGTTCTCCACCTGCGTGAACTCAATGCCGTAAAGCCGCTTCACGAACGAGAACAGCCCGTCCAGCACCCGCGGCATCGGGAAGTACGGCCGCACGGACTCCTCTTCAATCCCATTCACCTTCTTCGAAAGCCGGTTCGCGTAGTAGGTCGTATCCCACGGCTTCAGCGCCGGCGCGTCCGGCCCCTCCAACTCCCTCCGAAATCGCTGCAACTCTTCATGATCCCGCGCCGCTGCCGGCCGCGCGCCCTTCTCCAATTGGCCGAGGAAGCGCAGCACCCCGTCGCCGGACTTCGCCATCCGGTCCTCCGTCTGATAGTCGGCAAAGCTCGTATAACCGAGCAGCTTCGCCTTCTCCGCCCGCAGCGCAATCTGCCGGTTCGCCACCGGCGTGTTCACGTCGCTTGCCAGCGTTGCGATCGCCGTCGAGACCGTCTGCCGCAGCTTCGCGTTGCTCGATTGCGAGAGAATCGCCGACGTCACCGGCGCCTGCAGCGAAATCCGCCACCCCGTTTTCCCACGCTTGGCGGCGTCCGCCCGGGCCGACTCCTTCAGCCATGCCGGCAACCCGCTCAATTCCGCCTCGTCCGTCAGATACAACTCCCAAGCCGCCGTCGCCTTGTTCAGGTTCGCGCCGAACTGCAGCGACAGTAGCTGCAACTCCCGGTTGATCTCATTCAGCCGCGTCCGTTTCTCTTCCGGCAGATTTGCCCCGCCCCGCCGGAAGGTATCCAGTGTCACCCGCAGTAGTCGCTGATCGGCCCCCGTCAACGCCTTGCCTGCCGCCGATCCGGCAAACTCGTTGATCCGCGCCGCCGCCTCCGGATCCATGAACAGCGACTGCCGGAACGCCATCGCCGGCGGCACCGCCGCGGCCGAGGCCTTCTGGAACGCGGGTGTCGTCGCTGTCCCATCGATCGTCCGCACAATGTTCATCGCAAACGCCAGGTCCCGGTCAATGGCGTGATACGCCACCACTGTGTTCTGAAACGTCGACGGCGCTGTCTGCGCCTTCCATGCCGCCAGTCGTTTCTTCGCCTCCGCGAGATGAAACTCGATTCCCGGGCCCACATGCTCCGGTCGGATTGCATCGAATGGAATCGGCTTCGCCGGTACTTCGCTCTCCAGAATCATTAACGGGTTCGCCGCGGCAAGGAGGAGGGTTAGGGACAACATCTCTCCGGTGAGATGCGATTGGCACAGGAAAAGTAACAGAACGAACCCGCTATTTTCCCACCAGCTCCGGCAGCACCGCCCCGCAGGCACCGCGAATGGAGATGTCGACACGGCCAGAATACGGCGTAGCCTCCAGATTGATCTCCATCGTCGCCGCCCCGGCCGACCGGGCCACGTCGATCAGCCCCGCCGCCGGATAGACCTGTGCCGACGTACCTGCTACTACCAACAGGTCCGCATCGTGAACCGCCCGCTGCGCGTCGTCCCACACCAGCGGCGGCAGCGCCTCGCCGAACCACACTACACCCGGCCGTAGCTCCGCCCCGCACTCCGGACACTCGGGCACTCCCTCCCCGGCCGTCTTCCGGTCCAGAAACTGGTACGTGCATGTCGTGCACCGCGAAATCCAGATGTCCCCATGCAACTTCCGGATGCGCTTCGATCCCGCCCGGTCATGCAGCCCGTCCACATTTTGCGTGATGAGCGAAAATCCCCCGCTCCGCCGTTCCCACTCCGCCAGCGCCGCATGGCCCGCATTGGGAGCCGCCGCCGCAATCACCGCCCGTCGCCAGTAGTACCACTCCCATACCAGCCGCGGGTCTCGTACGAAGGCCTCCGGTGTTGCCAGTTGCTCCGGCCGGAAGTTGCGCCATAACCCACCATCTCCGCGAAACGTCGGGATGCCGCTTTCTGCCGAGATGCCCGCGCCTGTCAGCACAGCAATTCGCCGCGCCTCCCGCGCCAGGCCGCGCGCCTGTTCCAACCCGTCCATGCCTACTCTTCGGCTGGCAGCACGGCCACAAACTCACCGATCACGCGGAACTCTTCCGGCGTCAGGTTCCACTCCTCAAACTCCGGATTCAGCGGAATCATCCGGATCGTCTGGTGCTCCCACGATCCATCCTCGCTCACTCGCTTCTCACTCCGATAAACCTTCACCGTAAACTGCGCCGTCTCGTCGCTCGATCCCAGCTTTTGGATCAACAACTTCTGCCCGTTCCGGCTTCCGCCTCCATGCTGCCGGAACAGGCACAGGCTCCCGTCCGGAATCAGCGGCTCCATCGAGCGCCCCACCACGCGCGCCACGAACATCCCTGGCGAAAGACGAACGCCCGGCGGCGGGTCCACGCTCCCTACCAGTTCTCCTGGCAACTGCTCTTCGCTCAGACCCCCGGCCGCCGCGCTCAGCCGCACCACCGGCACCGCCCCGCTGCTGTTGACGTTCTCTCGGTACAGCCGCCGCAACCGCGCCTCCGGATCGGCCGCCATCGTCGTCTGCCGGTCTGTCGCCCGCACCACGCCGGAAAATGTATCTTCAATCACCCGCAGCGTCTCTGCCGCGCCCAGGTCCCGGGCCATCGACTCGATTAGTTCTTCTACCTCCGACAGCACATCCGCCTCCTCGGAGGCGAACGAATCCCAGTCGCGCCGCGCCTTTACGTACAACTGATCCGCCTCCCGGTCTAGCAGGATCACGCCCGCATTCTCCGCCCGGCCCCCGGGCAGGCATACCTCCAGGATGAGATACTCCATCGGCCGGATCTGGAGAGTCATTGCCATTGCAGCTTACGGTCCTTATCGACCAATTCTATTTCGGCTTGACCTCGGGCGAATACGGATAGTAACCTTTCCGCGCCCGCACCGTGACGTTCGGCAACTGCACCGAAACGCTGATGTTTCGGAATAGCTTGCTCTGGTCCGCGTTGTCGGGCTGGTAGCGGATGATGTACTGTGTCGTGATTTCGCCCGCCGTGTTCGCCACTGCCCGGAACATGCCCTTGGCAATCTCAGACGCGTAGCCGCCCGTCCCCACCTTCAACGCATAGTTCCCCTCGTCCGAAGGCGTCGAAAGATAGCCCGACACGTCCTTGTATAGGCCCTGCAGCGGGTACTCCACGCGGCCGCCTGTGTCTTCGGCCAGCCGGATCAGGTTCTTCTCGCCCGGCGTGTTGAACCCGAAGGCCACCGTCGAAACGCCGTAGATCGTTACCAGGTTCCGCTGGGCGATTTCCAGTACCTCCTCCAGCGTCTTCTTGCTGGCGTTGTCGTGCCCGTCGCCGATCACCACGATCACGCGCCGTGGTTCCAGCGGTTCCCCTTTTACCAGGCTGCGCGACGTGCACGCAGTGTAGATCGCGTCAAACAGCGCTGCCCCGCCGCCCGGCTTCAGCTTGCTGATCTTTTCGGTGATCTTGGCCGAATCCTGCGTGGTGTTCACCGCCAGTTCCGCGTCATTGCCATAGGTGATCAGATAGCCGGAGAATCGCTTGTCATCGTCCGGCAGCAGCGCCAGCGCCAACTCAATCGCCGATTCCTGATAGTTCTTCCAGTGCAGCCGGCTAGCGTTGGAAAGGTCCAGCAGGAACCCCACCACCACGGGCTGATTGCGCTCGCGGCTGAAGTAGGTGATCTTCTGCAGTTTCCCTTCGTCGTAGATCTTGAAATCTTCCTCTTTCAAATCGGCAACGAACTTCCCCTTGGCGTCGGTGACGGTCACCGGCACCACCACTTCCGTCGTCGACACATTAATCGGGGCCGGTTCCTGCTGGGCGTACAACGCGGAGCCGGCAAGACACTTCAGAAACACAGATCGGCGCATAGTCAAATTATAAGGGCCACGGCAACCGCCGTGGCCCTCGTCCTCTCGTAAAAACTTTCGACGTCAGTTCTCGGGGGCGGCGTTCGGTCGCTTCTTCAGCTTTGGACGCTCATCCTCATCTTCCTTGGGCTTATTCCCATCTTCATCGGCATCCACCGGTCCGGTCGTCGAACCCGGCGCACGCCGCAGCCGCGGACGGTTGGCGTCCGGCTCCTCGCCCTTGCGCCGATTCAGCAGCGAGGCCAGCCGGCCCTTCACCTCCAGAAACTCCGAGGTCGTCACCACATACTCCGGCTTCGCCTCCAACAGTTCCTGAATATTCTTCTGTGCCGTCTCGATACGGTCGTCCGTCATCGGGTGCGAGGCGAACACCTTCGCCAGCGTACCCGGCTTCCGCTTCTCCAGCGACTGCAGCTTTTCAAAGAAGTCCACGAACGAAGTCTGGTCGTAACCGGCCTTGTAAAGATACTGCAGTCCCAGCAGATCCGCCTCCCGCTCGAACCCGCGGGAGAATGCCAGAAAACCCATCGGAATCAGCACGCTCGCGCCCTGCCGGATGCCATACCCGGCCCAGCCGCCCATGAAGATCAGCGGAATGCTGGCGATATTGGCGATCTGGCCGCGCGTGGCCTGCCGCGTGCCGTGCCGCGCCGCAATGTGCGCAATCTCATGCGCCATCACCCCGGCCAGTTCGGCCTCGCTCTCGGCCTTCAAAATCAATCCCGAATTCACGAAGAAAAAGCCGCCCGGCAGCGCGAAAGCGTTCACCTCTTCGCTGTCGATCACCTTGATCGTCACCGGCACCTTCGTATCCGAATTCCGCACCAGGTTCTGCCCCACGCGGTTCACATACTCGGCAATCACCGGGTCATCGACAATCTTCGCCGACCGTTCAATCTCCTGCGCCAGCCCCTTGCCCAGCGCGATCTCCTTCTCAATCGAGTAGAAGTTCGTGCCCTTGCCGACGTCCCGCTCCCCGATCGCGTCTACGTCCTTCTTGACAGGCTTCTTCTTCTTGTTCTTCTTTTCCGCCGTCTTGGCTTCTTCGTCTTTGGTCTCGGTCTTGTCGTCGGCAAAGACCGGGGATACGAACAGCGCAACAGCGGCGGCGGCCGTAAGCGGGAACTGGAGCAGTCGGTTCATGGCACTCCTTTTACAAGCTGCCCTCAATTATAGTCCTACCGGAAAGGGCACAGTGTCGCCCGGAAGGCTCACTTCATGTTACGCATAGAGATGACGATGGGTTTCGAAACCGCTGGAAAATCTTTGTGGGAGCGTCACCGGGACCAGTTTCCCGTCACCGCCAACCTCGTTTATCTCAATCACGCCGCCGTCTCGCCGGTCTGCCGCCCGGCAGCGGAAGCCATGCACTGGCTCGCCACCGACGCTGAACAATACGGCTCGCTGCACTATGACAAATGGATGGCCTGCTATGAGGGGCTCCGCGTCGAAGCGGCCCGCATCATGAATGCAGACCGCGGCGAAATCGCCATCGTCAAGAATACCTCCGAAGGCATCGCCACCATCGCTCTCGGGCTCGATTGGCGACCCGGTGACCGCATCGTCGCCTTCCACGACGAGTTTCCCGCCAACCAGTACCCCTGGATCCGCCTCGCCAGCCGCGGCGTCTCCATCACCTGGCTCCGCCCCGACGCCCCGCCCGAGGAGATCGACCGCGCCGCAAAGGGCGCCCGCCTCCTGGCCATCTCCTTCGTCCAGTTCCTCAGCGGCTACCGCTGCGACCTCGAAGCCATTGGTGAAATCTGCCACCGGCACGGCGTCTTCTTCTTCGTCGATGCCATCCAGGGCCTCGGCGCCTTCCCTCTCGATGTCCGCAAAGCCCGTATCCATGCCGCCGCCGCCGACGGCCACAAATGGCTCACCGGCCCCGAGGGCTGCGGCGTTCTCTACATCCAGCGCGACCGTCAGGATTCCATCGACCCCGTCGAGTTCGGCTGGACCAACGCCGCCACCCATGCCGATTACGCCAGCCGTGACATGACGCTCCGCTCCGACGCCGGTCGCTTCGAACCCGGCACCCTCAATACCATTGGCTGCTTCGGACTGGAGGCCGCGTTCCGCTATCTCAACGAGATTGGCATCGAGAATATCGGCCGCGCCGTCCAGTCTCTCGGTGACCAACTGGCCGAGGGCGCCCTCTCCAAAGGCTACGAACTCCTCGCCCCCCGCACTCCCGCCACCGGCGCCGGCATCGTTTCCATGCGCAAGGCCGGCCTCGATTGCCGCCTCATCCACCGCGATATGAAGGACAAGGGATTCCTCACCGCCCCGCGTGCCGGTTGGCTGCGCGTCTCGCCCCATTTCTACATCAGTCCCGACGAGGTGCGGGCGTTTCTGGACGCCCTTCCTTAGGCGCCGTCAGCGTATGGCCCACCGTTGCCGCCATGATCACCACGCCCCCGGCAAGAGACAGCGCACCCGGCTTCTCCCCGTGCAGCAGATACGTCCACACCGGGTTCATCGCGGGCTCCAGTAGAATCAGCACCGACGCTTCAAACGCCGGCACATGCTTCACCCCTCGCGTCATGCAGTAATAGGCCAGCCCGATCTGGAATATCCCCAGATAAAGCAGCCGCGTCCAATCCGCCGTGCCCACATCCGCCATCGGCCAGGCGAATGGCAGCGATACCGCGAACGCCACTAGGTTGCCCGCGCTCACAACGGGCAGGGAACTGGCGCCTTCCTCTTTTGACAGACCTCGCAACGCCGTCACCGTCAACGCCCACGTCAGGCCCGTCGCTGCTGCCAGTGCGTTGCCCAGCGCCGGGTTCGGCGCCAGCGCCGAGGCCCCGGATGAGTCCAGGAAGAACAACGCCATCCCCACCGCCATCACGCCACCCAACAGGTAATCCCGCCGCGCATTCGGCTCCTTCAACAACACCGGCCCGATCGCCAGCAAATAAAACGGCGCCGTCGCCTGCAGGAAAATTGCGTTGGCCGCCGTCGTCAGTTTGTTCGCCAGCACATAGAGCACCAGCGTTGATGCGTACGCCCCCGATGCCAGCCAGACCCGCCCGCTCCGCAACTGCCTTGCCTCCGGGAGCAGCACCAGCAGCACCGTCGCCGCAATCAGCGACCGCAGACATGCCACCTGCCAACTCGTCAACGTTGTTGCCTTGATGGCGGCTCCGCCGGTGGAAAACAGCAGCGCCGCCGTCAGCACATAGAGTCGATGCTTCACTTCCGCCCGTTCTCCTCCGGCTTATGTTCCAGAGCGTCATGCACGCGCTCCCGGAATCGCCCCCGCAACGCCCCCGCCAGGTTCACCGTCGTCTCGCCGAACTTGTCCCGCAGCGTGTCCGCTGCCGTCAACACCCGCTTCAGCTTCTCGTTGCGCTCCCCGTCGAGCAGGTCCAGTTGCCCCTCGCTCCCGGCGAACCCGGACGTATGCACCCCGATCAGCCGAATCGGTCGTCCCCTCTCCCAATGCCGCCGGAACAACTCCCGCGCCGTCTGGTAGATCTCTGTGTCGAGCTGCGTCGCATGGTCCAGCGACTGCGCCCGCGTGAACGTCGAGAAGTCCGTATACCGGAACTTGAGCTGCACCGTCCGCGCGTGAAGCCCATGCTCCCGCAGCCTCCTGCCCACCTTTTCGCTCATGTGCGCCAGTGTTGCCTCCAGCGTCGATAGCTCTGCCGTGTCCTCGCCGAAGGTGTGTTCGTGGGAGATGGACTTCAGCGCCTCGTCCTCCGCCAGTTCCTTCTCAAACCACGATCCCGCGTCGAATCCCTTCGCCTTTCCCGCCAGTACCAGCCCCAGCTTGCCGAATCGCTCCAACAGAAACCGATCCTCCAGCCGTGCCAGGTCGCCGACCTTGTAAATCCCCAGATCGTGCAGATTCCGTTCCGCCACCTTTCCCACTCCCGGAATCCGCCGGATCTCCAGCGGCGCCAGGAACGCGGCCTCCGCGCCGGGCGGAATCCACAGCACGCCGTTCGGCTTCGCTTGATCGGAGGCAACCTTCGATACGAGCCGCGCTGTCGATGCGCCGATTGAGTTGTTCAACTGCGTCGCCGCCTTAATCGCCTCATGCAGCTTGTGCGCCGCCGCCATCGGTGGCCCGTGCAGCCGTTCCGTCCCTGTCATGTCCAGGTACGCCTCATCGATCGACGCCATCTCCACCTTCGGCGAAAACTGCTGCAGCACCTCCCGCACCTGCCGCGAATGCTTCTCGTAGCGGTCCCGGTGGCCGTCGATGAAGATCGCCTTTGGACACAGCGCCGCCGCCGTCCGCAACGGCATCGCCGAATGCACCCCAAACTTCCGTGCCGCGTAGGACGCCGCCGACACCACCCCCCGCTCGTCCCCCTTTCCTCCCACCACCACAGGCTTGCCCTTCAGCGATGGGTCATACAGCTCCTCAACGGAGACGAAAAACGCGTCCATGTCGATATGGAAAATCGAGCGCATAAGCCCGACCTCCAGTGTACGGCGGCCCTGCGCTATAGTGAGGTCCGCCATATGGACAAGACGAAGCGGACCTCCATCGATGCCTATCTGGCCACACTGCCAGCGGAGGCGCGCGCCGCCTTGCAGCAGGTACGCGAGGCCATCGCCGCGGCCGTGCCCGAGGCAGTCGAGGCCATCTCCTACAACATGCCCGCCTTCAAGCATCGCGGCCGGGTCCTCGTCTACTTCGCCGCCTGGCAGCGCCACTACGCCCTTTATCCCGCTGACGCTTCCGTCGTCGATCACTTCCGCCTGCCCCTTGCAACCTACGATGTCGACAAGGGCACCATCCGGTTCTCCTACTCCCTTCCGGTGCCCGTCGATCTCGTCGCCTCCATTGCCCGCTACCGCGCAACGAAAAGCCGCCCGGCGCGCCGTGGCGCGGGCGGCTGATCGAGGGGCAGGGAATCGCCGTCAGAAGTAGAGCTTCAACGCCATCTGCATCTGGCGTGCCGAGTTCGACACGCCCGTGATGCGGCCGAACGTCCCCGCTCCAAACGTTACGTTCGGGTTGGCGAAGTACGGAGTGTTGGTGATGTTGTAGGCCTCGGTCCGGAACTTGCTCACCGTGAAGTCCAGGTTCTTCAGTCCCGGTCCCCACACAAGTCCACGTCCGGCATTGCCGATTGTCCACTGCGCCGGCGAGGAGAACGCCGCCGTGTTGAACCACCGGTTCACCGTTCGGTCACCCTTGGGCAGGTTGGGGTCTCCGTTGACGTTCGGATAGACCGCCGACCCGCAAACACACGTGTCGATGCTGTTGCCCGGATTGATCGGGAACCCGGCCTGGATCGTCGTGATCGCCGTCATCTCCCATCCGCCCACAATCGCGTCCAGCGCCCGGTTCCGGATGTCGAACTGCCGCCCACGTCCGAATGGCAACTCATACACCGGCGCGAACGTGAAGCGGTACGGGGAACTGTCCAGGCTGATGCCGCGGTCCAGGTCGCGGTTGTTCAGCGGATCCCGGTAGCCGTTTTCACCTGTGTTGATCAGCTTGGAGAATGTGAACGAAGCCAGGTAGCTCAGCCCGCGGGAGAATCGCCGCTCCGATTTCAACTGCAGCGAGTGGTAGCTCGAAGACCCGATCCAGCTTGCCGACGTCACCCCGTTCGGATACTGCGGATAACGGACGAACGGCGCAATCCGCCGTCCCCGAGCCTCCGGTGCCAGATCCACCGGAATCGCATTCAGATTGTAGGAGCCGTAGTGCAGGTGGGACCCCTTGCTCCCCGCGTAGCCCATCTCGAACATGAACCCGCCGATCTGCCGCTGCACGTTCAGGTTCCACTGCGAGAAGTACGACGTCGGATTGTCGTCCGGGAACACCGTTACCGAAAGTGAGTTCCGGCCCAGCTTGTCAGCAGGCGTGTATGGAATACGGTCAAGCGTTGTCCGCGGCGTAATCTGGTCGATCGTGTTGTATCGGCCCTCATCGGCGTCGGCGAAGATCGGAGCCGATAACATGAATCCGAATGCGCCGCTCGACATCGTGCCCACGTTAAATAGCCCGAACCCGCCGCGGATCACCGTCTTCTCCGTCGCGTTATAGGCGAATCCGAAGCGCGGCCCGAAGTTGTTCAGGTCATTCGGCCACGGCGTCCGGCGGAACCCGTTCTGTCCAAACTGCTGATACTGCCCTCGCTCCAGGTCAAACACGCCGGAGCGGTCCCGCGCTTCGCGGTACCACAGCGGCGCGTCCCAGCGCAGTCCCAGGTTGATCGTCAGCTTCCGGTTCACGCGGAAGTCATCCTGCACGAACAGTGCATACACGGACGTGCGGGACTGGAAGAACCCCGGAAAGATGCGATACGCAAAATTCCGCGGCATGCCCAGCAGGAAACTCGCATAGTCCCAGCCCGTGTTGGCCACACCGATCTGGTTCGTGTAGATCGGCTGAAAGTCCCAGCGTGTCGTCCCGGGGTTCGGCTGCAGATTGTCCGTTCGAATCAGCCGCGCCTCCCCGCCGAACTTGATCGTGTGGCGGTCCTTCACCCACGACGTCACATTCACCAGCGACTTCGAATCCTGCAACTCGAAAAACAGCGTATCGCCCGACGATCCCAGCGGTGCATAGTTGGTGAACTGAAAGTCCGGCGTGCCCAGTTTGTCATCCCCGTTCGGCAATCCCACGATGCCCAGCGAGTTCGTCGATACCTCTCCGTATCCCGCCACCGTGCGCTTCGGATACGTCTGGAACCAGCCCAGGTGCAGGTCGTTCGTCACGCGCGGCGAAAAGATGCGGACGTAGTTTGTTACCACCTGCCGGCTGTGATTCTTCGTCGCGCCGAAACCCAGTTGGCCAGGGTTGCGTCCTCCGGCCTTCGGGTCGGGAAACGCCGTTGCTGGCGTCGAATCCGTCTTCCTCCCCGAGTAGCGTGTGAAGAATTTGTCGGAGTCCGAGAAGTTGTGGTCCACCTTCGCGTCGTATTCAATGTTGTCGTTCTTCACCGCCCCGAAGTTCGTGTAATTCGCGAAGTTCGTGTTCACCTGCGGCAGCGGATACAGCGCCTGCACGTTCCGCGCCGCCGGCGATATACGGCTCGCCGGAACAATGTTGCCGGGAAATGCCGTGCGCTGGTTGTTGGTGCCGGTTGCCGTTGCCGGATCAAAGATCGCGATCGGCACTCCGGCTGCGTTCGTCAGCGACGAAAAGTCTCCCTCCCGGAACGGCTGCGTCGGTACCGTCAGATTGTTGAACGCCGAGGTCCCTCGCTGGCTCGTCACCTGAATGTCGCCGAAGTAGAAGGTCTTGTTCTTCTTGATCGGCCCGCCCAGTGTGCCGCCATACTGATTCAGCCGCAGGATCGGTCGCGTGTGCGTATAGTAGTTCCCCGCGTTCAACTTATCGTTGCGCAGAAACTCAAACAGCGATCCATGGATCTCGTTCGTCCCCGACTTCGTCGTCGACTGCATCACCGACCCCGACGTCTCGCCGAACTCCGCCGAAAACGAGTTCGTCACAATCTTGAACTCCTGGATCACGTCCGGGTTCGGATTCACCGGATTGCCCGACCATACGTGATTCGACGAATGCGCGCCGTCGATATAGTACGGGTCCTTTCGCACCAACCCGCCCTGCGTAATCGAGTTCCCATCCCGGTTCTGCACCACTCCCGGCACCAGCAGCCGGAAGTCCTGCGGATTCCGCCCCAGCGTCGGTAGGCTGATCACCTGCCGGTTCTCAATCGTGCCGGAAAGTGTCCCGGTTTCCGTCTCTAATAACGGCGTTGTTGCCGTGATATTTACCGTCTCCGTCACCGCCCCGGTCTCGAGATTTACATCGATTCGAAGCTGCCGCCCCGTCTCCAGGTTGACGCCGTCCCGGACGAACTTCTTGAACCCGGCCACCTCCGTCTCAATCCGGTACGTCCCGGGAGACAGGAAGTTGAATACATAGTTTCCCTGCGCATCGGTGGTTCCTTCGGTTTTTACGCCGGTTCGGACGTTGGAAACCGTGACCTTTGCGCCCGCGACCACGGCGCTGGAGGGGTCGATTACGGTGCCAACGAAACTGCCGGTATTTCCCTGACCGTAGAGAGCTGCGGTCATCACAAACAGAGTGAGGAGTAAAGATCTGTGGCGCGACATGGGCGGGAGCATATCACAGCCCAATCCTAACCGGTTAGGGGGATTCGTTAATTCTTTTCCGCTGCCCGCCCGCCCCGCCGGTAGATCAGCGTCGGGTGCCCCTGGCGCTCCCGCTCATTCGCCTCCCGCAACGCCGCGTACGCCCTCTCCGCATCCGCTTCCCGGCCCGCCCGCCGGTAGGCCTGCGCCAGATTCAGCAGCGCCGGCGGATAGTGCGCCCGCAGTCGTACCGCCTTCTCCAGAAGCTCGATCGCCGCCGCCACATTCCCCCGCTCCAATTGCAGCCGCCCTAGCAGCGCATGCGCCGCCGCGAAGTTCGGATTCCGCATCAGCGCCGCACCCAGCAGTTTCTCTGTCCCCTCCCGGGGCGAGCCCGTTGCATTTCGCGCCACCGCGGCAAAATAGTATCCGCGATAATCCCCTGGATTGATAGTTTGCTGTACCCCGGCCGCCGCCGCCAGTTCCCCGTACTGCTTCCCGTGCAGGTACACCGTCGCCAGCCCGTCAAAGCACACTGGAAATCCCGGCTTCGCCGCCAGGCACGCCTTCAACTCCTTCTCCGCTTCCTCATACAGCACCAGATCCTTCAATGCCAGCCCCCGCCCTGCCCGCAGCAGAAACGATTCCGGATGAATCGCTAGCGCCTCGCTGAACACCTCCAGCGCCGCCTGCGGCGTGTTGCGGCTGAGAAAAATCTGCCCCAGTTGCAGATGCGCCGCTTCCGAGCGCGGGTCCAACGCCAGCGCCGCCTCCGCCCGCTCCACCGCCCGCGCCGCGTCCCCCGCACCGTCGTAGGCTTTCGATTCCATCAACCGCCGCGCAAACGAATCCGGCTCCCGCTCCAGCGCCGCCAGCGCCTCCCCGTGTTTCCCGGCTGCGATAAGCTGCTCGATGGCGCGAATCTCGGCCCCAGGCGATTGCGCCCATAAAGCCAGTACCGCGACGAACCACATGCCAGGAATTATATGTTAAGGCTCGTGATTCCGGCCGCCCTCGGCCTCGCTCTTCACGCGCAGCAGACCTGTGCCCCCTGTCACCCTTCTGAATCCGCCTCCCACGCCGCCTCCAACCACTCCCGCACCCTCAGGCCTGTTGCCCAAACCGAATTCGCCCGCGCCCTCCCCGATCGCCCCATCGCCGAAGCCCGCGACGGCTTCTTCCTCCACTACACCGCCGACGGCAACGGTCTCCTCGTTCGCGCGGCCCGCGGAGCCGAAACCGCCACCGGCGTCATCGCCTGGGTCCTCGGCGCCGGCGACCAGGGCGTCACCCCGCTCCTCTCCTCAAACGGATCGCTCCTCGAACATCGCATCAGCTTCTATACCAAGCCCGGCCGGTTTGGCTTGACCCTCGGCCACCGCCCCGGCCCTTCCCGTTCTGCCGCCGCCGCCCTCGGCGTCCCGCAACCGGAGGCGACCGCCCGCGCCTGTCTCGGCTGCCACGGCCGGCTCGAACGCCGCATCACCGAAGCCGGCGTCGGCTGCGAACGCTGCCACGCCGGCGCCGCTACCCATGCCTCCTCGCTCGGCCCCGTCGCCCATCCCGGCCGCATGAAGGCGGCCGATCAGGTCCGCCTCTGTGCCGAATGTCATCGCCTCACCCCGCCCGGCAAGGCCGATGATCCGCTCAACATCCGCTTCCAACCGCTCCGCCTCGTCATGAGCCGCTGCTACCAGCAGGGCGGCGCCGCCTGCGCCGGTTGCCACCCCGCACACCGCAACGCCGTCCGCGACGACCCCGCTTTCTACCGCCGCCAGTGCGCCCAGTGCCACCAGTCCGCCCACGCCCGAGAAACCCGGGACTGCCTCCCCTGCCATATGCCAAAATCCTCTCCCGCTCCCTACCTCTCCTTCACCGATCATTTCATCCGCATCCCCGCAAAAACACGTTCGCGATAACATCTAAAGTCCTCATGCCGATGACCCGACGCAGCGCCCTCGCCAGCCTCGCCGCCGCCCCCGCCGTCCTACGCGGCGCCTCCGCCCGCCGCCCCGGCGACAAGCCCAACCTCCTCTTCCTCTGGACCGACGAACAGCGCGCCGACACCCTCGCCGCCTACGGCAACCTCCGCTTCCGCGTTCCCGCCCTCAACTCCCTCGCCGCCCGCAGTATTGTCTTTGACCGCTGCTACGACACCCAGCCCGTCTGCACCCCCGCCCGCTCCTCCGTGATGACCGGCCAATGGCCGCACACCACCGGTTGCGTCACCAATAACATCCCGCTTCCCCGTGACGCCCGTACCATGCCCGAACTCCTCAACGATCCCTCCTACCGCACCGGCTACTTCGGCAAGTGGCACCTCGGCGACGAGGTCTTCGCGCAGCACGGCTTTCAGGAGTGGATCAGCATCGAGGATGGCTACGCGGCCTACTTCTCTTCCGACAAGCCCGGCGACAAGCGCAGCAGCTACCACCGCTTCCTCGAAGGCCACGGCTACAAACCCGACACCCGCCAGGGAACCTTCTCCCGCGGCTTCGCCGTCCACCGCCGCGTCGACCACTGCAAGCCCGCCTTCCTCGCCGCCGAAAGCTCCCGCTTCATCCTCGAGAACCGTGCCCAGCCCTGGATGCTCTACGTCAACTTCCTTGAGCCCCACATGCCCTTCTACGGTCCGCTCAATGATCTGCACTCCCCCGAAGAAGCTCCTGTTCCCGCCAATTATCCCGGCACCGCCGTCGACCGCGAACCCGCCCACTACCAGCGCCTCCGCGCCGAGCAGTTGACTCGCGGCATCGAGGGCCAGGACCTGAAAACCCGCGATGGCTGGCAGCGCCTCAATCGCAACTACGCCGGCCTCTGCGCCCAGGTCGATCTCGCCATCGGCCAGATTTTCCACTCCCTCGAACTCTCCGGCCAGGCGGAAAATACCATCATCGTCTTCACCAGCGACCACGGCGAACAGATGGGCAGCCACTCCCTCTACGGCAAGGGCGTCCTCTATGAGGAGTCCGTCCGCGTCCCCCTCCTTATGCACATCCCCTTCCGCCAGACCCGTCAGATCCCCGTCCCCAACCCGGTCAGCCATATCGATCTCGTTCCAACCTTACTGGAGCTTATGGGACGAAAGCCCCGTCCCAACGAACTCCCCGGCGAGGATCTCCTCGCCTACGTCAACGGCGGCAAACGCCGCAACCACCACGTCTTCATCGAGTGGCACACCCCGAAATCCGGCCCCAATGCCCGCGCCGTCGTCTCCCCAGACGGCTGGAAACTCGGCCTCTACGACACCGATTCCAGCCTCCTGTTCCATCGCCACGAAGACCCTCTCGAAATGCAAAATCAGTACTACCGGAACTCCTCCGCCCCCACCGTCCGCCGCCTCCGCCGCGAGATCGAATCCTGGCAGCGCACCGTCTCAGACGTCCAGCCACTGCCAGCGTAAAAAAATTACGATTCTCTGTCACGGAATCCATCCCTGTTGCATCCACTCTCCGAACCACCAGTAGTTGACCTGTCGGTGGTTGCTCTCCCAATCAGGCCGGCCGCCATTCGGCGCAGTGTGGCGGCCGCCCCTGGGGACTATTGCGATTCCTGAATCTGCCGATAAGTCCGGCAGGGTGTATGGAGCAGATTAAGGTCTCTGAACTCGTCGCGGCGCTTTCCTATGCGCTCGACCTCACCGAGGGCCAGCCCATGGGCCATTCCGCTCGTGCCTGTATCCTCGGGATGCGCATCGCCGCCGAAGTTGGCATGGAGGTGGACCGGCGCGCCGAACTCTACTACACACTGCTCATCAAGGACGCCGGCTGCAGCAGCAATGCCTCCCGGATGTTCCACATCATCGCCGCCGATGAAGTCCGCGCCAAGGCCGATGTCAAAACCACCGATTGGACCCGCATCGGCTGGGATAGCCTCCAATACGCTCTCGGCCATGTCGCTACCGGCAAGCCGTTTTTTGAGCGCATCCGCACCTTGGCGCGTGTAGCCCGCCACCGTCCCGCGGACTCCCAGACCCTCGTCAAAATACGCTGCGAGCGCGGCGCCAGCGTCGCGCTGCAGATGGGATTCTCCCAACGCGTCGCCGACGGTATCTACTCGCTCGATGAACAGTGGAATGGCGCCGGTTATCCGCACCACCTCCGGGGCGATGCCATCCCGCTCTACTCCCGCATCGCGCTCCTCGCTCAGACCCTCGAGGTCTTCTGGCGCCAGGCCGGTCCGGACCGTGCCATTGAAGTGGCCCGCCACCGCTCCGGCCGCTGGTTTGACCCGCTTCTGGTCCGCGCCGCCGCCTCGCTCGCCCGGCGCGGTTTCCTCTGGTCCGGCCTCGACTCACCCACCCTCCTCGAAGATGTTCGGGATCTGGAACCCGTCGAGTTCCGCCTGCAACTCTCCTCTGCCCGCATGGACGCCATCTGCCAGGCCCTCGCCGAAGTCGTCGACGCCAAATCGCCGTTCACTTACCGCCACTCGAATGGCGTCGCCGATGCCGCAGTCAAAATCGCCCGCACCCTCGCCCTCTCGGAGAGCGAAGTAGTCACCCTCCGCCGCGCCGCCCTCCTGCACGACATCGGCAAGCTAAGCGTCCCCAACACCATCCTCGAAAAACCCGGCAAGCTTGATGAAGCGGAATGGCATGTCGTCAGGCAGCACCCCTTCTACTCCTTCGAAATCCTTCGCCGCATCCCCGGCTTCGCCGAACTGAGCGAAATCGCCGCATGCCATCATGAGCGCCTCGATGGCAAGGGTTATTTCCGCGGCTATGACGCCTCGCAACTCTCCCGCCCCGCGCGAATCCTCGCCGTTGCCGACGTCTTTGATGCCCTCGCCGCCCGCCGTCCCTACCGCGACGCTCTTCCCCTCGAAAAAGTCTTCGCCATCATGGACGCCGACGCCGGACGCGCCCTTGACCCCGCTTCTCTTACCGCGCTAAAACACGCCACCGGAGGCCTCCCCCAACTGGCCGCTCACCTCGCCCCGGATAGTTCTCGAATCGCCTCCCCCTCCACGCAGACGTAGCTCCGCCCCGCCGCCAGGTTTCGATACTCACTCGTCTCCCCGCTCGGCCAGTAAACCACCACGCGGCCGGCACGCTCCCGCCGCCCCATCCCGAATGTCAGGCTCTTGTCGCTAGCCGACAGGTAGCTGGACCCGCTCTTCACCATCTGCATCTGCATTCCCGACGCGTCGAATAGCTGTACCACCGCTCCAATCGCATCCCGGTTCGACTTCCGTCCCTCCAGCCGCAGCCGGATCGACCGGTGCCCGTTCGAAAGGTCGCACCGGTACAAATACGCCTGCCCGCCGTTCGTCGTCATCAGAACATCCAAGTCGCCGTCCCTGTCGAAGTCTCCCACCGCGATACCCCGCCCGATCTTCGGCGCCGCAAACCCGGCCCCCGCCCCCCCCGCCGCATCCCGGAACCTTCCCCGTCCGTCGTTCAGCAGCAGATTGGGCACCTGCGCATGCGTCGCGCCTCGCCCCATCGCCCGTACCGTATCGTCGATGTGCCCGTTGGCCGCCAGTATGTCCAGGTGCCCGTCCAGGTTGAAGTCCCCGAACAGGCACCCGAAACCCAATCGCTCCCTGGTGGCCGTGCCTACACCCGCCGCCATCGCCCGGTCCGTGAACCCCTGTGCCGATGCCTCGTACAGCCCCATCATCTCGTTGTCGAAGTTCGTCACTGCTATCCCCATCCGCCCCGTTCGCCCGAAGTCACCCGTGTCGACTCCCATCCCTGCCCGTGCCCGCCCGTCCTCGCTGAACGCCACGCCCAGCGGCACGGCCGACTCGGTGAATGTTCCGTTCCGGTTATTCCGGTACAGCTTGTTCGGTTGCGTGTCGTTCGCCACAAACACGTCCAGCCATCCGTTGTTGTCCACATCGAGCATCGCCACGCCCAGCGACTTTGACGAAGCGTCAAAGATCCCCGCCTTCGCCGTCACGTCCTCAAACGTTCCGTTCCCCCGGTTCCGAAACAGCCAGCACGTAGCCCCGCGGTATGCCTCCGGCGTACAGTAGCTCTTCGTCCGCCCGTCCAGCGAACACCGCACATCCTGCCCCTCCGTCCACCGCACGTAGTTGCACACGAAAAGGTCAAGGTGCCCGTCCCGGTCAAAGTCGAACCACATCGCCGACGTTGAAAACGCCTCCCGCCCTCCGAATCCCGCCGCCTTCGTCACGTCCACAAACCGTCCCCGCCCGTCGTTCCGGAATAGCCGGCTCTGCCCCACCGCTGTCACGTATAGGTCCGGAAACCCGTCGTTGTCGAAGTCCGCCACCGCCACGCCCAACCCGTACATCTCCACGTCCAGCCCCGCCGCCCGCGTCACGTCCGTGAATGTCCCGTTGCGGTTGTTCCGGTACAGCCGCATCGTCGTCCGCCGCTTTTCGTGTCCCGGCCAGTCCCGCCCGTTCACCAGCAGAATGTCCAGCCATCCGTCATTGTCGTAGTCCAGAAATGCACACCCCGGCCCTAGCGTCTCCGGAAGCAGTTTTGCCCCGTAGGCCCCGGTGTTGTGCGTGAACGCGAGTCCCGCCGCGCGCGTCACATCCGTGAATTGCAGGGCTTCCGGACCGGCTGCCAGCGCCGCCAGCAGCAACTCCCGCCGGGTCGTCACGGCAGCGGCACCAGGCCATGGCGAATGGCATACACCACCAGTTCCGCCGCGTTCTTCAGTCCCAGAGCGTCCATGATGTTCGCCCGGTGCACCGCCACCGTGTTCACGCTCACGTTCAGCGTCACCGCAATCTCTTTGTTCGACTGTCCGGCCACAATCAGGCCGATAATCTCCAATTCCCGCGGCGTCAGCTTCCGTTTCGCGCCCGACGCATACCCGGCCTGCTCCAGCCGCGGGTCCTGCACCCAATCCTCCCGCAGCACCGCCTTCACCGCCGCCACCAGTTCCAGGTCCAGCGCGTTCTTCAATAGATATCCCGACGCCCCCGCTTCCCGGCTGTTCTCCACATACGCCGGCTCGGCGTGCATGCTCAGCATCAATACCCGTATTTCCGGATACGCCTCACGGATCCGCTGCGTCGTCGCCGCCCCGCTCGCCCCCGGGATCGCATAGTCCATCACGATCACATCCGGCCGCAGCCGCCCCGCCTGTTCCAACGCCTCCGGGCTGTCACTCGCCTCGCCGATAACGTCGATCTCCGCATCGTCTTCCAAGAGCCTGCGGAACCCGAGTCGCACCAGCGAATGGTCGTCCACCAACAGCACGCGGATCTTCTTTGTTCTCTTCTCAGGCAATGCTTCCCTCGGCCACCGCATCAAGCGGTGCTTGCAATCGCACTCTCGTCCCGCCGCGCGGCCCGCGGTCCACCGCCAGCGCTCCGCCGATCAATCCGGCCCGCTCTCGCATTGCCGCCAGCCCCAGCCCCGGCCGGCTCCCCTGCGCGAAGCCTCGTCCCCGGTCTTCAATCGCCATTGTGAACTCCCCGTCCGTGCACGCAATCGACACCCATACCTCTTCTACTCCCGCATGTCGCGCCACGTTATTCAGCCCTTCCTGCAGAATCCGGAACACATGAATCGCCGCCTCACTCGCCACCGCCATCCGACCCTCCGGCGGTTCATAGTGCACCCGCACCCCCGTCTGCCGCTCAAACACCGGCAGGTGCCAGGCGATCGTCGCGAGCAGCCCCTGCTCCTCCAGAATCACCGGCTGCAGCGATTGTGACAGCGTCCGGATCTTCTCCAGCGTTCCCTGCACAATCTCCGCTGACTCCTGCACCTGCGCCTCGAACGCCGTGTCCGGCGCCTGCCTCCGCGCCCGCTTTAGCATCGCCCCCAGCGCCGTCAGGATCTGTCCAAACTCATCGTGCAGATCCCGCGAGATCGCCCGGAACGTCGATTCCTGCGTCGCGATCAGTTGTCGCGCTAACTCCTGCCGCTGCTCGGCCAGTTGCGACAGCTGCGCGAACAGCGCACGGTTGGCCCGGATCAACCCCGCCCCCGTCAGTAACAGCAACACTACGCTCGCCGCCAGAAATCGATACGCCGTCGTTTCGATATTCCCAAAGATCTCCGCCACCTGCTGCCCGCCCCGCGATTCCTCGTTGTTCCGTTCCACCAGCAGCCGCGCCGTCAACGCCGTCAGCGCCTCCTGCCGCGGTTGCAGCGTATCGGCCACCATCCGCCGCGCCACATCCTCCCGGCCCGCTTGCGCCATCGCCATCGCTTCTCCCGCCGCCCGCCAGAAGTCCTCCAGGGACTGCCGCAGGTATCCCGTTCGCGCCGGATCCCGAACCCCCTCCGCCAGCGTCGCCTCCATGGCCACCGCATCCGCCAGATTCACCCGCATCCGTTCAAGCGGCGCCTCCCACGCCCACAACGGCATCTTGTCCGGGTTGTCCAGCATGTCCCGCATCGCCAGCGCCAGCGAATTCAGGTCGCTCTGAATCCGCAGAAGCTGCAGCGATGCCCGCCGGTTCCGCTCTACTGTCTCCGTCTGCACCGCCCGCATCCGTTCTACCGAATGCAGTGTATAGGCGGCGTAGGCTCCCGTGATCGCGAGCGTCACGACGAGGCCGGCAACCAGTAGCGGCGTGGGGGACTTCATCTTCGTCTCCCCAGCTTAGTGGAACCCTACCGCCGCTAGCGAACATATCCCCTCGCTGCCAACTGCTTCCCGCCCGCACGGTGCGCCTCCTCTGACAACGCATGCACGCCCGTTGCGTCAATCCACCGGTTATAGAAGTTGAACAGCGCGCA
>CAZWDD010000018.1:7719-32385 GCA_964632345.1 uncultured Solibacteraceae bacterium | reverse complement strand
GCCGCCGCCGTCCTCGCTGCCGCCCTCCGCGACCCCGAGGAGATGATCCGCCTGGAAGCCGGCAACGCCGCCGACCGCATCGGCCCCCGCGCCCGCCTCCTCGAAAAGGAGCTCGACGCCCTCGTCGCCGACCCCCGCAACAAAACCACCTACCCCGCCCGCGTCCCCGCCCGCGTCGCCAATCGCGTCCTCAACCGTCTTCGCGGCACCGCCGTCGAAGTTAAGTAGCCCGCTCCGCCCCCGGGCGCTACAATGAGGTCTTCGGCCTGCGTCACGAATGCTCCTGTCGAGCTCTGTCTATTTCTTCTTTCTAATCGGCATTTTCTTCCTGTACTGGCCGCTGTCCCGGTGGCGGGCGGCGGGCTTGGCCGTGCTGCTTTTCGCCAACTATTTCTTCTACGCCAAGTGGGATATCTTCTACCTGGCGCTCATCCCCCTCGCCTCCACTGCGGACTACGCCATCGGCTTCGCCCTCGGCAAGGCCAAGTCTCCCGCCCTCCGCCGCACACTCGTCTCCCTATCGGTTCTGATGAATCTCGGCATTCTCGCCGTCTTCAAGTACGCCGGCTTCTTCCTGGAATCCTGGGAGTCCGCCACCGGACAGCCCACCGAAAAATGGGCCTGGACGTTCCCCCTCGGCATCTCTTTCTACTGCTTCCAATCCCTCACCTACACCATCGATATCTACCGCAAGGACGCCAAACCCGCCGCCAGCTACCTCGCCCACCTCACCGCCGTTTCCTTCTTCCCCACCACCCTCGCCGGCCCCATCGCCCGCGTCCCCGATCTCATCAAGCAGCTCGAAAAGCCCGGCCGCTCCCTTGATGCCTCCGACGGCTCCCGCGGCCTCTTCCTCATCGGCCTCGGCCTCATGAAGAAGCTCCTCATCGCCGATTACCTCGCCGAGAATCTCGTCAACCGCGTCTTCGACTTTCCCGGCCTCTACTCCGGCGGCGAAGTCCTCGCCGGCGTCTATGCCTACGCCCTCCAGCTCTACTACGACTTCTCCGGCTACACCGACGTCGCCCTCGGCTCCGCCCTCCTGCTCGGCCTCAAGCTCCCCATCAACTTCAATCAGCCCTACTCGGCCGCTAACATCAACGACTTCTGGCGCCGCTGGCACATCAGCCTCTCCAACTGGCTTCGCGACTACCTCTTCTTCTCCCTCCCCGGCAAACGCAACGCCGTCATGCCGTATCTCAACCTCGTCATCACCATGGCCCTCGGCGGACTCTGGCATGGCGCCAGTTGGACCTTCGTCATCTGGGGGCTTCTCCACGGCTTCGGCCAGGCCCTCAGCCGCCTCTTCCAATCGCTCCGCGGCCAGCGCGCCCCATGGACCCCCGCCTGGTGGCGCACCTTCGTCACCGTCCAGTTCGTCTGCTTCTGCTGGATCTTCTTCCGCGCTCCCTCGCTCGATCAGGCCACGCTCATGCTCGAACGCATCGCCTCCATGAGCTGGGCCTTCGATAACGTCTCCCCCGGCCTCTGGCTCGTCCTCGCCCTCGCCGCCGCCGGCCACTACGCTCCCAAATCCTGGCTCGAACAGCCCCGCGACTTATTCATCCGCTCCCCCTTCTACGCGCAGGCCGCTGTCCTCCTGCTCGCCATCGCCATTCAATACGTGGCCGCCACCGGCGCCGCGCCCTTCATTTACACGAAATTCTAATGGCCATTCCCAAGAAAGCGGCGCTCACCATTCTCTCCCTGGCGGCCATGATGTCCGCCCCGGACCTGCTGCCCGCTTTCAAGGACTACCATGTCCTCGATTGGTCCACCGTCCCTCTCGTCTGGGACTTCCAGGTCCGTACCCGTTCGGAGGACCCCGTCGCGGAGGAGCAACTCCGCCTCCACCCCGAAACCAGCCCCGAAAAGGTCGACGCCCCCCGCATCGTCGAAACCCTCGTCGATCCCAAAGGCGAACTGAAGCGTTTCTACGAAGCCCTCCACGCCGTCGAGCGCCGTGATGAATCCGCCGTCGCCCGCATCCTCCACTACGGTGACTCCCCCACTACCGCCGACCTCATCACCGCCGACGCCCGCGCCCTCCTCCAGAAAGAGTTCGGCGACGCCGGCCACGGCTTCGTCCTCATCGCCAAGCCGTGGGCCTGGTACGGCCATCGCGGCGTGCAGGTCCGCGGCTCCGGGTGGAAGATCGAACCCGCCAACACCGCCGAACTCAAGGATGGCCAGTACGGCCTCGGCGCCGTCAGCTTCCGCGGTCGCCCCGGCTCTTCCTCCCGCATCTCGGTCGCCGATTCCGGCCACACCCGTTTCGAGGTCTCCTGGCTCTCTCAGCCCGGCGGCGGTACCTTTACCATCTCCATTGACGGCCAACCCGCCGGCGTCGTCGATACCGAATCCCCCGTCGTCGCCCCTGGCTTCCAGACCTTCTCCGCTCCAGGCGGCTTCTCGGAGGTCGCCATCGGCCAGATCACCGGCAACGTCCGCCTCTATGGCGTCCGGCTCATGAAGGATCAGCCCGGCGTCGAGTACAACTCCATGGGCGTCAACGGCGCCGCCATCACCATCCTCGCCCGCAACGTCGGCGAGGAGCACTGGGGGGATCAACTCCGCCACGTCAAGCCCAACCTTGTCGTCATCAACTACGGCACCAACGAAAGCATTTACGCCAAGTACGTCGATACCGCCTTCGCCCTCGAACTCCGCCGCGCCGTCCAGCGCGTCCGCAAAGCCGTTCCGGAGGCCGCCATCCTCATCATGAGCCCCATGGACCGCGGCCAGCGCATGCCCACCGGCCAGATCGAAACCGTCGCCCCTATGTCCCGCCTCGTCGCCCTGCAGCAGCGGGTCGCCGCCGAACAGGGCTGTGCCTTCTTCAATACGTTCGAGGCCATGGGCGGCCCCGGCACCATGGGCCGCTGGTATCTCGCCGAACCCCGCATGGTCGGCGCCGATCTCATTCACCCCATGCCCTCCGGCGCCCGCATCGTCGGCACGCTGCTCTACAAGGCGCTCCAGGACGGCTACCGCAAATACAAGTTCGCCCTCGCCCGCGAAAAGTTTGGCCCCGCTCCCGCCGCCGTTCCCCCCAAGTGAAGTTTGCGACAATAAAGGGTCTGCCCTGAACTGCCGATTCTGTCCTTTAGAACTCGATGCGAGTGTTTGTTTCCATCTGCCTGGCCGTGCTTGTTGGCGCCATGACGCTCAACGGTGCCCCCGCGCCCCGGAAAAAGGCGCCGGTGAAGCGAGCCGCCTTCGCCAAGAAGCGCGTGCCGGTCAAGAAGACGGCTGCCCGCCGCACCGCTGCCCGCCGCAGCTCCGCCCGCCGCCGGACCGTCGCCTTCCGCGCCCCGGCCGTCTCCGCCTCCGTCCGGAATACCGCCAATTCCACTGTCCTCGAATGGCTCAACCTTCCCGGCAACGTTGAAAATCCGGCCGCCCTCATCCCCTTCTTCGAACAGCTCTACCGTCTGGAGACAGGCGAAACCAACGACGTTCTCCGCGTCTTCCACTACGGGGACTCCCACACCGCCGCCGACGGCTGGTCCGGCACCCTGCGCTATCTGCTGCAGGCCCGCTTCGGCGATGGCGGCAACGGCTTCTCCCACGCCGGCCGCCCCTGGCTCGGCTACCGCCGCCTCGATCTCAAGAGCTGGAGCACCAACGGCTGGTACAGCGATGGCCTCGCCGGCCGCGACGGCGATGGCCTCTACGGCCTCGCCGGCGTCAGTATGTCCGCCCAGCGCCCCGGCGAAATGGTCAATCTGCAGACCGACGCCCAGCGCGCCGAGTTCCACTACCTCCGCCAGCCCGGCGGCGGCCGCGTCGAAATCTCCGATAACGGCGTTGTCCTTGACGTCATCGATACCGACGGCCCCGGCATGCCCGTGGCCCATCCCCTCCAACTCGCCCCCGGCTCCCATCTTCTGACTGCCCGCACGCTTGACCGCAAGCCCGTCCGTCTCCACGGCTGGGTTACCGAAAACACCCGCGGCGTTACCTGGGAAATGATGGGCATCAACGGCGCCCAGGCCTCCATCGGCCTCAAGTGGGAGGACGCCGGCCTCGCCCCTGTCTACCAGCAGCGCCCCCCTTCTCTCATCGTTCTCGCCTACGGCACCAACGAGGCGCGCAATAAGGATTGGACCTACGAAAGCTATCGCGACATGTTCGCCTCGCTCATCGATAAGTACCGCCGCCTTGCCCCCGCCGCCGCTATCCTCGCCATCGGCCCGCCCGATCATCAGATCCGCACCCGCTCCGGCTGGGCCCCCCACGAAAAGATTGACCTCATCCTCGAAGCCCAGCGCGCCGCCTGCCGCTCCCGCGGCATCGCCTTCTGGGATATCCGCGAACGCATGGGCGGCAAGGGCGCCATGCGCCAATGGGTCTTCGCCGGCATGGCCCAGCCCGATTATGTGCATTTTACGGCCCCGGGCTACCGCTTGCTGGGAGCGGCATTGTATAAGGAACTGATGGCCCATTTCTCCACCTTCGCCCGCGTCCGGCGGGAGACCATGGCGCCCACCACCGCGGCTCTCGCCGCTCCGGAACCCAATGGACAAACGAACACAAATCCTTGATATCGTACGCAAAGTCTCCGGCAAGGAGCCTCCTGCCGTCGATGAATCCCTCTTTGACAGCGGCGTCCTGGATTCCTTCGGCCTACAGGACCTCGTCTCGGAGATCGAAAAGTCCTTCGGCCTGTCCATCCCCGATTCCGACCTGACCCCCCGCAAATTCGACTCGGTCGAACGCATCGAAGAATACATCGAGGAGCACGGAAAGTAGCGTGGCATTTCTGAAGGCCTTTGGAAGCTACCTGCCTGAGCGGGTGGTGACCAACGACGAGATCGGCGCTCGTGTCGGCTGTGACGCGGAGTGGATCCGGAATGTCTCCGGCATCGATGAACGGCGCTTCGCCCGCCAGGATGAGTCGGTCGCGGACCTCGCCATCCGCGCCGCCGAGGACTGTCTCCAACGCGCCCGCCTCGCCGCTGCAGACCTAGGTATGATCGTCGTCGCCAGCGGCTCCTGGGAGCGCCAGTTCCCCGGTCCCGCCGCCTCCGTCGCCAAGGGCCTCGGCCTTGAGGGAACTCCCTCCCTCGATGTCCCAATGGCCAGCGCAGGCTCTCTCTTCGGTCTCTCGCTCGCCTCCCGCCTCTGCGCCTCCCTCGGCCCCATCCTCGTCATCGGCGCCGAAAAGATGTCCGAGGTCGTCGAACGCGAGCCCATGGAGCGCGGCGTCGCCATCCTCTTCGGCGATGGCGCCGGCGCCTGCCTCGTCCATCCCTCCGAAGGCTTCGCCCGCGTTGTCGATAGCGGCATCTACACCGATGGCGCCTATGCCGAGGATCTCAAACTCCCCTTCGGCGCTCCCCTCGTCATGAATGGTCGCAGCGTTATCCTCCAGGCCTCCCGCAAAATCCCCCGCGCCATCGCCACCCTCCTCGACCGCCACCGCCGCCGCGCCGCCGATGTCGCCGTCTTCCTCATGCACCAGGCCAACCAGAACCTCATCGTCCGCGTCGCCCAGGCCCTTGAAGTCGCCGAGGATAGGTTCTATTCCAACATCGCCCGTTTCGGCAATACCTCCTCGGCCTCCATGCTCATCGCCGCCGCCGAATGGAGCCGCTGCCACCAGTTGAAACCCGGCGAAACCGTCTGCTTTGCCGGCTTCGGCGCCGGCTTCCACTGGGGCGCGCTCCTCGCCGAGGGCGCCTGACCGTGCCTCCCAAGGCGTCGGTCGATGAGATCCGCGCCCGCTTCGATAACGACGTCGAACGCTTCTCCAACCTCGACACCGGCCAGATGTCCACCCAGGACGCCTCGCTCGTTCTCGAACTCATCTCCGCCACCGCCCGCCGCCTCACGCCCAACGCCACCCGCCTGCTCGACCTCGGCTGCGGCGCTGGCAACTTCAGCCTCAAGCTCGCCCAGGTCTTCTCCTTCGAACGCGTCACCCTCGTTGACCTCAGCGCCCCCATGCTCGAACGCGCCTCCGCCCGCCTCTCAGCCGCGGGCGTCCCGTCGCATTCCATTCAGTCCGACATCCGCGACATCCCGCTTCCCCCGGCTTCGCATGACCTGATCGTCGCCGCCGCCGTTCTCCATCACCTTCGCGAAACCCACGAATGGGCCGCCGTCTTCGCCAGCCTCTTCCAGGCCCTCCGCCCCGGTGGCGCGCTCCTCATCTGGGATCTCGTCGCCCACGACATCCCCGCCCTCCAGGACGAAATGTGGTCTCGTTACGGCGACTATCTCGCCGCCCTCCGCGGCGAAGCCTATCGTGACCACGTCTTCGCCTACGTTGCATACGAGGACTCTCCCCGCAGCATCCCCTTCCAGCTTGAACAGCTGACCGCCGCCGGCTTCACCGCCGACATCATCCACAAGAACGGTTGCTTCGCCGCCCTCGCCGCCCTTAAGCCCGCCGCCGCGCCCGCAGCCGGTTGAGCCCGTATAGCGCCGCGCCGATCGCCACCGCACCCAGCGACGAGATCTCCGGTACTTCCGCCGCCGCCGCCGCGGCCGTCATCTCGAACGACGCCGGCAAACGCATCTCCTCGTAGCGGATCTCCTCTTCGTACACCGGTTCAATCGTCGGCGGAAGGTGCGTTCCCAGCAGCCCGTACTGTTCCTGGTTCAGCCGCAGATACTCCAGCCACGCTTCCTCTACCGGCCCCGAAGGCGCCGCCGGGGCCCCGGCTTCCCACTCCGATTCCGGCAGCGCGTACCCGCCGAGTCCTCCCGTGTTCTCCGCCAGCAGGTCCTCAATCGGCGAGTCATCGTACAGATCCTCTAACTGCCATCCGAACGGTAGCCCGGAGTTCCCCATCTCCTCCACCAGCCCCGCCGGCACATCTGGCCCGCTCTCTTCTCCCGTATGGATCGGAATCGGCGCGAACGGATCGAACTCATACGCTATCGCCGGCACTCCCAGCGCCAACGCCAGCGTCATCTGCATCGCTACCCAATTCCGGCTTGCCATCGCTTCTTCCTCTTCCTCTCCTGTCGCGGAGGGGTTCTCGCCGCCGGGTGAGGACGTCGGGCTTTTCCCCTCGCACGATTCAGAGTGTCCTCAGTATGCGGGACCTATACTCCTCAGGCCATCGGGGATAGCTCTTAGATCGCTAGGGGATTACACATTGGCCCGGCCTCCACACGAGTACCGCCACCTGTGATATCCAGGTACGCATGAATCGAAGAGATTTCTTCACGCAGGCAACGGCCGCGGCCCCGTTTCTCCAGGCGTCGCAGGTGGGTGGAAGGGGGACGCTCAAGATCACCGACGTGAAGCTCTTCCTCATCGGCTCCGGCACACGCAACTTCTGCATCGTCAAGGTCGATACCGATCAGGGCATCTCGGGCATCGGCGAAGCCTACTCCTGCGGCCCGGATGCCGCCATCGTCGAAGTCGTCAAGGACTTCAAGGGCTGGCTCGTCGGCCAGGACCCCCGCAACATCGAGCACATCTATTCGATGCTGGTGAACTTCACCCGCTTCCCCGGCGGCCTCGTCGTCAACGCCGCCATCAGCGGCATCGAACACGCCCTGTGGGACATCGCCGGCAAGGCCGCCGGCCTGCCCGTCTATATGCTCCTCGGCGGCAAATGCCGCGACAAGATCCGCACCTACCAGAGCGCCGGCAACCCGGAAACCGCCAAGCGCCTCGTTGAAAAGTACGGCTACACCGCCATCAAGATGCGCCCCCAGCCCGACGGCGACAACTCGAAACCCTATAACGAAATCACCCGCGGCGCCGCCGCCCGCGTCAAGGCCATGCGCGACATCCTCGGCCCCGATGTCGATATCGGCTGCGACATCCACGCCCGATTCTTTGAAGTCACCCGCGCCGCCCGTCTCGCCGCCGCCATCGCGCCCTACAATCCCATGTGGCTCGAAGAGCCCATCCGGCCGGAAAACGAGCACGCCATGAAGAAGCTCTCCGACCGCGTCACCATCCCCCTCGCCAGCGGCGAATGCAACTACCAGCGCCACGAGTTCCGCCGCCTGCTCGAACTCGGTGCGCTCGACATCATCCAGCCCGATATCTGCCTCTGCGGCGGCATCATGGAGATGAAGAAGATCGCCGCCATGGCCGAGGCCCACTACGTCACCGTCGCCCCGCACAACCCCATGGGTCCTGTCGCCAACGCCGTCAACGTCCACTTCGCGGCCTCCACCTCCAACTTCTTCATCCTCGAATACCACCCCGACGACGAAGGCGTCCGCAAGGACCTGCTCAAGGAGCCGCTCATGGTCAAGGACGGCTACATCCCGCTCCCCACCAAGCCCGGCCTCGGCGTCGAACTCAATGAAGAGGCCATCCGCAAGTACCCGCCCAAGACCTGGCACCGCGGCTTCGCCTACCGCGAGGACGGCAGCGTCGGCTACATCTGAGGTGAGGTAGAATCGAGCCATGTTTCGCCAGGATTCTCACCGGCCGGTTTCCACGCAAGAGGGTACGAAGCGGCGCGATTTCCTTCGCGCCGGCGCGCTCGGGGCCATGCCCATGGCCCTGGGCGCCGCCCCCTCTTCCGGCGCCAGTTGCATCCTCGTCATGATGGTCGGCGGCCCCTCGCAGCTCGATACCTTCGACCCGAAGCCCGACGCACCCAGCGAAATCCGCGGCCCCTTCCGCCCCATCCGCACCAACGTCTCCGGCATGCGGATCTCGGAGATCTTCCCCCGCCTCGCCCGCCACGCCGACAAGTTCTCGCTCATTCGCTCGCTCCACCACGCCGGCCCCGCCGTGCATGACGCCGGCCACCACCTCATGCAGACAAGCCGCCCCTTCTCGAACGAAATCGAGCAGCCCAGCTACGGCAGCGTCGTCAGCCATCTGCTCGGCGGACGCAACGGCATGCCCGCTCATGTCCTGCTGCCGAAGCCCGTCGGCGCCACCGGCGGCAACATGCCCCATGGCGATGGCCCCGCCTATCTCGGCCAGGCCCACGCCCCGTTCCTTCTCAACGGCGAACCCGGCGCGCTCCCGGACCGCCAGTATCTCGCCTCGCTCGGCGCCAATGGCCTCGCCGCCGCTGTCGATAACGCCCGCCTTCGCGATGCCTTCGACCTCCGCCGCGAACCCGCCTCGGTCCGCGATCGTTACGGCCGAAACCGCTTCGGCCAAAGCTGCCTCCTCGCCCGCCGCCTCGTCGAGGCCGGCGTCCGCTTCGTCACCGTCAATCAGTTTGAAACCGTCTTCGACGAAGTCACTTGGGACAGCCACGGCGCCGCTCCCTTCTCCTCCATGGCGCACTACCGCGACGTCGTCGGCCCCATGTTCGATACCGCCTACAGCGCCCTGCTCGAGGACCTCGCCCTCCGCGGCCTGCTCTCCTCCACCATCGTCGCAGGCCTCGGCGAATTCGGCCGCACACCGCGCATCAACGCCGCCGGCGGCCGTGACCACTGGACCCACTGCTACTCCGCCCTCCTCGGGGGCGGCCCGCTCCGCAACGGCGTCGTCGTCGGCGCCAGTGATCGTACGGCCAGCGAACCAAAGGACCGGCCCGTTACCCCGGCCGAACTCGCCGCCACTCTCTACAAAGGCATGGGCATCCCTCTCTCCGCCGAACTCCGTCCCGGCCTGCCCGTCGTTGACCCATCTGCCGCCCCCATCGCAGAACTCCTCGCCTGACCATGTGGCGCTGGCTGCTCGCGGCGTCCGTTGCCTTCGCGGCGCCCGGCTTTGACCGCGATCTCCAACCCGTCTTCCGCCAGCACTGCTACGGCTGCCACGCCGCCGGCGTGCGCATGGGCAGCCTCGATGTGGAAACGCTCGACGGCCTGCTCCGCGGCGGCAATCAGGGACCAATCCTCGTCCCTGGCAACGCCCGTGAGTCCCGCCTCTATCTCATCCTCTCCGGCGCCATGGAACCGGCCATGCCCATGGATGGCAAACGCCTCTCTTCCGCCGAACTCGAAGTCGTCCGCCAGTGGATCGATGCCGGCGCGCGGCCCGATCCCGGTGAACTCGTCTGGCGCGCCGGTCTCCTCGCCGGCGCCTGGGGCGGGGAAGTCCGCCTGTGGAATGAACAGGGCCGCCTCCTGCGCCGAATCCCCGCGCAGGTCGGCACCGTGCTGCGCGTGGCGCTCTCGCCCGACGCCCGTATCCTCACCGCCATTGCCCGCGACGCCTCCCGTTCCTTCGCCACAGCCACTGGCGAAGACTCCGCCTCCGCCCCTCTCCCCGCTCCCGCCTCGCCCCCCTCACCCTCCGCTCTCTCCCCGGACCGCCGCCGCCGCGCCGAACTGCGCGACGATGGAACGGTACGAATTGAGGATCTGTTTTGAATACCAGTGAATTCTTCCGCGCCGCCCTCGAACGCGGCAGCGGCGTCCTGCGCCTTGCCCCTGCGTGGGTCCCCCGCCCCATGCTCCGCCCCGGCGGCCGCCTTCGCCTCCATCCCAAGGATCTCTACGCTCTTGGCGGCCACCGCGGCGCCATTTGCGAACGCCGCCTTGCCTGTGCCATTCCCACCCCCTCCAGCCCCGGCGCCCAGGATGGCGATGGCCTCAGCTTCGTCGAACTCGATGGCGCCTGCGTCCCACTCGCCGAGTTCACCGGTTCCTCCTGGTCCGTCTCCGCCCGCCTTACCGATAGCTCCGTCCCCGGCCCGCTCCATCTCCACGCCACCGTCGAAGGCCAATACTTTCCCGTCGCCTGCAACCAGGAATGGGGTCCCTTTCCCGTCTCCTTCTTCGGGCTTCAGGCACACTCCTCGCGCGATATGATCCGCCGCGCCCTCTCCCGTTGGAACGAAGGCGATAACGGCATCCTCGCCCACTCCCTCGGCTACGCCCTCAAGCCCGGCACCGGTTGGCAGCTCCACCCCGGCGTCCTCCACGCCCCCGGAACCATGGTCACCTACGAACTCCACGACGGCGCCGAACAGACCTCCGCCTTCGCCTCCATCTGCGCCGGTGACCCCCTCCCCTGGGAGGCCCTCGCCGCCGCCCTCCCGGAGCAGCACCGCTTCGACATGGACTACATCCTCGGCCGCATCGAGTTCGAAAAAAACACCGATCCCTTCTTCGGCCAGTTCAACCACCGCGAGCCCGTTCGCTGCGGCGATAGTGACGTCCACCTCGAAAAGTGGGTCGTCTACGGCAGTGCCCGCTTCTCGGCCCGCGAACTCGCCGTCGCCCCCGGCGCCTCCGCCGTCCTGCACGATGAAGCCCTCTATGGCGCGCTCGTCGTCCAAGGCCACGGACTCATCAACGGTCTCCCCTGCGAAGCCCCCGCCATGGTCCGCCACGGCCAGATGACCGCCGACGAGTTCTTCATCTCCGCGGACGCCGCCCGCGAAGGCGTTACCATCTCCAATGCCAGCGGCGTTGAGCCCCTGGTCATCCTCAAACATTTTGGCCCCGGCCACCCCGGCGCCGAGGAGTTCATCGAATGCAAATCGGAGTAAACACCCTCCTGTGGACTGCCGGCTTCACCGAAGCCCACCTGCCCCTCATCGCCAGGGCCAAGGCCCTCGGCATGGACGGCATCGAACTCGCCACTTTCGATTTCGCCAGCTTCCCCGCCGCCGCCGCCCGCCGCGAACTGGAGGCCCAGGGCATGCCCGCCATCCTCTGCAGCGCCCTCGTCGCCGGCATGAGCCTCGCCACCGATGACGCCGCCCTCCGCGCCCGCACCGTCGACTTCCTCCAGGCCGGCGTCCGCACCACCGCCGAGGCCGGCCTCTCCCTCTTCATCGGTCCCTTCTGCAGCGCCGTCGGCTTCCTGCCCGGCCGCCGCCGCACCGATGACGAATGGGCCCGCTGCGTCGACGGCCTCCGCTCGCTCGGCGAATACGCCGCCGGCTTCGGCGTCCGCGTGGCCGTCGAACCCCTCAACCGCTTCGAGACCTTCTTCCTCAACACCGCTGCCGACGCGCTCCGCCTCTGCGAGCAGGTCGCCCATCCCAACATCGGCGTCCTCTACGACACCTTCCACGCCAACATCGAGGAGAAGAACCAGGCCGCCGCCATCCGCCTCCTCGGCAAGCACATCTTCCACGTCCACACCTGCGAAAACGATCGCGGCATCCCCGGCAGCGGGCCCATCGATTGGCCCGGCGTCGTCGGCGCCCTCCGCGACATCGGCTACAACGACTGGCTCGTCATCGAAAGCTTCGGCCCTGGCATCAAGGAAATCGCCGCCGCTGCCTGCATCTGGCGGGATCTTGCGGACTCTCCCGACGACATTCCCGTCCTCGGCGCGCGCAACCTCCGCGCCCTCCTCGCCTGACCGTCGCCTACCGCTTCGCCAGCCGCCCGCCCCGCTGGATCATCCGGTCCAGCGCCAGGATCGAGAGCATCAACTGCCGCGGCGGATGGTAGTTGTCCTGCCGTGCCGACCGCGCGATCGGCGTCATCCGCCCGTCCGCCGGAAACTCCTCCGGCGCCGCCTGCGCTCCCTGCGGCATCAACGCCGTTGCCCCTGTCGCTCCAAGAAATTTGCGGCGCTCCATGTCCTGCTCCTCCGTCCCGCCATGCTAACACCGCCGCCGATTCGCGCATGTCCAGCCCCTTGATACCCTATAGGTTTCATGAAGGTTCTTTTCCTTTCCGCCGCCTTTCTCCTGGTCGCCGCCGCCGAACCGCGCGCCAAAAACATCGTCCTCTTCCTCGGCGATGCCGGTGGCATTCCCACCCTCCACGCCGCCAGCATCCACGGCTACGGCGCTCCCGGCAAGCTCTTCATTCAGCAGATGCCCCACATCGGCCTCTCGGAGACCTCCCCGGTCGGCGCCTGGGTCAGTGACTCCGCTGCCGGCATGACCGCCATCGTCACCGGCCGCAAAACCAAGAACGGCGTCATCTCCCAATCCCCAGACGCCGTCCCCGGCAAGGTCGATGGCGCCACGCTCAAGACCATCCTCGAATACGCCGAAGAGCACGGCCTCTCCACCGGCGTCATCTCCAACACCTCCATGGCCGACGCCACCCCCGCCTCCTGCTACGCCCACGCCAACCATCGCCGCAAGTTCGCCGAAATCGTCGCCCAGATCGCCAATCCGCGCTTCGGCGATGGCGTCGATCTCGTCATCGGCGGCGGGCGCAAGGGCATCTATGAGGCCACCGCCAGCGCCAAGTACGACCTCAACGCCGCCCTCTCCGCCAAAGGCTATTCGCTCTACGACAAGCCCGAGGACATCCCCGCCTCCGCCCGCCGCGTCGTTGCTCTCTTCGACGCTCCCTTCGATCCTCAACCCGTCGTCCGCCGCGCCATCGAAATCCTCTCCCGCAACCCCAAGGGCTTCTTCCTCATGGTCGAGTGGGACATGCACACCGACAAACTCCAGCGCGGCCTCGATAACGCCGTCGCCATGGACAAGCTCATCCAGCAGACCTCCCGCCAGGTCAACCCCCGCAACACTCTCATCCTCTTCACTGCTGATCACTCCTTCGATCTCCGCATCCAGACCGGCAAGCCCGGCCAGCCCCTCCTCCCCGCCAACGGTGCCGCCGACGACGCCCCCAAACCTCTCCGCATGAATAACACCCACACCGCCGAAGAGGTCCTCGTCGCCGCCATGGGCCCCGGCGCCTCCCGCGTCAAGGGCTACATGCCCAATACCCAGATCTTCCACATCCTCATGGCCGCCTACGGTTGGAAGGAATCCAAGCCCTGACACCACTCCCTTGCGATACCCTCTGAGGATGCTCCGGCGTACTTTCCTGTCCTCTCTTGCGCTGTCCGCTGCTCCCGCCCGCCGGCCTCCCAACTTCGTCTTCATCCTCATCGACGACTACGGCTGGAAGGACACCGGCTACAACGGCAGCCGCTTCTACGAGACCCCCAACATCGACCGCCTCGCCCGCGGCGGCATGATCTTCACCGACGGTTACTCCGCCAGTCCCGTCTGCTCCCCCACCCGCGCCGCCACCATGACCGGCCGCTACCCCGCCCGCCTCCACCTCACCTCCCACCTCCAGGGCGCCTCCAACCGCTTCCACTTCACCCGCGTCCTCCAGCCCAGCGCCCGCCTCGCCCTCCCCCTCGCGGAAACCACCATCGCCGAACGCCTCCGCTCCCGCGGCTACCGCACCGCCTGCATCGGCAAATGGCACCTCGGCAAAACCGGCTTCCTCCCCTCCGATCAGGGCTTCGATGTCTCCCTCGGCGGTGACGAAGCCGGCTCCACCAACAATTTCTTCTACCCCGCCTGGAAAAAGAAAGTCCCGCTCGATGGCGCCGAAGGGGAATACCTCACCGACCGCCTTACCCAGCTCGCCGTCGACTTCATCGCCGAATCCAAAGACCGTCCCTTCTTCCTCTATCTCCCCCACTTTGCCGTCCACACTCCCATCGAAGGCAAGCCCGAGAAGGTTCGCAGATACGCCGCCAAAGCTGACCCCGCCGACCCCCAGAACTACGACGAATACGCCGCCATGATCGAAAGCGTCGATGAAGGCGTCGGCCGCGTCGTGGCCGCCCTCCAGTCCCACGGCCTGCTCGAAAACACCCTCGTCATCTTCACCAGCGATAACGGAGGTGTCTCTTCCCTCGAATGGAAGAAGCGTCCCGTCACCTCCAATCTGCCGCTCCGCGCCGGCAAGGGCCATATCTACGAGGGCGGTATCCGCGTCCCCCTGCTCGCCTCCTGGCCCGGCCAAATCGCCCCCGGCTCTGTCTGCCGCGAACCCGTCCTCAGCGTCGACTTCGCCCCCACTCTCGCCGCGCTCGCCGGCGCCCCCTTTCGCGCCGATGGCGTCAGCATCGCCCCCCTCCTCCGCGGCCGCTCCCTCCCCACCCGCGAGATCTTCTGGCACTACCCCCACTACAGCCCCCAACTCGGACGCCCCGCCGCCGCCATGCGCCACGGCGACTACAAATTCATTCTCTTCTTTGAAACCGAACGCGGCGAACTCTACAACCTTCGCAACGACATCTCCGAAAAGGACGACCTCAGCGAACGCGAGCCCGCCCGCGCCAGTGCCATGCGCCGCCGCCTCGAACAGTGGCTCCGCGAAACCCGTGCCCAGCTCCCCACTCCCAATCCCAACTTCGACCCCGCCCGCGAACGCGAACCCGGCGCCCCCTCCGGTCCTGTCACCGCGAAGTAGGCCGCCCTACCCATCAGACCCGTTGATCGCCGCCGCCGAAGCCCCGGGCCACCTCGCACCCACCTGAAACCGTTTCCCCGAAATCGTGTACCCGCACTCGCACCGGAACGATGTCTGCCCGTACCCGCACCGCAGGCATCCCGCCCCCCGTGCGCCCGATACGATCGTCAGCCGCACGCACTCCTCCCGGGCCCCGCAGTTGGCACACGCCGTCAGTACGAACGTCCGCCTGCAGTTGGCCTTCGGGCAGGCAACATGGACACGTTCCATCAGGCCCGCATGGTAGCGATCTCAATACCCCCTCGGCAACCCGAAAATCGTTTACCACCTTTAACCCGCCCGCCGAATCTCTTCAACCAACGAGGTCGAAGATGTATTTCGCCGCCCAACTCTCAGGGGAGGATCCCCTGCAACAAAGCACAGCGGAACGGTTGTGCCTGGCCGCCAGTCTCGTCGAGCAGGCCGCTCCGTGGGCTTCAATGCCCCTCTCCCCCATCGTCGCCATTCAGCACTCCCCCGGTGCCGAGCCGGATTTCCTCGCCGTTCGCCCCGAGGAACGCGCCGTCTCCCTCTACCCCGGCTGGCGCGGCCTCGCCTGGCTCCACGATCTCCAACACGCCGCGGCCGAATCCCGCCCCCGCCTCCTGCTCACCGGCCGCGAAGCCATCGAAGTGAATTTTGACCCGCCCTCCCCCGCCGACCCTCGCGACCTCCCCCTCCTCGAGAACTGCTGGCGCGGCCCCGGCGGCCCCATCTTCCGCTCCGTACGCCCCGGCTACTGGCCCTGGTTCGTCAACGAACTCGAAGCCCGCCGCCTCGCCGCCTCCCTCGAAGCTCTCGCCTCCGTCTCCCCCTCCCTCCCCGAATCGGAGTCCGGTCTCCCGCTCCTCCTGCGGGACGGCTCCGGCCGTTGGGCCGCCCACTGGCGCCAGATCCGCCCGCTCCCTGCCGAGACAGCCCCTCCCCCCGTCCTCGATGCTCCCGCCGGCCCCCGCGCCGGGTCCCTCTGTGTCGGCGACAGAATTTTACCCGGTGAATTTGAATCCGCCGCTGGGCGCCCCGCCGTCCTCCATGTCGTCGCCGCCGTCGAGGCCGGCACTGGCGATCCCTATCCCCTCCACCTCCGCCCGCCAGGCGAACGCTGGTCCACCGCCGTCCGCCGTGTCGTCGCCCAGGCCATCCACGTCCGCGCCGCCGTCCCGGAATGTGTCCTCGCCCCGGACCCCGGCTGGTCCCAGGCCCTCCTGTCCCTCGCCCGCGCCGCCGGCTTCGCCGTCCAACTCGCCGGCCCCCTCCCCGAACTCGAAGACCTCTTCGGGGATTGGGAGTTCGGCGCCGGCTCCCCCGCCGTCCACTAGCGCCGCCTCCCCTCTGTCCTTCAGCGCGCCTCGGTTGTCAGCAGCTCCTCGCTCTCCGTCATCGTCAACGCCAGTGCCGCCCAACTCGTCCCCGCCGCCGAGATCCACTGGTCCCGCCCGTGCGGAAATCCCGAATCCCGCATCGGTTGCAACGGGTTCGACCGTGTCCGCACCAGCCACGACCCGTCGCTCAACTGCGTCCGCAGCAGATACGCGATCCCCCGCGCCACCGCCGGATCCGCCGCCTTCACGCCCGCCGTCCGCAGCGCCACCAGGCTCTCCCCCGTCGCATAGGCGTCCGTCTCCAACCCTTCCAACTGCCCCCACCCGCCATCCGGCCTCTGCGCCGCCAGCAACTCCCGCACCGCTCCGTCCGTCTCCCCACGCGGTGCGTTTCCCCACGCCAGTCCCAGCACCCGCATCGCACGGTCTTCATTCGTCCCCGGCTTGGCCGCCGCCAGCCACCGCCTCCCTCGCTGTACGGCCTCCTCCGCCCGCTCTCCATAAACGCTTAGTGCTCGAATCGAAAGCGCCGTCGACGTGAATGCGCTTGCCTCCAGCGGCGGCCGCGCCGGCAGCACCGCGAAGCTTCCGTCGGGCCGCTGCGTCCGCAGGATCGCCGCGGCCATCGCCGCCGTCGTCTCGTCCGCCGCGTAACCCTCCGCCTCCAGCCCCAGCAGCGAGTAGCTCACGCTGATCCCAGGGTTCGGCAGGCTCGCCGTCCCATCCACCAGCTTCGCCCGGATCGGCCGGAACATCGCCATCACCGCCTTCACCTGCGCTGCCGATACCTCATCGTTCACCGCAAACCCGCGCCGCCGCGCCGCCCCGTACACCATCTGCGGCAGCGATTGATGATGGCACGACGTGCACCCCGATACTTTCACGAACTGCGGCCCGCTTGCCTGCAACAATCCGATTGCCTTCTCCGCCGCCTGCCGCACCGCCCCGCGCTCGCTCGCCCCCGCCGTTCGCAGCCGGGACACCATTTCCATGTTGCCCCGCCGCGCCGCCCACGTCATGGCCGTCTCGCCATACTTGTTTGCCGTCCCCACTGCCGCCCCGCGCCGCAGCAACTCCTCCACCATCCCCGCCTCCGGCCGCTCCGCGCCCGCCGCCCACATCAGCGGCGTGTTCCCGTTCCCATCGGCCAGGTTGCTGTCCGCCCCGTGCGCCAGCAGGTCCCGCACCATCGGCAGGTTCCCGTGAATGACGGCCAGCGTCAGCGCCGTCCATCCGAAGAACCGCCCCTCGTTCGGGTTCGCCTTCGCCGTCAATTGTTGATGTATAGCCGTCGTATCGTTCCGCAGTGCGGCGCCGAGCAACTCGGTCGGCGGCTTGAAATCAGGTATCTGTGCGGGCAGCAGCGTGGCGCAAAGGGCCACGGGAAGCAGTAGTCTACGTTGCATAGGTCCTCGCCTCTCACACGCGATGGACTCTCTCGAATCGGCTCACTCGCCCCGCAGCAGCCGCGCGTACTCCGCATACCCCGAAATGTCGTTGTGCCCCGCGCCCCGCACCACCGCATAGCTCGCCACTCCCGCCCGGAACCGCGTCACCAGCAGCGCCGCGCTCGCCGGCGGGATCACCTCATCCCGCTCCGCTGCGATGATCCGCGTCGGCGCCGTCACCGCCGGCGCATACCGCCACGACTGGTACTTGTCCCGCAACAACAGCCGCACCGGCAGCCACGGCAACTTCTCCGCCGCCACTCCCTCCAGGCTGTCGAATGGCGTGATCAGCACCAGCCGTTCCACTTTGCGCCCCGCCGCCAGCTGCACCGCCACCCCGCTGCCCAGGCTCCGCCCCACCAGCGTCACCCGCCCGTGCTCAGCCCGCACGCGCTCCCATAGCCCCTCCGCCCCGGCTATAATCCCCGCCTCCGTCGGGCTCCCCGGCTCGCCCCCATATCCCGGATAACGCATCAGGTACAACGACTGGCCCGGAAACGCTGTCGCCAGTTCCTCCACCGAATACCCCACATCCTCCGCGTTTCCCCCGAAGTAGATCACCGCCCGCTCCCCCGCCGCCAGCCGTACAATCGGCCCCGCCTCCTGCCCCGCCGGCGGAAAGTAGATCATCCGCCGCTGAAACACGAACAGCAACGCGCACAGCCCCGCGTACATCAGCCCCGCTGTCAGCAACGCATTCCGCATTTATCTGCCGAAGTATGTCACCGTGATCGTCTTCTTCGCCGTCTGCCCGTTCCCGTTCGTCACCGTCAGTTCAAACAGGTAGTCCCCCGGCCCCTCCGTGAACTGTATCGTTGCCACCGCCGTGTTCGGATTCAGAATCACCGCCGACTTGTTCACGTTCCGCCATGTGAACGCCAGCGACGTGCCCGAGTCATCCGTCGTCCCCGACGCATCCAGCCCGATCTGCCGCGACACCGTATTCGCCGGCGCCGCAATCACAATCTGCGGCCCCGCCGGGTTCTCCGGCGGCGCGGGCGGCCGCGGCACCACCAGCGTTCCTTCCGCCTCCGCCGAGTACGCCACAATCCGCCCCGCCATCACATGCACCACGTCCGTCGCCTTCGTCGGCGTCCCCTCCCCGAACCCCAGCGACACGCTGAACGGCAGCCCCGCCACATTCCCCAGCACACTCACCGCCGTCGCCCCTGCCACCGTCCCCGTGAACGAAATGCTGTTTGACGGCCGCGTCGTCACCTGCAACTTCTCCACGTTCAAGTTGTAGATGCCCAGAGTCATCCCCCCCAGATTCGCGTTCAGCGGCGTCGGCAGCGGTGCTCCCGCCTGCACCGCAAACAACGTCGACGTCAGCGCCGCCCCCGACGGATTGAATATCAGCCGCTCCCGCACCTCCAACGCCCCGCTCACGATCCCCTGGCCCAGGTCCGATGGCAGTTGCAGCGCTCGTGTCCCATGCGTTGTCGCCAGGTCCACCCGGCGCTCAATCGCGAACTCCGTCACCGCCGGCTGGGCGGTAACTGTGACAGCGAGAAGGAAAAGAAGTCGTGCTTGCATGGTGGAAATCCGGAAAAACTTACCTTTCTTGGCGTACGAACAGGTTGCAAAACTTTAACCGCAATTCACTTGCCAACTTCTTGCCCTCCCCGCTTTCGCTCCGGTAAACTCCCCTTAACAGTCCGGGGAAAATTCAACTTAGGGGTCTTTCATGAAACCAGCTAATCGCGTTGTAGCTGCTCTAATCGCTTTTGCGTTCAGCACCGCTGCCCTCGATGCGCAGATCCTTTACGGCTCGCTCGTCGGCAACGTCCGCGACTCTTCCGGCGCCGCCATGCCCGGCGTCCGCCTCGTTCTCAAGAACGCCGACACCGGCCAGACCCGTGAAAGCCTCACGGACGACAACGGCGCCTACTCCTTCGTTACCCTCCTGCCCGGTACCTACGATCTCACGCTCTCCCGAGACGGCTTCAAGACCCAGAACGAACAAGGTGTCGTCGTCGTCGTCAACAACGTCGCCCGCCGCGATGCCATGCTCCAGGTCGGCCAGGTTTCCGACTCCGTCACCATCGAAGCCTCCGCCGCCACCCTCCAAACCGACCGCGCCGAAATCCGCGCCGAGGTCACCACCAAGGAACTCCTCAACGTTCCCACTCCGCCCGGACGCAACTACCAGAATCTCTTCATCACCGTCCCCGGCTTCTCCCCGCCCCGCAACGCCCACTCCGTCCCCGCCAACCCCTCCCGCGCCCTCCAGTTCAACGTCAACGGCACCAGTTCCAGCTCCAACAACACCCGCATCGACGGCGCCTCCTCCACCAACGTCTGGCTCCCCCACATCGTCGCCTACGTCCCCGCCCTTGAATCCATCGAAACCGTCAACGTCGTCACCAACTCCTTCGACGCCGAACAGGGCCTCGCCGGCGGCGCCGCCGTCAACGTCCAGATCAAGTCCGGCACCAACGAACTCCACGGCTCGGCCTTTGAGTACTACAACTCCAACGCCACCAAGGCCAAGCCCTTCTTCCTCCCCCAGGGCCAGCGCAATCCCAAGTACGTCTTCAATCAGTACGGCGGCACCATCGGCGGCCCCGTCGTCAAGAATAAGCTCTTCTACTTCGCCAGCTATGAGGCCACCCGCGACCGCCGCTTCGCCTCCTCCCTCTCCTCCATTCCCACCGAGGCCATGCGCCGCGGCGACCTCAGCGGCGCCCCCGCCGCCCGCCCCATCTTTGACCCCGCCACCGGCACCGCCGATAACTACGACCGTTCCCCCTTTCCCGGCAGCATCATCCCTGCCTCCCGCATCAGCCCCGCCGCCGCCCGCCTGGCCGCCCTCTTCCCCTCGCCCATCGCCGCCGGCACCGTCAACAACTTCTTCGCCGGCGCCGGTTACAGCTTTGACCGCGACACCCTCGATACCAAGGTCAACTTCAACGCCAGCGAAAAGCTCACCACGTACGCCCGCATCTCCATCCTCGGCGACAACCTCGGCGGCCCACCCGTTGCCGGCGGTCAGGTCGGCCGCGCCACCGGTAACTCGTACTCCACCACCTTCGCCGCCACCTACGTCGCCAAGCCCAACTTCATCATCGACGCCTACTTCGGCTGGACCCGCATGCAGGGCGACTCCCGCCAGCCTCGCCTCGATGAAAAGGTGGGCCTCGACGTCCTGCGGCTCCCCGGCACCAACGGCCCCCGCTTCTTTGAGGGCAGCATGCCCCAGTTTCAGGTCTCCGGCTTCACCAACTTCGGCCACCCGAACAACTTCATGCCCTACATCAATCGCGATCCACAGTTCCAGTACGTCGCCAATGCCAACTGGAACAAGGGCCGCCACCAGATCCGCTTCGGCGCCGACTTCTATCAGCAGCAGTTGAACCAGACCCAGCCCGAATTCGTCGGCGCTCCCTGGGGCGCCGCCGGCGGTTTCGGCTTCGCCGCCGGCCAGACCAGCTTCCGCGTCCGCCCCGGCCAGGGCTCCGCTCCCAACACCTCTGAGTACAACTCCTGGGGCTCCTTCCTCCTCGGCCACACCAATAACCTTGGCCGCCTCCTGATGGTCCCCGACGCCTTCACCACCCGCACCGCCCTCTACTCCGCCTACATTCGCGACCAGTGGCAGGTCAACTCCAAGCTCACCTTCAACATGGGTGTTCGCTGGGAGTACTTCCCCTTCCCCACCCGCGCCGATCGCGGCCTGGAACAGTATGACTTCGGCCAGAACAAGATGCTCGTCTGCGGCGTCGGCATCGTTCCCAAGGATTGCGGCGTCCAGGAAAGCAAGCGCCGCTTCGCCCCCCGCGCCGGCCTTGCCTACCGCGTCTCCGATACCTTCGTCATCCGCGCCGGCTACGGCATCACCAACGATCCCTACAACCTCGGCCGCCCCTTCCGCACCAATCATCCTCTGTTGATTCCCTTCAACCAGACCGCCGCCAACTCCTGGACCCCTGCCAGCCGCTTCGACGACGGCATCCCCGCCATCACCGCCCCGGACCTTGGTAACGGCGTCATCGATATCGGCCCCTTCGTCGAAGCCAACACCGTCATCGGCAACCAGTGGACCCGCGGCTACATCCAGTCCTGGAATCTCGCCCTCCAGAAGAAGTTCGGCGGATGGGTCGGTGAAGCCGCCTATGTCGCCACTCGCGCCGTCAACCAGCTCGGCAACCTCAACCGCAATGCCGGCGACGTCGGCGGCGGCAACCCCAGCCGGCCCCTCGCCCGCCTCTTCGGCCGCAACGCCAACACCATTCAGGTCACCGGCCTCGGAACCTATACTTACGATTCGCTCCAGTCCAAACTCGAGCGCCGCTTCTCCAACGGCTTCCAGGCCCTCTTCGCCTATACCTTCTCCAAGAACATGGGTACCGCCGGCAACATCAACTCCGACGGCGGCCCCCGCATTCACCTCCCGCAGTACTTCCACCTCAACCGCGCCGTCAGCGATCTCAACATCCCGCACAACTTCCAGTTCAGCGGTATCTATGAGCTTCCCTTCGGCAAGGGCAAGAAGTTCGCCTCCTCCGGCCCCGCCTCCTGGTTCCTTGGCGGCTGGCAGGTCAACGCCCTGCTCTCCGCCATGTCCGGCCAGCCCTTCTCCGTCACCGCTCCCGGCACGGACTTGAACGCCCCCGGCAACGCCCAGCGCGCCGACCTCCTCAAGCCCAACGTCGAAAAGATCGGCGGCGTCGGCCCCGGCCAGGTCTGGTACGATCCCTCGGCCTTCGGTCAGGTCCGCGAAGCCCGCTTCGGCACCGCCGGTTGGAACATCCTCCAGAGCCCCGGCATCATCAACCTCGATGGCAGCCTCTTCCGCTCCTTCCGCGTCACGGAACGGGTCAACATCCAGTTCCGCGCCGAGGCCTTCAACCTCACCAACACGCCCCACTTCAACGCCCCCGTCGCCGACGTCGCCAACAGCCGCTTCATGCAGATAACCTCTGTCCGCGGCACCGGCCGCGAAGGCATCGACGAACGCATGTTCCGCTTCGGCCTCAGAATCGGCTTCTAGGCCCATCCGCAAACACAGTAAGGGGAGGCGCTTCCAACGCCTCCTCTTTTCTTTTATCCCCGCGCGTGCTGCGGCGTTCGCGTCCCCCGGTACTTCACCGCCAGGTGCGGCGTCTCCAGCCGCTTCTCGCCCTGCTGCTTCGATTGCAGGCAGCTCTCCAGCATCCCGCTCACAATCAGCGTCCGCTCCACCGGATACGGCGCCTGCCCAGTCACGAACATCTCTTCAATCTTGCTCACCAGGCACGCCGAATAGGTCACGTTCGGCACCGGCGAAAGGAAGAACTGCGTCGATACCATTCCCCGCCCGCGGATCTTCGCCGCAAACGTGTAGTCGCGCACCGCTCCGTTCAGCATCAGCAGCGTCGTCCGCAGCCCGTCGTTCCGCTCCACGAAATACGCCGCCGGCTCCTTCACCAGCTTCCGGATCGCCCCCGTCCCCACCAGGTCCATCGGCCGCCCGTCGTCAACCGCCAGCCCCTGCGGCGAGTCGCTTCGCGACAGCGCCGATACCAGCAGTTGCTTCGACCATCGCCCCTCGTCTCCCGCCTTCCACACCGCATCGCCCGTGATCAGTTGCACGGATCGCACGCCCGTCTCTCCGCCCTTCCGCCGCTCCACCATGCACTGCATCGCCTCCAGCGCGTGGTAGTCCATCGGGTCGGAGCCGCCCACGCCCACCATCAGCGCCTCTTCCAACTCCGTCTCCAGCGGAATCTCCAGATCCGGCAGCCGCCACGTCACCGGCAGCGACGACCCGGCCAGCATCGGAAACCGCAGCCGCTTCGATTGCTCCACCATCCACTTCGCCTTCGCAAAGCTGTAGGAAAGGTGCTTGTCGTTGTACACCGGCACCGCCCGGCCGTCTTTCTCAAATACCTCCACGCACTCTTTGAAGAACTCGTAGCGCGGATACAGCACCTGCCCCAATTCGTTGCGCGGATACTCGCCGTGCTCGCAGATGATCAGCACCGCGTCCACGGCCAGTTTGTCCGTCCCGCACCGCAGCGCCTCGGCGATCGTCGGGTAAACCTGGAAGCCGAACTCCTTCGCCCGTGCTTCGCTCTGGTCCCCCTCCGGCCGCTGATGCACATAGAGCGACACCACCTGCACATCGCCCTTGTGCCATTCGCCGTTCAGCGGGTAGCCGATCAGAAACCGGTCCCCCATGTGCTGCGCGTGCGAAAGGTAGCGGTAAATCGAGGCGAGAATGGCGACGCGTTTCGGCATTAGCTTCTCCAGTACGTGGACCCGGCCGGCGCTGCGTAGCGGATCGCCGCCAGGTGCGGCGTCTCAATCCGCTGCTCTTTCTGATACAGGCTCTCCACGCCCGCCGCCGTCAGGCCCGTCGTCAACAGCGTGCGCTCCAGCGGATACGGCGATTTCTTCTCCACAAACAGCCGCTCGATGTTCGCCGTCAGCGGCGAAAAGAAGTTGGCCAGCGTCGTGCGGCGCGGCGGCATCGGCAGATACATCTGCGTCGAAAACGGCTTCGCCCGCCCCTCTATCCGGCAGGCGAAGTTGAAGTCCTCCACCAGTCCGCTCAGCAGCAGCATGGAGCACTTCAGCCCGTCGTTGTGTTCATACACATAGGCCACCGGATTCCGCACCAGTTGCCGCATGGAGGCGTCGGTTGGAAAGTCGTTGTTGAATCCCTCCCGCGATGGCTTCAGCGTATGGCTCCGGCACAACGCGGCGTTCATCAGTTCCCGCGACCAGACGCCATCCGCCATCGCCTTCCAGAAGTTGTCACCCCGGTAGGCCTGCACCCACTTCACGCCCGCCTCGCCGCCCCGCCGCCGCTCCACCATGCACTGCAGCGTCTCCAG
>CAZWDD010000018.1:0-7619 GCA_964632345.1 uncultured Solibacteraceae bacterium | reverse complement strand
TCGCCGATCAACAGCACCCCGTCCACCGCCAGTTTCCCCGTCCCCAGCGTCAATGCCTCCGCAATCGACGGATAGATTTTCATCGACGGAAACTCGGCCGCCCGCGCCCGCGACAGGTCGTTGTCGCCCGTCTGGTCCACCCACAGCGAGACAAGATCAAATGGAGGCTTGTGGTGTGTCCCGTTCCAGCCGTAGCCCATCAGGAACCGGTCCACAATGTGTTGCGCATGCGAATACTTGAAGTAGATCGTGCAGATGGCCGCAATCTTCGGCCGCCCTCCCGGCTGCGCCGCCGCCGCCAGCGGAGCACCGGCCAATACCTCGCGTCTGGTCATCATGCGTGTTTCTGCCCTCGATTGCGCTAGCCTATCACGCCGCAATCCGGCTTTCCTCCCGCCACCCGCAAGGCCCCGCAACTCAGGGCAGGAACGAGTAGCTGACAAACGCCAGGCGGGACCCGTGTGGCGACCACGCCGGTTCCGCCATCGAGTACTTTCCCGCCACAAACCGCGCCAGAAACACCGGCGCCGCGCCCGTCTCCAGCCGCAGCACGCGCAGTTTGGCCTCCGTGTCCTCGGCCGGCAACTCCGTGCCCTTCGGATAGCTGAGGAACGCCAGCATCTTTCCGTCCGGCGATAGCTTCGGCGCCACGTTCTCCGCCCCGTCATTGGTGATCTGCTCGGCACCCGAACCGTCCAGCTTCGACCGCCAGATCTGCCACGACCCCGATTGCCGCGACGCGTAATACTTGTACGCCGGTTTCGGCAGATCCTTCGGCGCGGTGTCGATCGTCGATGGCTGCAGCCGCTCATACCGCTCCCCGCGTTTGTAGACAATGTCGCCATTCGCCGTCCACGACGGCGCCGTCACCCGTTCCTCAAACGCCACCAGCGCCCGCCGCGTCGCTGTTTCCACATGGATCGTCTCCAGCGTCGAACGGGCCCTGGTCGTCCGCGCCCGGGCCAGCGAGCGCACCGAAAGGTTCGAAAACGCCGCCGTCTCTAACACATCCTTCTTCGCCGCGCAGGTGCCGATCCCCACGTAGAACGGTTCCTGCAGCGCCAGCCGCACCGCCGCTCCGGAGAACTCGAACGGCTCGTTCCCCCGCGCCGTGTACAGATAGAAGTAGTCGCCGCGCTTCTCCAGCTTCAATCGCGTTGGCGACTTGGCGTTGGTGCGGATTTCATAGGTGCGCGCGCCGGGCGTCAATCTCGACTGCAGCGATGCCAGGCCGTTCAGGTGCAGTGCCGCGTCCGCATACGGAGCATCCGCCGCCAGCGACTGCCGGAACATCAGCACCGCCTTCTTGTAAGGGTCGCCGCTGGCCGCGTCGAAGAGGATCTCGGCCGAGATCGCCAGGTCGCCCTTCGCCTTCTTCCACACGAAATGAAAATCGTCCGAAGTCCCCCAGATCTTCTCTCCGGCCGACGTTACTGTGTAGAACGTGCCGTTGGAACCGAACGACGAACCGCCCGGAACCTGCAGCTTCCCCACGCCCGTTTGTCCTTCGAACACACCGATAGGCGTACCGGCGCGCATCGAACACACGAGCGCGGTAAACAGAACGAACTGCCGTACGAGCGTGAAGATCAATTCATCTTTGAGTTTACCGAGAAAAGATCACTCCGCGGAACGGGCCGCCCGGAAGCCCACCATGCGGAAGGCCTGGAAGCTCGGCCATGCGCCCGACCGCGCATAGGAGCGCTGGTCCTGCGCCTCAAAGAAAAACGAACCGCCGCGCAGCACGCGGTAGGCGCCCCTCTCCGGTCCTTTCGGGTTCTTCTTCGGCGATACCGAGTAGTAGTTGCGGCTGTACCAATCCGCACACCACTCCATCACGTTGCCGGCCATGTCCATCGCGCCATAGGGGGACGCGCCCTTCGGGAAGCTCCCGACCGGCATGCCGGTATCAAATTTCTGCTTGCCGACATAGTTGGCGTAAGAATGATCGATCGTGTTGCCCCACGGGAAGCGCCGCTGGTCGGTGCCCCGCGCCGCCTTCTCCCATTCGGCTTCCGTCGGCAGGCGGTACTTCTTGCCGGTCTTGAGGCTCAGCCAGTTGCAGTAGGCGGTGGCGGCGTCCCAGTTGACGCCCAGCACCGGATAGTTATCCGAGTCCGGCGTGCCGCCGCCGTGGTTGACGGCCTGCGTCCAATACGGACTCTGGTCGCGTGGCACCACGTGGCCGTTGGGCCAGATCTTGGCGTCGTCGTAGAGCGGGTCGGCCTGGAACTTCTTCCAGTCGCCGTTGGTCACCTCGAACTTGCCGATGTAGAAGGCGTCCAGATAGACCTGATGGACGGGCCGCTCGCGCGACTCGCCGTCGCCGAAGTTGTCGCCCATCTTGAAGGCGCCGGCGGGCACCAGCAGGAAGTCGCCGTAGCCTTCGTTGACCGTCTTGGGCAGGTCGGCCGCCGCCAGCGAGGCGGCGGCGAGGAGGGAGAGCAGAAGGGGGCCCATGGCTACTTCTTCCCTCCAAAGAATCCGTTGAGGTTGAGGAAGTGTTTCAGGGCGTCCATCCAGGGAGAGAATTCGGGGCTGGTGGTGGCGGCGCCGAAGCCGTGGCGCCCGCGTTGGTAGATGTGGATCTCGGCCACGCCGCCGGCGCGGTTCATGTCGAGGAACAGTTGGGCCGAGCCATTGGCGGCGCCGCGGTCAAAGGCGGCGGCCAGCAGGAACGTGGGCGGGAACTCTTTCAGATTCTCGCCCGGCGTGGCGCGGCCGGCCGAGTAGACCATCAGCAGCGAATGGGGCTTGGAGTTGAAGCGGTCGACCGGGTCGGCGGCGTTCAGGTCGCCAGGCCCTGCGGCGGCGGCCACCGAGCGGGCCATGGCCGAGCCGGCCGAGAAGCCGGCGAACAGGACGCGGTCCGGGTCAATCTTGAACTCGGCGGCGCGCGAGCGCACCAGGCGCATGGCGCGGTTGCCGTCGAGCACGCGGGCCGCTTCGTTGTAACGCGGGTTCAGCCGGTAGGTGAGTACGAAGGCCACCGTGCCCCAGTCGTTGAAGCGCTCGGCCACCTCGATTCCTTCCACGCCGTACATCAACATAATGTTGGAGCCGCCAGGCGCGATGATCACGGCCGAGCCGTTGCGCTTGTTCTCCGGCGGGGCGAAGACGGTGAGTAACTGCTGGTCTAGCGGGCCGCTGCCGGCCGTCATCGGAACCTTGCCGGCCTCCCTCAACGGGATGTTGTAGTTCTCATCGCCGGCCCAGGCGGCGAGGCTGGCGGCAAGGGCAGCCAGAGCGAAGAAGGGTTTACGCATCGATTCCAAAGTCTCTAAGAGAGGTGGGGCGCCTGTCAAGCGGCGGCCGGCTGCGGACCGCTAAACGAGAATGCTATTTTGAGAGCGAACGCCGTGAATTCTAAACTTTTGCTCATCCCGGTCTGTCTGAGCGCCCTGTACGCGAACGATCCCGCGGCGGTGTTCTCCTTCGTCAAGAAGAACTGCGTGGCGTGCCATAACGCCAGCAATTCGTCGGGCGATGTGAACCTGGCGGCGCACGACACGGCGCACTCCTTCGATGAGTACCGCGAGACGTGGGAGCGCGTGGTGAGCAAGATGAAGACTGGCGAAATGCCGCCACCGCCGATGAAGAAGCCGCCGGCGGATGATATTGCATCGGTTACGAAGTACCTGGAGAGCGAGTTCGCGCGGCAGGACCGGACGGCGAAGCCGGACCCGGGGCGGGTGACGTCGCGGCGGCTGAACCGGGTGGAGTACAACAACACGGTGCGCGATCTGCTGGGCGTGGACATACGGCCGGCCGACGACTTCCCGAACGACGAAGCGGCGTTCGGCTTCGACAACATCAGTGACGCGTTGACGCTTTCGCCGGTGTTGCTGGAGAAGTATCTGTACGCGGCCGAGCGCGTGGTGCGGACGGCGATCTTCGGGCCGGAGAAGCGGAAGCCGGCGGCGGTGCACTACTCGGCGCCGGTGCGGCTGAACGATCTGGTGACGAATCCGACGCTGCCGAAGGATCTGTTCCACTACGACGAATCGGGGCTGAGCACGCGGCACGCGATGCATGTGCTGCACCGGTTTCCGGTGGACGGGGAGTACAACTTCCGTATCGTGTTGAACGGGCACCGGCCGAACGGCTCGGAGCCGGCGACGCCGGCGTTCTGGATCGACGGGAAGAAGATCCAGGAATGGTCGGTGGACGCGACGGATCTGGAAGGGCAGATCGTCGAGGTACGGGCGAAGGTGACGGCGGGCGAGCATCTGCTGTCAGCGTCCTACGTGCGGAACTACCACGGGCTGCCGCCGAAGTACAACGGGCCGGCGCCATCGACGCGGCCGAGCGAGCCGATGATCACGGTGCGCGGGAAGCTGACGGAGAAGGACATCGAAGTGCTGCGGAAGTACGGCACGAAGATCAAGACGGACCGGATTGAGACGCGGGTGGACAACCGGTTCGAGTCGCTCGACGTGGGCGGGCCGTTCACGCAGCCGGAAGGGCCTGCGGCGGAGAGCCTGCGGCGGGTGTTCGTGTGCCGGGAGAAGACGGCGGCGTGCGCGGAGCGGATTATTGTACGTTTCACGGGGCGGGCGTTCCGGCGGCCGGTGACGGCGAAAGAGACGAAGCAGTTCGTGGACCTGTACGCGCTGGCGCGGAAGCAGGGGGACCGTTTCGAAGAGGGGATCGCGACGGCGCTGCAGGGCGTGCTGGTGTCGCCGCACTTCCTGTACCGGGTGGAGAAAGACCCGGTGGTGACGGCGCAGCGGCCGTACGGCCCGGTGGGGCAGTACGAGATGGCGTCGCGGCTGAGCTACTTCCTGTGGTCGACGATGCCGGACGAGACGCTGCTGGGGCTGGCGAGGCAGGGGCGGCTGCGGCAGCCGGCGGTGCTGCGGGCGCAGGTGCGGCGGATGCTGCGGGACGAGCGGGCGCGGGCGCTGGTGGAGAACTTCGCGGGGCAGTGGCTGCAGTTCCGGAACATCGACGTGATGAAGCCGGACACGACGAAGTTCAACGATTTCGAGGACAGCCTGCGGTACGCGATGCGGCGGGAGACGGAGCTGTTCTTTGAAGAGATGATCCGGCAGGACGGGAGCGTGCTGGATGTGCTGGACGCCAACCATACGTACGTGAATGAGCGGCTGGCGCGGTATTACGGGATCGATGGCATCACAGGGCCCGAGTTCCGCCGGGTGGACATGAGCGGGACGAAGCGCGGGGGCGGGGTGCTGGCGCATGGGAGCGTGTTGACGATCTCGTCGTACTCGACGCGGACGTCGCCGGTGCTGCGGGGCAAGTGGATCCTGGAGAACCTCTTGAACTCGCCGCCGCCGCCACCGCCGCCGGCGGTACCGGGGCTGGATGAGACGAAGACGGGGGAAGCGGCTTCGCTGCGGCAGCAGATGGAAGAGCACCGGAAGAATCCGGCGTGCGCGTCGTGCCATTCCAAGATGGACCCGTTGGGGTTCGGGCTGGAGAACTTCGACGCGGTGGGCGGATGGCGGACGATGGACGGGAAGTTCCCGGTGGACGCGGGCGGGACGATGCCGAACGGGAAGGCATTTTCGGGCCCGGTGGAGTTGAAGGCGCTATTGAAGGAGAACCGGGACGCCTTTGTGCGGGGGATGACGGATAAACTGTTGATGTACGCGCTGGGGCGCGGCCTGGAGCGGCCGGACCGGCGGGTGGTGGCGTCGATAGCGGCGAAGCTGCCGGAGCGAAACTATAAGTTCGCGGCGCTCGTCGAGGAGATAGTGCTTAGTCTGCCGTTCCAGCAGCGGCGGGCGGTGTTGACCGCAGGCAGTGGAGCGAAATCGGAATGAACCTGATCACCGGAAAACATGTATCGCGGCGGATGCTGCTGCGGGGCGCGGGAGTGGCGCTGGGGCTGCCGATGCTGGAGGCGATGCGGCCGGCGCTGGCGGCGGCGACGGGCGGGAAGGCGGCGGCGCAGCGGCTGGCGGTGGTTTACGTGCCGAACGGGATTGTGATGAACCAGTGGCTGCCGGAGAAGACGGGCACCGGGTTCGAGTTCACGCGGATTCTGAAGCCGCTGGAGGCGTACCGGGAGGACATCGTGGTGGTGTCCGGGCTGTCGAACCACGCGGCGGTGAAGGCGAAGGGCGGCGGGCACGCGAAGGCGTCCGGCAGCTTTCTTTCGAGCGCGCCGCCGAAGTACACGGCCGGGGCGGATGTGCGGGCCGGGGTGACGTTCGACCAGGTGGCGGCGCAGAAGTTCGCGGAGCAGACGCGGGTGGCGTCGTTGCAGATCGGGTGCGAGGATTCGCGGATGATCGGGAACTGCGACACGGGGTCGAGCTGCGCGTATACGAACAGCCTGTCGTGGAAGAACCCGGAGACGCCGCTGGCGGTGGAGGTGAATCCGCGGTCGGTATTCGAGCGGCTGTTCGGGACGGTGGACCCGAGCCTGGACGCGGAGACGCGGGCGCGGCGGGCGCTGTACAAGAAGAGCATCCTGGACATGACGCGGGAGAACACGCGGCAACTGGTGGCGAGCCTGGGCGCGCAGGACAAGCGGAAGATGGACGAGTACCTGACGTCGATCCGCGAGGTGGAGACGCGGATTGCGAAGGCCGAGAGCGACCCGGAGATTCCGCTGGGCGAGAAGCCGTCGGGGATTCCGTTCGACTACGCCGAGTACGTGAAGCTGATGTTCGACCTGCAGGTGATTGCGTGGCAGGCCGATATTTCGCGGGTGTCGACGATGATGCTGGGGCGGGAGGGGAGCGTCCGGACGTATCCGGAGATCGGGGTGCCCGATCCGCACCATCCGCTGACGCACCACCGGGGGCATCCGGACTTCATCGAGAAGGTGACGAAGATCAACTGTTTCCATGTGGAGCTGTTCTCCTATTTCGTCGGGAAGTTGAAGGCGACGGCCGACGGCGACGGGACGCTGCTGGACCATTCGTCCGTGCTTTACGGCGGCGCGTTGAGCGACGGGAATCAACATTCCAACCACAACCTGCCGCTGCTGGTGGCCGGGCACGCGGGCGGACGGAAGGGCGGCCGTCACGTGGCGGCGGCGCCCGAGACGCCGGCCGCCAACCTGTTCGTGGAGTTGTTGAACGGCGTGGGCGTGGAGACGGCGACGTTCGGCGACGCGACGGGCCGGCTGGCGCTGAACGGGTAGGACCGTCCTACTTGGCCGTCTGTGTTTTCAACAACTTCTGGGACGGTCCTGCGATTTTTTGCACCAGTTTCAGGCGGTGAATATCGCGTTCGAGGCGTGAGATGTCGAGGTTGAGGCGGCGGATGCGGGCCTCAAGGCGTTCCATGATGTTGCCTTTTTCCGAGACGTGGAGTTCGGTGGCCATGACGGTGCCGAACTCGCGGTAGAGTTCGGTGATGCGCTGGCGGCGGATGATGTTGAGGCGGTCGAGGTGCCAGCGGGCGGTGGCGAGGTCCTGGATTTTGCCGTTGATGTAGTCGTTTTCCGGCTTCCAGATGCCGCAGTAGTTTTCGAGGAGCTCCTCGAAACGCTTGGGATCGATGGTGTGGGAGAGGGTCTCCTCGGTGGCGAAAGCGCCGTGGACGAGGGTCGCGGTGCGGGCGCGGGCGAGGCCCTCCGGGGTTTTGGGGCCGCGGGATTTGGCGCCGTTGCGGCGGGCGCGTTCGACGCGGGCCTGTTT
>CAZWDD010000017.1:0-34064 GCA_964632345.1 uncultured Solibacteraceae bacterium | reverse complement strand
AGCGCCAGGCCGAAGGCGATGCCCAGGCCCATCAGCGCGGAGATGATCCGCTTCCGGAGCTCTTCCAGGTGCTCCAGAAAGCTCATTCGGAGCATTCCGTCGTCGTCTTCGTCCTCTTCGTCTTCGTCGCTCGAAGCAGGCGGCGTTCCGCTGCCGCCTCCGGTCGCCGCAGCTACCGGGGCAATTGCCGTCGACTCCCCGCCCTCCGCCGCAACCCCGTACGATTGCTGCGAATACGGATCGTCATAGTGATATGTATCGCTGTGATAATGCGAATCGTAGTCGTGGTCCGTCGTCTGCTCGTAGCTGGTCGACGCCTCGGACTCCGCACCCGTTTCCGGGGCGGAATCCGGTGCCGCTTCCGGCTCAGCAGCGGTCGTGGACGCGGACTCCGTCCCGGAAGCAGCCGAAGGCTCTTCTGACGCCGGGACAGGCGTATTTTCGACAGGGTTCTCCCTGTTGTTATCTTCCGGGACGGACATATCCTATGCCACTCAACCGGCCGCCGGTTTCGCGGTTTCCGCGGGCTCTGCGCCCTGCGCCACCGTGCCCTCCGGGGCCTGCGCCACGGTAGCCGGCACGGTTTCCACCGGCGTTTCCGCCGCTGTTCCCGCGTCTGCTGTCGCAGTCGTTTGTTCGGCGCCCTGTGTTGCGGGTTCGCCTACAGTTGTGGATGGGGTTGCCGTTGCATTCGACGTTCCGGAGTCGTAAGCTCCGTAGTCGTAATACGAAGAGTCATCGTAATTGTTGATCTGTTCGTGGTACTCTTCCGCAACTTTCTTGATCGGTTCCGTTTCCTTCTCGATCTGTTGCATCTCTCGATCCCACGTCGATTTCAACTCCGACGACGCTCGACGGAACTCGCCCATCGCTTTGGCCACAGTTTTCCCCAGCTCCGGCAACTTCTTCGGGCCGAAGATCAGCAAGGCCAGGAGAAAAATGATGATCATCTCCTGTGTTCCTAGCGTGCCCATGTAATGGAACGACCTCCCGTGCGGTAAAGTTCAGACTCAGGATATCACAGCGACTCATGGAAGCCCTCTTCGCCGCCGTTGATCTCGGCGGTACCAAAATCGCCGGCGCCCTCGGCAACTCCTCCGGCCAACTCGTTCTCTCCAAAACGGTCCCCACTCCCCCCGGCGCGAACCCGGAGACCATCCTCGCCGCCATTGCTGCTCTCGTGGAAGAACTCGGCGCGCAGGCCGGCCGGCGCCCCTACGCGCTCGGCATCGGCGTCCCCGGCCTCGTTGATACCCGCACCGGCCTCGTCCGCTTCGTCCCCAACCTCCCCACCCAGTGGCGCGGCGTCCCCGCCGGGGCATTCCTCGAACACTCCCTCCGCATGCCCGTCCGCCTGCTGAATGACGCCCGCTGCGCCGCCCTCGGCGAACTTCTCTTCGGCCACGGCCGCGAATACCCAAGTTTCGTCCTATTTACTCTCGGCACCGGCATCGGCGGCGGCATCGTCATCGACGGCCGCCTCCGCCTCGGCCGCTTCTCTGCTGCCGGGGAAATCGGCCACCAGACAGTCCTCCCCGATGGTCCCGTCTGCGGCTGCGGTAACCCCGGCTGCGTCGAGGCCATCTCCTCCGGCCCCGCTATCGCCCGCGCCGCCGGCCAGCCCGATGCCGAAGCCGCCGCCATCGCCGCCCGCCACGGCGACCGCCGCGCCCAGCACGCTTTCCGCCATGCCGCTGAAATGCTCGGCATCGCTGCCGCCAACCTCGTCACCTCCCTCCATCCCGATGCCGTCCTCTTCTCCGGCGGAATGGCCGAACTTGCCGACCTCCTCCTCATGCCCGTCCGCGCCGCCATCAACGAACGCGTCCGCATGTTCCCCGCCGAGGAGGTCGCCGTCCGCCGCGCCGCCACCGGCTCCAACGCCGGCATCCTTGGCGCATTAGCATTGAATATCGCTCCCGACAGGATCTCCTTCACATGACCCGCCGCTCCCTCCTCGCCCTCGCCGCCTCCGCCGCCACTGCCCAAACCCGCTCCGGCGAACTCCATCGGTTGTCCGCCGCCGATCTCCAGCGCCTCCTCCGCAAAAAACAGCTCTCCGCCCGCGAACTCCTCGACGCCCACCTCCGCCGCATTGAACAGCTCAATCCCAAACTCAACGCCATCGTCAACCTCGTCCCCGATATCGCCCGCGCCGCCGCCGCCCGCGCCGACGAAGCCGCCGCCAGGGGCCGCTTTCTCGGCCCACTCCACGGCCTCCCCACCGCCCACAAGGACCTCCGCGAGACCCGCGGCATCCCCACCACCTTCGGCTCCCCCCTCTTCAAGGACAACGTCCCCACCTTCAACGCCCCCATCGTCGAACGCATGCAGGCCGCCGGCGCCGTCCCCCTCGGCAAAACCAACGTCCCCGAATTCGGCGCCGGCTCCCAGACCTTCAACCCCCTCTTCGGTGCCACCAAGAACCCCTTCAACCTGCGCCGAACCTGCGGCGGTTCCTCCGGCGGCGCCGCCGCCGCCCTTGCCGCCCACATGCTCCCCATCGCTGATGGCTCCGACACCGGCGGCTCCCTCCGCAATCCCGCCGCTTTCTGCGGCGTTGTCGGCTTCCGTCCTTCCCCCGGCCGCGTCCCCTCCGGCGCCACATGGAGCCCCCTCTCCGTCGTCGGCCCCATGGCCCGCACGGTTGCCGACACCGCCCTCTTCCTCTCCGCCATCGCCGGCCCCGATCCCCGCTATCCCATTACCCTCCCCGAACCCGGCTCCCGCTTCGCCGCGCCCCTCACCCCTCTGCCCAAGTCCACCCGCGTTGCCTGGTCCGCCAACCTCCTCGGCCTCCCCTTCCACCGCGACATCAAGTCCGTCTTCCAATCCCAGCGCGACCTCTTCACCCGCCTCGGCTTCCAGGTCGCCGATGCCGATCCCGACCTCTCCGGCGCCGACGAAATCTTCAAAACCTTCCGCGCCCTCAGCTTCTTCCAGCAGCGCGCCGCTCTCGCCGCGCAACACCGCGACAAAATCAAGGCCACCGTGCTTGAGGAGGTCGACCGCGGCGCCCGCCTCACCCCCGCTGCTATCGCCGCTGCCGACTCTGCCCGCATGCGTCTCCATGTCCGCGTCGGGGAGTTCTTCGAGAAGTACGACTACTTCGTCCTTCCCACCACCCAGGTCCCCGCCTTTGACGTCGATCAACCCTTCATCACCGAAATCGAGGGCGTCAAAATGGACAGCTACATCGATTGGATGCGCAGCTGCTACTTCATCACTGTCACCGCCTGCCCGGCCATCTCCATCCCCTGCGGCCTCACCCCGGACGGCCTCCCCGTCGGTCTCCAGATCGTCGGCCGTCCCAAGGACGACTGGGGCGTCCTCCAGCTCGCCCACGGCTTTGAGCAGGCCCGCGCCTTCCGCCTTCCGGCCTTCTCCTAGTCCCTACCAGACATGCGTCGCCACCACGCTTGGCGGGCTCGGCGTGTCGCCCACAATCCGCGTCTCCAGCAGCACCTGCACGTTCCGGCTCTCCCAGCCCGCCGGCGCCGTCCGCGCAAACGCCTCCCACATCCGCCGGTTCGTCGCGTAATCCGCCGCCACGCGCGTTCCCAGCCCGGAGATGCCCCCGATCGCAATCACCCGCCGGTCCTGCTGCGCGTCGATCAAGCGCGTCACCAGCGCGTAATCGACTTCCATCGGTGATGTTGGATAGACGCCCGTTACCCGTCGCTCCGCCCCGGGCCGTTCGGCGTCCTTCACCAGATGTGCTCCCGGTTCGCCCGGACCTCCCGATACCGCCTCGAACGAAAACCGCAGCTTCCGCGTCAGCTCAATCGCCCAGGGATTGGAGAAGATCCCGATCACCACCACCGGCTGCTTCCGCACCTGGTCGAACGACATCCCATCCGCCGCCCGCACCTGAAACTCTTTCCCCGCCTCCGCCAACACCCGCGTCACGTCGACAATCGCCTCCACCGTCGGCCACGATGTATGCGCCTGCCGCGATACCGTCAACTCCTCCGCCGGGATCATCAGCCCGCTCTCCGTCCGGTCCCGCAGTTTTTCCACCACTGCCCGGCTCCGGGCCGCGATCGCCGGTCCCCCGCTTGCGCAGATCACCACCGGCTCGGCCGCTCCCACCAACGGCGCCCAGAATCGGTCCAATGCCTCTTCCCCCGCCGGCCACCTCCAGAACGCTGCTCCCGCCACCGCCCCAGCTCCCGCTCCCCATAACAGGCCCCGCCGGCTGACCCGCTCCCGCTTTTCCACAACCGCTGCCGGCGCCGGGGCCCCGGTTGCCGGCTCAAGATGGAAAACGGGCACATACGACCCCGTCGGCAGCTCGATCCGCACTCCCGCTTCCCCCCGCTCCTGGTAGTACTTCGCAAGCCGCCGCCGTACCTCCGTCGCCTTCACCCGGACAATCGAATCCCCAGCCGTCTCGAACCCAGGCGCCCGGCCAAAGACCTCCGCCCCAATCACCCGCTCCTTTAACGACTCCTGCCGCCCGGCCAGCGCCGCCTCCACCACATACCGCAGGAACGCCTGCGACTTCTGGCTCGCTCGGAACTCCGGGCTCTCCAGGATCTCCGCCAGCGCGCGCCGCACCGCCGCCTCCATCTCTGGCGCCACCGGGCTCGACGTTGTCGGAATGCTGCCCATTACCGCAAAACTCCCCCGGACTATATCAGGTCCTATAACCGTACGCAACCGTTACGAGTCGTCCTAAGTCATTGTTAACAAAGAAACAACCAATCTCCATAATCAGACCGTATGATTCTGGTAATCCTTCTGTCATACCTCCATACTTGAAAAGTTATGCGGAACCTCCTTCGTCGAATTCCCACCTTTGCGGCCCTTTCCCTCCTTGCCCTTTCCGCCCTTTTTGCACAGGGCAACCTCGGCGGTCTCAACGGCAGTGTTGTCGACTCTTCCGGCGCCGCGGTCCCCGGCGCCCGCGTCTCCCTTCGCAGCCAGGCGACGAATCAGGTCCTAACCGTCGAGTCCTCCGACTCCGGCTTCGTCCTTCGTGGCCTCACTCCCGGTCTCTACACCCTCGAAGTGGAAAAGACCGGTTTCAAGAAGGTGGTCCGGGAGCGGGTCACCATCCTCACCGCCACCCAGGCCGACATCACCGTTACCCTCGAAGTAGGCGCTACCACCGACGCCGTCACCGTCGCCTCCTCCGCCATCACACTCCAAACCTCCTCCCCGGAAGTCTCCACCGTCCTCCAGCGCCAGACCCTCCTCGACCTGCCCATCCAGATCGGCTCCGGCGCCTCCACCACTGCCGCCTCCGGCCGCCGCCAGCCCGAGACCTTCATCTTCCTCACCCCCGGCGTCGTCGGCACCCAGTGGGGCAAGAGCATCAACGGAAGCCCCGAGTTCGGCCAGGAAATCCTCGTCGACGGCATCTCCGCCCAGCTCTCCTCCAACCCCGGCTTCCTCGCCCAAACCTCTCCTCCCTACGAAAGCATCGAGGAGTTCAAGGTCCAGAACACCCTCTTCCCCGCCGAGTTCGGCCGCGGCTTCGGTGTCATCAACTACACCATGCGCTCCGGCACCAACCAGTTCCACGGCGGTCTCTTTGAGTTCCTCCGCAACGACAAACTCGACGCCCGCCCCTTCTTCAACCGTACCCGCCCCATCGTCCGCTTCAACGAATACGGCGGCAACTTCGGCGGCCCCGTCTGGATTCCGAAGGTCTACAACGGCAAGGACCGCACTTTCTTTAACTTCAACTACGCCGGCCTCCGCAACTCCCCGCCGCTCCCCGGCAACCTCGTCAGCATGCCCACCGCTGACTTTCTCCGCGGCGACTTCTCCCGACACGTCGATTCCGCCGGGAACCTCCTGCCCATCTTTGACCCCGCCACCACGCTCGCCGACGGCACCCGTACCCCCTTCCCCGGCAATATCATTCCCACCAACCGCATCTCCCGCGTGGCCCGCAACACCACGCCCCTCCTCCCCGCGCCGGACCTCCCCAGCTACTTCAACAACTTCCTCGCCCGCAACGCCAACCCCGTTGAGGACGACATCTGGTCTCTCAAGGCCGATCACCTCATCTCCGACCGCCAGCGCCTCAGCTTCGTCGTCTGGCGCTCACTCAATAACCAGTTCGTAAACTCCGTCCTCGGCCGCGACAACGGCCCCCTCGGCCCCTGGTTCCTCGCCAACACTCGCGGCTCCAACTACCGCGCCAACTACGACCTCACCGCCACTCCCACCGTCCTCGTTCACTTCGGCTACGGCTACACCCTTTCCAACCCCACCCGCCGCCTCGACGAACGCAAGGGCAACGAAACCATCCAGCTCCCCGGCGTCCCTCGCGATAACCCCGGCTTCCCCACCTTCAACATCTCCAACCCCTACGGCGGCCTGGAAATCGGCAACTCCGCACAACAGCCCAATGACCCGTCGAAGAACATCACCCACGCCTGGGTCGGCAGCGTCTCCTGGATGCGCGGCCGCCACCAGTTAAAGGTCGGCGGCGAGGGCCGTCTCATGAAGTTCGTCAACTTCGCCGGCACCCAGAACGGCGGTCTCAGCGGCTCTTACACTTTCAACAATCTCTCCACCTCCTCCCTCACCGATCCCCGCTTCAACCAGCTCGGCAACGGCTGGGCCAGCTTCCTGCTCGGGGATGTCTTCTCCGGCGTCCGCTTCTTCCCCATGGGCGAGCGCACCGTCGCCAATGAGTTTTACGCCTACTACATTGACGACGTCTGGCGCGTCAACCAGAAGCTCACCGTCACCCTCGGCTTCCGCCACGAAATTCCCACCACCGTCCGCGACGCCGATGGCCGCCAGTCCGGCTTCGACCCCGGTCTTGCCAACCCCGGCGCCGGCGGCCGTCCCGGTGCGCTCCGCTTCTACGGTGACCGCATCGTCCCCAACTTCTACGGCCAGCTCTCCCCCCGCGTCGGCATCGCCTATACCCTCAACCCGAAGACCGTCGTCCGCACCGGCTTCGGCATCTTCTACTCTCCGGGCAATGCTACCCAGATCGGCCAGTTCCCCGGCCGCTACAACGCCGGCTTCACCTTCCCGCAGGCCTTCCCCAACGTCACCAACGGCCGCGTCCCGGCTTTCAATCTCGATCAGGGCGTCCCCGCCTTCACCGGCACACTGCCGAACACCAGTCCCACTCTGCTCAATGGCGCCACCATTGACTTCATGAATCCCGGCGCCAACAAAGCCGGCTACACCAACAGCTGGACCTTCAACATCCAGCGCGAACTCCCCGCATCCTTCCTGCTCGATATCGGCTATGTCGGCTCCCGCAGCCTCCGCCTTCCCTCGGGCCTGGAAAACCTGAACCAGGTGGATGCCAGCAACCTCCGTCTCGGCAACACCCTCAACGCCGATATCAACTCCGCCGCCGCTGCCGCCGCCGGCGTCTCCGCCCCTTACCCCGGTTTCCGCGGCTCCGTCTCCCAGGCCCTCCGGCCCTTCCCGCAGTACACCGGCATCAATAACCTCGCTCAGCCCACCGGCTTCAGCAACTACCACGCGCTGCAGTCGCGCCTTCAGCGCCGTTACTCCAACGGCTTCTCGTTCCTTCTTTCCTATACGTTCTCGAAGACCCTCGTCCACGGCGCCGGCTATACGAATCGCGAAATCGACGCGGCCGGCGGCGCTCCCCTCGACACCCGCAACCGGGACCTCGAAAAACGCCTCGCCGGTTTCGATCGCCGCCATGTCGCCATCGCCAGCTGGACGTATGAACTCCCCTTCGGCAAAGGCAAGCGCTTCCTCTCCTCGGCCTCCCGCCTCACGGATCTCCTTCTCGGCGGCTGGCACCTGAACGGCATCCACAACTTCCGCACCGGCGCCCCCGTCTTCATCGGCGGCGGCGGCGCCATCCCGCTCTTCGGCGGCGGCAACCGGCCCAATATCGTCAACACCAACTTTGATACCGGCGTCTCCCGCGGCGACTATGACCCCGGCGATCCCGCTCTCCAGCGCAAGCTCAACATCGCCGCCTGGGCCCAGCCGGCCGCGTTCACCCTCGGCACCGCCGCCCCCACCTACAACAGCCTCCGCGGCTACGGCTCCATCTCCGAGGACTTCAGCATCCAGAAGAACTTCCAGCTCCATGAGCGCCACATGCTCCAGTTCCGCACCGAACTCTTCAACGCCTTCAACCGCGTCAACTGGGGCGGCCCCGCCGCCAACATCAATGCGCCCGCCAACTTCGGCCGCATCACCTCCACCGATCCGCCCCGCAGCATTCAGCTCGCGCTGAAGTATATGTTCTAAGGAGTCCGGGCGGCGCTACCGGTCCAACTCTGCCAGCGCCGCCCGCCCCGCCACAGGCGCCCCCTCGCACGTAAAGTCCCGCACCCTGCCCGCCCCAACTCCGTCAGCCCCGCCGCCGCAAACGCACGCAACCCGGGACCCTGTACGTCAGTGCACGTAAAGTCCCGGACGCTTTCCAGTCCGGCCATCCTGGGCGGCGCTACCGGTCCAACTCTGCCAGCGCCGCCCGTCCCATCTCCGCAATCCGCCCGTCCCTTGCCTCCGCCGCCAGCCGCAGCCGCTTCCGCGCCTCCTCCCGCCGTCCCATCGCCGCGTACAGCCGCCCCAATCGCAGGCTCAATGCTGCATCCGGCTCCGGCGCCGCTCGCTCCGCTGTCTCCAACTCCCGCAGCGCCCCTGCCGCATCCCCCCGCCGGAACTGCACCAAACCCAGCGCCGTGTGCGCCTGCGCACGTAGAGTCCCGGACACTTTCCGGTACTGTTCCAGCGGCACCGCCCGCCGGATCTTCACCCGCCCCAACTCCTCCAGCACCTGCCGCGCGTGCCGCTCCGCCGCCGCCCCGTCCTCGCTTGCCAGTTGCTCGGCCAGTGCCGCCCGCACCGTCAGATTCCCCGGCGCCAGCCTCAGCGCCTCCTCCCCCGTCTCCCGCGCCCGCAGTGCGTCCCCCATCTCCCGCAGCGCAAAGTACCGCTTCTCCCAAACCCGCGGCAACAGTTTCGATTCCGGCCAGCGCTTCCGGTACGCCTCACTCTCCACCACCACACCGGCCGCTTCCCCCAGCCCCTCCACCGTCAGATAATGGTCGAACTCCTCCGGCGTCTCCGCTTCGAGCGGCGCCTGAAACTGCCCGGGGCAGGGAACTGCCATCCCCATGAACAGAGCGATCGTCATCCGCGCCAGCCTCATTGCGGGCTTCATCATCGCAAGCCCCGCTCTCCACGCGCAACTCGTCCTCGACCTGCCCGCCGCCCAGGATCTCCTCCGCCGCGGCGATACCCTCGCCGCCATTCGCCAACTCCGTGCCGCCGAGGCACGCCGCCCCGATCACGCTCCCACCCTTCTTCTCCTCTCCTACGCCTACTATCTCGCCGGCCAGAAGAAACTCTTCGCCGCCACCGCCGCCCGCGCCGCCACGCTCGATCCCGCCAACCCCGACGCGCCCTACTCCCTCGGCCGCTACTACCTCGACGACCTCCAACGCGCCGACCTCGCCGCCGCCGAGTTCCGCCGCGCCCTTGCCCGCAACCCCGCCCATCCCCCATCCCTCTACCATCTCGGCTGGTGCCTCGAACTCGACAAGCAGCCCGATGCCTCCGCCCCGCTCTACCGCCAGGCCGCCGCTGCCAACTACTGGCTCGCTCACCTCGGCCTCGCCCGCCTCGCCCTCGGTCAGGGCGAGCTCGACCGCGCCCTCGATCACGTCAACGCCGCCCTCCGCCTCCACTCCGACTCCCCCCAGCCCCATCTCCTCCTCGCCCGTATCCACCAGCGCAGCGGCCACCACTCCCTCGCCATCCCGCCCCTTCAGAAAGCCGTCGCCCTCGACCCCACCGACGCCGCCGCCCTCTACCAACTCGCCCGTGCCGCCCGCGCCGCCGGCCTCCCCCACCTCGAACGCGAAACCCTCCTTCAATACGAACAGGTCCGCAAAATCTACGCCCCCTGATCCCGTTATAAGATCAGGTCTTGCCCCCGCCCCTCCACGGCCTCCGCGTTCTCGATCTCTCCCACGCCCTCGCCGGCCCGTACTGCTCCCTCCTCCTCGCCGACGCCGGCGCCGACATCCTCAAGCTCGAGCCCCCCGGCCTCGGCGACATGGGCCGCGGCTGGGGCCCGCCCTTCACCGGTCCCGAGGCCAGCTACTTCCTCGGTCTCAACCGCGGCAAGCGCGGCCTCGCCATCGATCTCAAACATCCCGATGGCCTCACCCTCACCCGCCGCCTCGCCGCCCGCGTCGATGTCCTCATCGAAAACTTCCGCCCTGGCGCCATGGATCGCCTCGGCCTCGGTTACGACACTCTTAAAGCCGCCAACCCCGGCCTCATCTACTGCTCCATCTCCGGCTACGGCCAGCACGGCCCCTCCCGCGACGAAGCCGCCATGGACCTCGTCGTCCAGGCCTCCTCCGGCCTCCTCAGCATCACCGGCACCGAAACCGGCGAACTCACCCGCTGCGGCTATGGCGTCTCCGATATCACCGCCGGTATGTTCGCCGTCATCGGCATCCTCACCGCCCTCTACGCCCGTCATCAATCCGGCCTCGGCCAGTACATCGACATTTCCATGTTCGACGCCATGATCTCCGCCATGGGCTCCAACTACGCCAGCTTCCTCGGCGACCGTCAGATCCCCGGCCCCATGGGCACACGCTACCCCACCGTCGTCCCCTACGGCGTCTACCAGACGGCCGACCGCCCCATCGCCCTCGCCGCCGGCAGCCAGAAGCTATGGGCCGCCTTCCTGCGCGCCCTCGAACTTCCCGCCCAGCCTGACTTCGCCACCAATCCCCTCCGCATCCGCAACCGCGACGCACTGGACGCCCTCCTCATCCCGCTTTTCCAATCCAAACCCGCCGCCACCTGGATCGACGCCCTCCGCCGCGAAGGCGTCCCCTGCTCCCTTGTCCTCAATTTCGACGAGGTCGTCTCCCACCCCCAGAGCGCCTTCCGCCGCATGTTCCCCACCCTTCTCCATCCCACCGCCGGCCCCCACCAGGTCCCCGGCCCGCCCGTCAAGCCCGCCGCCGATCCCGTCACCCCCGCGCCCCTCCTCGGCCAGCACACCCGCCAGGTCCTCGCCGAACTCCTCGCCCTCGATGAGCCATCGCTGGACCGCCTGCAGGCCGCAAACGTGATCTTTCAACCCTTGTAATCCACCCCCGCCGGCAGTACACTGGGGGCGCCAAGAGAGGAGAACGCCATGCGTTATCTGCTCATCATCTTTGTCCTCCTCCTGATCTTCGCGCCCGCTCTCGGAGCCGGCCGTTAACCGCGGGGAGGCATTCGCATCCCGTTCAGCGCACCGCGTAGAGAGTCGCGTCTCCACGCAGCAGGATCGTTCCGCCCGCAATCGCCGGCGACGCCAGGAACCGTTCGTTCAGTTCATTCTTCGCCAGCACTTCGGCCTTCCGCCCGGCGCGCAGCACGAAGGTCTCCCCGGTCTCGCTGACCATGTAGACCTTCCCGTCCGCCGCCACGGGTGACGCGAAGAAGATGCCCCCCAGTCGCTCCCGCCACAACACCTTCCCTGTCTCCGCCTCCGCGCATGTCACCACGCCCACCTCGTTTGTCATGTACAGCAGCCCCTGGTACTGCACGATCGACGGCACGTAGGAGCCTCCGTTCGGCATCCGCCACCGCAACTCCCCGCCCGGCCGCAGCGCCAGAATGTCGCTGTTCCGGTAGCCCCGGCTCAGGTAGATGGTGCCGTCGTGAAAAACCGCCGATGGGATTGGCGTCTGCCGCTCGCTCCCCGCATGCCACAGCATCTTCCCCGTCGCCGGATCGTAGGCGTCGATCCGCTGGTCGCTGTTGATCAACAGCTCATCCCCGCGCGCCCCGGGGATCACTACCGGCGTGCTGTGCGAGACCCGCCCCTGCCCGCGGTCGGCCTTCCACTTCACTGCCCCCGTCGCCGCGTCCAGCGCCAGCAGGTACGACACCGGCCGGTGGTCGCACAACAGCATCAGCGTCCCCTTGTACAGCATTGGCGAACTGCCGTGGCCCCACTGGTTCTGGAATGACCCGTGTTCCTCTCCCAGGTGTCGCCGCCACAGCTCCTTGCCCTGCATGTCGAGCGTCACCACCAGCCCGTTGCCGAACCAGACGTGCACACGTTTCCCATCGCTTACCGGCGTCGGCGTCGCCAGGTTGTGTTTCTCGTGCAACTCCGGCCGCTCACCCGTGGCCGCCGTCCGGTATAGCCACGCCCGCTTCCCATCCGAACGCCGGAACGCTTCCACCACCAGCCACATCTTCCCGTCCGCCGAAGCCGCCGTGCGGATCGCATTTTCCCGGCCGGCCAATGCCCGGTCATCCCGCGCCAGCCGCGGATCGCTCCCGTCGCCCGTCTCATACCCGCCCGCCTGCGATGTGACGATCACCAACTCCCCCACCACAATCGGCGACGACGTCCCCGTCCCGCCCAGCGCCGCCTTCCAGGCGATATGCTTCCCCTCGCCCCACTCCACCGTCAGCCCCGTCTCGCCCGAAATCCCCTGACTCCCCGGCCCCCGCCACTGCGGCCAGTCCGCCCCCGCTCCCGCCAGCGCCCCTGCCATTACCAGCCAGTGCAGTTTCACACCGTCAGTATACCGGCGCCCTGCCCGGTATAATCACCCTCACGTGCCTGCCATCGCTTCCCGCGACGAAATCCTCGCCCGCATCGCATCCCTCAATGTCTGGAAGCGCGGGGATGAGCGCGCCCCACACAAACCCCTCCTTGTCCTTCTGGCGCTCGGACGCGTGGCCGCGCGTGCCCCTCGACTCATCTCCTACGACGAAATCGATCCCCCCCTCCGCGCGCTGCTCGAAGAGTTCGGCCCTCCGCGAAAATCTATTCACCCGGAGTATCCCTTCTGGCGCCTCCAAACCGACCATCTCTGGGAGGTCCTCGAATCAGTTCCCCTGTCGCGCCGCCGCAGCAACGCCGACCCTCTTAAAAGCCAGTTGATCCAGTTCAAAATCAAGGGCGGCTTTCCTCCCCCTATTCAGGAAGCCTTCCGCCGCGATCCTTCCCTCCTTCGCGAAGTCGCAAGCACGCTGCTCCGCGCCCACTTTCCCCCATCTCTTCACGACGATATCCTCGCCGCCGTCGGACTCGATTTCGAATCCGTCTCCCCGCGCGTCCGCCTTTCTTCCTTCCGGTCCGAAGTCCTCGCCGCCTACGGTCATGCCTGCGCCTTCTGTGGCCTCTCCGTCCGGCTCGGATCTGCCGATCTCGCCCTCGACGCCGCCCATATCATGTGGCACCAGGCCTCCGGCCCCGATATCCCCTCCAACGGCCTTGCCTGCTGCAGCCTCCACCATCGCGCCCTCGATCGCGGCGCCATCAGCCTCGATGACGATCTCTCGATCCTCATCTCCACCAACCTCCATGGCGGTTCCCGGCTCGACGAACTCTTCCTCTCGCTCGCCGGTAAGCCACTCCGCCGTCCCGGCCGGCTCGCCGATGCGCCCGGCCGGGACTTCCTTCTATGGCATCGCACTCAGGTGTTTCATCCGCCTCCCCGCGATGCCTGACCCCTCACGAACACCCCGACGTCCCCCCGCAGTTCTCGCACTTATAGCACGACCCGTTCCGCGTCATGATCCCTCCGCACTCCGCGCACGACGGCGCGTCCTGCATATACGCCGCCTTCGCAAACGGCAGCACCTGCTGCGGACTCTCCTCCGTCGGCCGCAGCTTAAAACTCTCCCCCAACTCGTTCTCCACATGCTCCGGCCCGATGAACTTCAATGTCAGCCACCGGAAAATGTAGTCCATAATCGACTTCGCATACGGGATCCGCGGATTCCCCGTGAACCCCGACGGTTCAAACCGCACATGGCTGAACTTGTCCACGAAGAACTGCAGCGGCACCCCGTACTGCAGCCCGTAACTCACCGCCGTCGCAAAGCTGTCCATCAGCCCGGAGATCGTCGACCCCTCCTTCGCCATCGCGATAAACAACTCGCCCGGCGTCCCGTCCTCGAACATCCCAACCGTGATGTACCCCTCATGCCCCGCAATCGAGAACTTATGCGTGATCGATTGCCGCTCATCCGGCAGCTTCCGCCGCTGCGGCCGGTAGATCACCCGCTCCTCCACATGCTTCTTGCCCGCTGAAGTGTTCAGCGGCTGCACCCGCTTCGATCCATCCCGATAGATCGCCACCGCCTTCAGCCCCAGCCGCCAACTCTCGATGTAGGCGTCCATAATCTCGTCCACCGTCGCTTGCTCCGGCATGTTGATGGTCTTTGAGATCGCGCCCGACAAAAACGGCTGCACCGCCGCCATCATCCGGATGTGCCCCTCCGGCTTGATATACCGCGTCCCCTTCTCGGCCTTGAACGAACAATCGAAAACGGCCAGATGCTCCACCTTCAACTGCGGCGCGCCCTCAATCGTTCCCTCCGTGTCGATATGCCGCAGAATCCCTTCAATCTGGTCCGCCGTATACCCCAGCCGGATCAGCGCGCTCGGCACCGTCTGGTTCACGATCCGGATCATCCCCCCGCCCACCAGCTTCTTGTACTTCACCAGCGCCAGCTCCGGCTCAATTCCCGTCGTGTCGCAGTCCATCATGAACCCGATGGTTCCCGTCGGCGCGAGTACCGTCACCTGCGCATTCCGGTACCCATGCTCCCGCCCCGCCGCCTCCGCCTCCCGCCACACCGTCCGCGCCGCCTCCGCCAGCGCCGGCTGCGCGTCCACTCCATCCGCCGCCCGCCGGTGCATCCCGATCACCTCCAGGAACGGCTCCCGGTTCTCCGCATATCCCTCGCACGCCCCCAGCCCGCCCGCCAGCCGCGCGCTCGTCAGATACGCCTGCCCCGTTAGAATCGCCGTCAGCGCCGCCGCCCATCCCCGCCCCGCGTTGCTGTCATACGGCACGCCCAGCGACAGCAGCAGCGAACCCAGATTCGCGTACCCCAGCCCCAGCGGCCGGAACCGGTGCGAATTCGCCGCGATCGCCTCCGTCGGGTAGCTCGCGTTGTCCACCAGAATCTCCTGCGCCACCGTCATCGTATGGATCGCCTGCCGGTAGGACGCCACGTCGAACTGCCCGCCGGATTCCAGAAACTTCAGCAGGTTCAGCGAACTCAGGTTGCACGCCGAATCGTCCAGGAACATATACTCCGAACACGGATTCGACGCATGGATCCGCCCCGTCGCCTTCGACGTGTGCCACCGGTTGATCGTCGTGTCGAACTGCATTCCGGGGTCCCCGCACTTCCACGTCGCTTCCGCGATCGCCCGCATCAGGTCCCGCGCCCGGAACCTCTCCACCTTCTCCCCTGTCCCCACGGATCGCGTCCACCAGTCCTCGTCCTTCACCACCGCCTGCATGAACTCGTCCGTCGCCCGCACGCTGTTGTTCGCGTTCTGGAAGAATACGGACCGGTACGCCTCTCCGTCCAGCGACGAATCATACCCCGCCGCAATCAGCGCCTGCGCCTTCTCCTCCTCCTTCGCCTTGCACCAGATGAACCGTTCAATATCCGGGTGCTCCGTGTTCAGAATCACCATCTTCGCCGCCCGCCGCGTCTTCCCCCCGCTCTTGATCACCCCCGCAAACGCATCGAACCCCCGCATGAAACTCAGCGGTCCCGATGCCTTTCCCCCGCCTCCCAACGTCCCGTTCTCCTCCCGCAGCGGGGACAGGTTCGTCCCCGTCCCCGACCCCAGCTTGAACAGCATCCCTTCCGTCTTTGCCAGGTCCAGGATCGATTCCAGCGAGTCCTTCACGGAGTTGATGAAACATGCCGAACACTGCGGCTTGTGCTCCCCGCCCTCCAACGCGCGAATCGACCCCTTCTTCGCGTCCCAACACCACCCGTACCCCCGTGCCTCCGTCTTCACCCCCACGTTGAACCAAACCGGCGAATTGAAGCTCGCCCGCTGTGTCAGCACCAGATGCGCCAGCTCAAACTCAAAATTCCGCGCCTCTTCCTCGCTCGCGAAATAGCCGCCCTTCCGGCCCCATTCGCCAATCGTGTCCACCACCCGGTGTACCAGTTGCGCCACCGAGCGCTCCCGCTCCGGTGTATCGATCTTCCCGTGGAAGTACTTCGACGCCACGATATTCGTCGCCGTCTGCGACCACTCGGCCGGCACCTCAACATCTTTCTGTTCAAACAGCGTCGTGCCTTCGCCGTTCACGATGGAGGCCGTTCGCGCCTCCCAATGCACGTCCTCATACGGAGTGCGCCCTTCGGCCAGCCTGGCCGTGAAATGCCTTGTGAAATGCAGTGTGGTTTGGGGGAGGGTTGTAGACATGATGACGGTCTCTGCCGTGACCATAGCTCCGCCCGGCGCCGGGGTCAATCCCGGGTTTCTCCTCCCTCCCCCTTCCGCTCGGCAGCGGAATCTGCTATACGCTTTCCCGTGCCCGGCCGTTCGTTGTCACCGCACTTGCGCCCCGCCCCGCGTCATGGCATACTGAAAGTTCCGCGCTTGAGCGGGAGTAACTCAGCTGGTAGAGTGCAACCTTGCCAAGGTTGATGTCGCGGGTTCGAATCCCGTCTCCCGCTCCATAGATTTCTAATCCAGGGCCGCCATCCCAAACGCCGCCCACTCCTCTCGCGCCGGACCATAAACCCCAGGCACCGTAAGTCCCGCCTGACGCATCAGCACGGTCATCTGCCCCCTGTGGTGCGCCTCATGCTTGATCAGCGCGCTCAGCACCTGCCCCTTCTTCCATACATCTCCGTACATCGCCACGTCTTCCCCTAACGCCGCGTCCGTCCACGTCGCCTCCACCGCCTTCCCCAACGACTCCGCCGCCGCCGTATACCGCTCTCCGATCTCCCGCGCCGCCAATGGCGCCGGCTCCTCCATCCCCGGGCCCGCTACCGGGATCCCCGCATGCCCCGGCATCTCCACCAGCGTCTGCACCAGGTGCCACGCCAGCCGCCCCAGCGTCCGCCCGCCCGGCGTCACCTCCTGCCCCAGCGACGCATCCGTCAGCCGGTCCAGCACCTTCCGCGTCGTCTCCCGCTCGTACGCCCATTCCTCTGTAAAGTCGACAATCGTCCGGATCATACGCCCCAATGTTACCCTGAACTTTTATGCGCCGCACAGGGTGGCTTCTGCTTGTCTGCGCCCTCGCCCTGGCCGCCGCCGTTGGCTGGGTCTACCAACAGCAGAAAGCCGCGCAATCCAAAGCCGCTCCCTCCCGCCCCGCCTCCCTCCCCGCGGGCCTTCAGGCCCTCGCCGGCGAAGGCTGGGTCTGGACACAGACCGCCGGCGGCCGCACCGTCGCCGAAGTCCGCGCCAAAGAGTTCGCCCAACTCGCCGACCCTCCTCGCGTCGAACTCAAAAACGTCGAAGTCAAAGTCTTCCACGATAACGACGCCTCCTTTGACCTCATCCAGTCCCCCCAGGCCGAACTCAAAACCGACGACGGCATGTTCTACGCCGATGGCGAGGTCAAAATGACCATGGGCCTCCAGTCCGACCCCGAAGCCCGCAACCGCCTCGTCCACATCACCACCTCCGGCGTCAACTACTCCACCCAGACCGGCAAAGTCACCACCGATCGTCCCGCCCGCTTCGAGTTCGAAAACTCCTCCGGCTCCGCCACCGGCGCCACCTACGATCCCGCCCTCCGCGAACTCCTCATGCATCGTGACGTCGACCTCCACTTCGCCCGCGGCCCCCGCCCCATGCGCATCCAGGCCGGCGCACTCTCCTACCGCGAAACCGAGTCCAAAGTCTATCTCCAGCAATGGTCCCGCCTCCTTCGCGACTCTCTCCGCATCGACGCCGCCGCCTCCGTCGTCACCCTCGACAAAGGCGAAATCTCCCTCGTCGATGCCCAGAACGCCCGTGGCGCCGACAAACAACCCGGCCGCAATCTCGACTTCGCCGCCGGCCACCTCCTCCTCCGCTTCGCCGAAAAAAACGCCGTCAACCGCATCGAGGCCGAAACCGACGCTCGCCTCGAAACCCTCTCCGACTCCGGCCGCACCACCGTCACCGCACGCCGCATCGATATGGATTTCGCCACCCCCTCCGGCGAAAGCGTCCTCACCCGCGCCGTCGCCAACGGCAGCGCCCTCGTCGAATCCGTCCCCCCGAAAACCGCCTCCCGCCTCATGCGCTCGGAAACCGTCGAACTCGCCATGCGCCCCAACGGCCAGGAGATCGAGACCGTCGTCACCCACTCCCCCGGCCAGATCGAGTTCCTCCCTCGCCTCCCCGCCGAGCGCTACCGCAAACTCAACGGCGAACGCTTCTGGATCAAATACGGCGCCCGCAATCAGATCGAATCCTTCCGCGCCGCCAAAGTCGTTACCTTTACCCGTGGCCTCAACAAGCAGCCCGATTCCAAAACCTCCTCCGAAGACCTCCTCGCCACCTTCGACCCCAAAACCGGCGACCTCGCCCAACTCGAACAATGGACTAATTTTGAGTACGAGGAAGGCGCCCGCCGTGCCTCCGCCGGCCACGCCACCCTCAACCAGCCCGCCGAAAAGATCTTCCTCAAGGACGCTGCCCGCATCTGGGACCCCTCCGGCTCTACCGCCGCCGCCGCCATCGAACTGGACCAGAAATCCGGTGATATGCTCGCCACCGGCAACGTCGTCTCCACCCGCCTCCCCGACAATAAGGCCGCTAAACCCAAGTCCTCGCTCGTCGATTCCTCCGAAACCATCCAGGCCCGCGCCGCCAGAATGACCACCCGCAACCGCAATACCTGGATCCGATACGAAGGCTCCGCCGTCCTCTGGCAGGGCGCCGACAAAGTCGAGGCCGACACCATCACCATCGATCGCAAATCCCGCCTCCTCACCGCCTCCGGCAGCGTCTTTACCCAGACCCGCGAACGCCCCAAGGCCGGCGCCCAACCCCGCGGCCAGTTCTTCACCCTCGTCCGCGCCCCCGAACTCGAATACCGCGAAACCGACAAACTCGCCCACTACAAAGGCGGCGTCAAACTCGAACGCGGCGACCTCCGCGTCAACTCCACCGAACTCCGCGCCTGGTTCTCCCAGGACGACCCCAAAACCCCCGCCGACGAAGGCAACTCCCTCCAGCGCGCCCTCGCCGATGGCGACGTCGATATCCTCCAGACCACCCCGGACCGCACCCGCGCCGGCAAGGGCCAGCACGCCATCTACGAAATCGCGGAAAATAAAGTGGTGCTCTCCGGCGGCGGGCCCGTCTTCACTGACTCCCTCCAGGGAACCACTCGCGGGGATACCATCACCTGGTTCGCCGAACGCGATCGCCTCATCGTCGACGGCAACCCCTCGCTCCCCTCCGAAAGCCGCCTCAAGCGCAAGTCGAAATCGGGTAAATAATGCGGGTCCTTGAGACCAAAGAAATCTCCAAATCCTACCGCGGCCGCAAAGTCGTCGACAACGTTTCCGTCTCTGTCTCCCAGGGCGAAGTCGTCGGCCTTCTCGGCCCCAACGGCGCCGGCAAAACCACCAGTTTCTATATGATCGTCGGCCTCATCAGCCCCGATTCCGGCCAGGTCACCATCGACAACGACGACATCACCAACCTCCCCATGTTCCGCCGCGCCCGCCGTGGCATCTCCTACCTCCCTCAGGAAGCCAGCGTCTTTCGCAAACTCACCGTCGAAGAGAACCTCATGGCGATCCTGGAAACCCTCCCCCTCGATGCCCGCCAGCGCCGCGAACGCATGAACCGCCTGATCGAACAACTCGGCCTTGAAACCGTCCGCGCCTCCAAAGGGTACATGCTCTCCGGCGGCGAACGCCGCCGCACCGAAATCGCCCGCTCCCTCGTCATCAACCCCTCATTCCTCCTCCTCGATGAACCCTTCTCCGGCATCGACCCCATCCAGGTCATCGAAATTCAACGCATCATCTCCGACCTCCGCCGCTCCGGCATCGGCATCCTCATCACCGATCACAACGTCCGCGAAACTCTTGCCGTCACCGACCGCGCCTACATCATCAACAGTGGTAAGATTTTCCGCACAGGTTCCCCAACTCAGCTAGGAATGGACGCCGAAGTGAAACGCATCTACCTTGGTGACAACTTCCGGCTCGACGCCTGATGCGCCCCCCGCCCGTGGCCTGATCTGAACATGCCTCGCAAGATCGCAGTGAAGTCCGCCAAAAACCCGGTGACCCTCGCCCAGGCCCTTGCAAGGATCAAGGATCTGGAACTGCGCCAGAAAGACCTCCGCCGCGAACTCCGCGACATCCGCTCCCGCAACCAGACCGTCTCCATCGACCTCGGCTTCGCCCTCGAACTCGAACGCCGCCGCTCCCAGGAACTTGAGGAAGCCTACTACGACACCGTGCTCCGCCTCACCCGCGCCTCCGCCTACAAGGACCGCGAAACCGGCGCCCACATCCAGCGTGTCAGCCACTACGCCCGCATCCTTGCCCGCCATGCCGGCTGGTCCGACGACGACCAGGAACTCATCTTCCGCGCCGCTCCGATGCACGACGTCGGCAAAATCGCCATCCCCGACAACCTCATCCGCAAACGCGGCTCCCTCGACGGTGGAGACCGCGCCGTCATGGAATCCCATACCCTCATCGGCGCCAGCCTCCTGGAAGGATCCAGTTCCCGCCTCCTCGATATGGCCCGCGAAATCGCCCTCACCCATCACGAACATTGGGACGGCTCCGGCTATCCCCACGGCCTCATCGGCGACCAGATCCCCATCGCCGGCCGCATCGTCATGTTGAGCGACCACTACGACGCCCTCCGCAGCCGCCGCAGCTACAAACGCGCCTTCGACCACGACTCCTCCTGCCGCGTCATGCTCGAAGGCGACTCCCGCACCCGCCCCTCCCACTTCGACCCCCACCTGCTCGCCATCTTCGCCCGCGTCCACGCCGAGTTCGATGTCGTCTTCGAACAGTACCGCGACGAAAGCCAGCGTTGACCCCATCCGCCCGCCCTCTCTTCACCGCCCCGTGACCTTTTTCCCCCGTCCTCGTCTTTATCAGAGACGGACGCAGTCACGCCGAACCAACCCGGACACTGCTCCCGAACGGCTCCCCAGCCCACTCGAATTCAGGAATACCGCCATGCTCTCTGCTTCCCTCGCCGCCCGCCGCCTTGCCTTCAGCCTCCTCGCCCTCCCGCTCCTGGCCCAGCCCGCTCCCCCGCCTCCTCCCGCCCCGCCGGCCGGCATCAAGGTCATGGCCCTCGGCGGCCCGGTCAGCTACCTCGGCATCGGCGTCAAGGAGATCCTCGCTGACCGCGCCAGGGAGCTCAAGCTCAAAGAGGAAGCCGGCGTCGAAGTCACCCGTGTTGATGACAACAGCCCGGCCGCCCAGGCCGGCCTCAAGGCCGGCGATGCCGTCCTCGAATATCAGGGCCAACGCGTCGAAGGCGCCGAGCAGTTCGTCCGTCTCGTCCGCGAAACCCCTGTCGGCCGTCAGGTAAAGCTCAAGATTGTCCGTGCCGGTTCCAGCCAGACCCTCAACGCTGTCATCGGCTCCCGCGACAACGCCATGTTCGGCATGTCCCAGCGGGACCGCGAGCGCGTCGAGCGCCAGATGGAACGCGTCCGCGAACGCCTGAAAACCCTCCCCGAAATCCGCATGCCAGATGTCCCCCACGCCGTCATGGGCTGGCGCAGCGGCATGATCGGTATCGATGGCGAAACCGTCGAGGGTCAGCTCGCCGGCTTCTTCGGCGTGAAGGAGGGGGTGCTCGTCCGCTCCGTCGCCCGCGATATGCCCGCCGAGAAGGCCGGCATCAAGGCCGGTGACGTCATCGTCCGTGTCGAGGACGCTCGCGTCCGCTCCCCCCGGGACATCACCGCCGCCATCCGCGCCGCCGCCAACCGCAAGCAGCTGAAAATCGTCGTCGTCCGCCAGAAGCAGGAAATGACCTTCGACGTCACCGTCGAACAGGAGAAATCCATGTCCCCGCGCGGCGTCACCGTCAGTTCCCCCCAGGAGTTCTAGCCCTGGCCAGCTACGCTGCCCCGGCTACTGCCCGGTGTACCTTCAGCAGTAGCGCTACTTCGCTCTGCGGTACGCGCAGCTCGGCTGCTATCCGCTCTGCCCGCTCCCCGCGTTTCGCCATCCGCAGCACCTGCACCCGCTGATTGGCATCCACGCCCCGGCCCGAAAGCTGCGCTCTCCGTGCTGCAATCAGCCCCGATACCCGCTCCTCCAACTCCGTCGTCCGCCCGCTCCACTCTCCTACTCGCCGCTCCAGCGCCTCGGCCTTCGTCCCTGCGGCTTCCTGCTCTGTTTCCACGCCGCTGATTCGGCGCCGCAGCCCCTCCAACTGCCGTCCGCAACTCACGAACAGATAGAGGCAGGCCGACATCGCCGCCGCCAGCGCGCCGTAGTAGGCCAGGGGATGTTCCACCGGTATCGACATCGCACACTCCTTTAGTCAATCGACTTCAGTCGTTCGGACCGGCTGATGATCTGCTGAATCCGAACCCCATAATTCCCTTCAATCACCACTACTTCGCCCCGCGCCACTACGCAGTTGTTCACAATCACCTCCACCGGCTCCGTTATCGTCCGGTTCAGTTCGATGATCGATCCCGTGCTCAGCTTGATCACTTCCTTCAGCGCCATGTGCGTTCGTCCGAACGACACCGCCACCGGCAGTTCCACATCAAGCAACATCTCCATCGTCGGCGGTGCCTGTCCCCCGCCGTACCCGCCACCCGCGCCGCCTCCTCCACCGCCCACTCCCGCCGATGCCTTCTGCACCTGCTGCGTCGTGCTCTCGTTCGCCGGTGCCTTCGCCGGGTCCGGCGCCTCCGGACTCAGCGCCAGCATCAGCGTCGGGGCCACCCGCACCATCAGCTCCGCCTCGAATCCTCCCGGACTCGTCAACAGCACGCTGGCGTACTGCGTCGGAACCCCCGAGGCTGGGATCTCTGACTCCCCGCCCGATTCCAACGTCACTTCCCGCTGCACTTCCCCGCTCAGGAACCGTGCCAGCCCCGCCAGCGCCTGCGTCAGCAGCTCAAAATACGTCGACCGGACATCCGCTTCCTCCGGATCTTCCAGCCCTACCGCCTCCAACGCCTTCGTCCCGATCTCCCGCCACACATCGCCCTTGGTCACTACCTGCAGGACGGGCTCTTTGTGTACGTTCAGCTTCTGGTTCCAGCAGAGGTACTCGCTCGGATCCGAAGGCAGCGCGGACTCCGTTACCTTCGCATCCCACTTCTCCCCAAGCATCCCCTCCAGCGCCAGGCTGAACTGTTCGCCGAGTGTCTCCAGAATCTTCTGCTTTAGGCCTTCCATAGCTTAGAGCCCCCGCTCCATCGGCCATCTCTTTTCCAGGTACGACCGCAGTCGCAGTATCGCCTGCGACTTCAACTGCGACACCCGCGACTCGTGCAGCTTCACCACCCGCGCAATCTCGCGCAGCGTCAACTCCTCGTGGTAGTAGAGATTCAGTACCGTCCGCTCCACATACGGCATCTTCTGAATCGCCTGCGCCAGCAGCCGCTCCAGCTCTGCCCTCTCCACGATCCGCGACGGCCACAACTCCTCGCTGTCGGAGACGAACCGCAGCAGATCCCGGCTCTCATCCTCGCCCGAGTGCCCTTCCAGCCGCCCCAGGTTCACCCCGCGCACGTCGATCAGCCAGTCGTGATACTCCGCCGTGCTCAGCCCCAGCTCCTGCGCGATCTCGTCCTCGCTCGGCGCCCGGTGGTTCCGCTGCTCCAGCGACGCAATCGCCGCTTCAATTTGCTTGACACGCTTTCGCTGCTGCCGTGGCGCCCAGTCCATCCCACGCAGGCTGTCCAGGATCGCCCCCCGGATCTTGTACTCCGCGTATGTCTTCAACTTCACGTTCAGCTTCGGATCGAAGTTGTCGATCGCCGAGATCAATCCCACCGTCCCCGTCGAGATCAGGTCGTCAAGGCTGACGCTTCCCGGTAGGCGCTCGTGTATCCGGCGCGCGATCAGGCGCACCTGTGGCAGGTGTTCCAGAATGAGAGTCTCTCGGTCTGCCGTCGCCTTTACGCTTGCCGTTTGTGTCTGCATACTCGGTCTCCACTTATCTCCCTGTCCCGCCGGCGTTCGCCGCCCACGCTGTCTCCGCGACCCTTCCGCCGCCCGCTCTCCGCCTCGCCGCCGTCAGGCCATTCAGCATGGCGCTGGCGAATCGGGTCGCTTCGGCCGCCGCCATGTCTTCCGGTATCCGCGGTCCCGTCGATACCCACTCCACCGGCATCTGCCGGTTCCGTGACAGCCCCCACGCCGGCCCGAAGACATCCGTCTCATCGATCCGTGTGAACAGCAGCCGCGACGGCGTGAACCGCCCGTGCCGCTCCACCGCCCGTTCCATCGCGCTGTACCGCATCGTCGCCGGCAGTACCAGTTGGCATTGCACTCCTCCCGCTCGCCGCAGTTGTACCGCCAGCTCTTCCATCAGGTCTTCATCACCGGCCGCAAAGCCTGGCGTGTCCACCAGCACCACTTCTCGCGCCCTTCCCGTCAGTCCCAACACCGTGCTGGTCCCCGTCTCAGCCGCCTGGAACGGAATCCCCATCAGCGAACACAACTGTGCCAGTTGCTCGGATGCCCCGATCCGCAGGTTGTCCATCGATACCACCCGCACCGGCCGGCCCTCTTCGATTCCGAACCGGAACGCCAGCTTCGCCGTCATCGATGTCTTTCCCGCTCCATTCGGTCCCACCAGCGCAATCGCCCGTCCTGCGTTCTCGTCCGTCTCCAGCGCATGCGGCATTTCTGCCGCGAACAGCGGAACCAACACTTTTTCCAACTCCGCCCGCCGGTCCTCGCTCTCCAGCACCAGCGCCTCCAGCAACGGCCGGCACCGTTTCGCCATCTCGTCGGCTGCTGCCGGCGGCACTTCGCTCTGCAGCAGATGGCCGAATACCGCGTCCATCTCCTCCTGCGCGGGCGACATTCCCGCCAGCAGCGCCTCCCCAGGTTCCTCCCGCAACGCCTGCAACAGCGCCATCCATTCGCCGCGGCATTCCATCCACCCGTCTCTTGCGCCCGCGCTCGCCTTCGCGGTCCCCTGCGCTTTCTTCACCACCGGTGGCGGGATCACTGCCGGCGCGGCAAAGATCACCTCAAACCGGACCCGCTCGCCGCGCCCTGCCGCCAGCCGCTTCGAGTCCACCAGCATTGCCTCGTCGCCAAGCTCATTCTTGGCCGCCAGCATCGCCTCTTCCATCGTGTTCGCGAAATAGGATTTCAGCCGCATCGTTTCCTCCTACGCGTTCAACCGCGCCACTCCTTGGGACACTACCTTCACTCCGGGCGGGACTTCGCTGTGCGACAGCACGGTCAGGTTCGGCAGCGCAGACTCCGTTAACTGCCGCAGGAAGAACCGGCTCCCGCTACCCGTCAGCGCAATCACCGGACCCTCCGCATTGCCAATCACCGCTCGTATCCGTTCCACGATCTCGTGGATCTTCTTCGGCGGCAGATTCACCGCCGAGTTCGTTTCCGTATGTTCCACCGCGGATTCAATCAAACCTTCCATCGCCGGGTCGATAAGGCATGCATGGATCTCATTGCCGGCGTTCAGGTACGGACGCACGACCATCCGCCGGATTGCCTGCCGCACGTACTCGGTCAGCAGGATCGGATTCCGAGTTACTGCCCCGGCCTCGCCCAAGGCCTCCAGGATCGAGACTGCATCCCGGATCGAGACCCGCTCCCGCAACAGATTCTGCAAAACTCTCTGCACGGTAGCCAAAGGGAGCAATTTGGGAACCAAATCTTCGACGACTTTCGGGTTTTCCTCGGCGACCCGGTCCAACAGCCGTTTGGCATCCTGGCGGGAATACAGCTCATGAGCATATTCCCGTATGGTTTCAGCAAGATGCGTTCCTAGAACGCTCACCCCGTCCACAACCGTATATCCCGCGCCTCGCGCCGCCTCCGCCTCTTCGGACGGTATCCAGAAGGCGGAAATCCCAAATGCGGGCTCCCGTGTTGGAACGCCTTCCAATTTGGGACAGTCCCGTGACGTCGGGATCGCCATATCCATTCCTCCGGGTAACTCAAATCGCCCGATTTCCACGCCCTTCAGCCCGATGGTGTATTCTCGCGCTTTTAACCCCAAATTGTCTGTAACCCGTACTGCGGGCACGAGATAGCCTAGGTCCGTCGCCAGTTGCCGCCGGATCCCCGCGATCCGCCTCAACAACGGCGAGTTCACCCCACCCTCCACCATCCGCACCAGCCCCAACCCCACCTCCACCGATAGCGGTTCCACCCGTAGCAGTGTCTCCAGATTTTCCCGCGCCGGTGCCGGCGCCTGCGCCTCTTCCACCTCGGCCGCCGGCGCCGACTTCTTCCGGAGCCGCCAGCCCATCACTCCCGTACCTGTGCCCAGCAGCAGGAACGGCACCGTCGGCAGCCCGGGGAACAACGCCATCGCCCCCAGCACTCCGCCCGCCAGCAGCAGCGGTTCGGCTGCGCCGAAGATCTGCTTCTCAAAGTCGTTCCCCAGCCGGTTCTCGGATCCGGCCCGCGTAATGATCATCGCCCCGCAGACAGAGATCATCAACGCCGGAATCACGGTCACCAGGCCGTCGCCGATCGTCAGAATCGTATACGTCTCAATCGCGCGTTGCAGCTCCATCCCGTGCTGCAGAACCCCGATCAGGAACCCCGCCAGGATATTGATCACCGTGATCAGAATGCTCGCCACCGCATCCCGCTGTGTGAACCGCGACGCACCGTCCATCGCGCCGAAGAACTCCGCCTCCGCCGCCAGGCTCTTCCGCCGCTGCCGCGCCTCCGCCTCGTCGATCAGCCCGGCGTTCAGGTCCGAGTCGATCGACATCTGTTTGCCCGGCAGCGCATCCAGCGTGAACCGCGCCGTCACTTCCGAAATGCGCACCGCGCCATGGTTGATCACCACATACTGAATCGCAATCAGCACCAGGAAGATCACCAGACCGATGATGTAGTTGCCGCCCACCACGAAGTTCCCGAACGCCTCGATCACTCCGCCTGCTGCCGCCGTCCCGCTGTTGCCGTGCAGCAGAATCAGCCGCGATGACGAGATATTGAGCGCCAGACGAAAAAGTGTCATCAGCAGCAGCGCCGTCGGAAACACGCTGAAATCCACTGGCCGCGCGATATAGATCGACACCAGCAGCAGAATCACCGACAGCGTGATGTTCGCGCTGATCAGAAGGTCCAGGACGAACGCCGGCACCGGCGTGATCATGAACAGCACGATCCCCAGCACTCCCATCGGTACCGACAGGTCGCGCCACGGAATTCGTTCGAGCGTCCCGGGCTGCGCCGCCGCGGCTTTCTTCGCGCCTGGCTTGCGCGGCCCTTTGGCGCTTATCGGAGGCGTCGCCGGCGGCAGGCCGGTCGAGACCGAAGGTACGGTGGAGGCTGGTGCTGACATCAGTTCAATCCTTCATTTCCTGTTCCATCGCGCGAACCCCATCAGGCGAATGACTGCCCCGGCAGCCGTCCGCCCAGAATCCGGTACAGATACGCCAGAATCTCGGCCACGGCCTTATACAAGTGCGGCGGAATCTCCTGGCCTACCTCTGCCGCCGCAAACAACGCCCGCGCCAGCGGCGGGTTCTCGATAATCGGCACCTCGTTGGCGATCGCCAATTCCCGGATCCGCCTCGCCACATGGTTCCGTCCCTTCGCCACAATCTTCGGCGCCGAACCCGCCGCCAGGTCGTAACGGATCGCCACCGCATAGTGCGTCGGATTCACAATCACCGCCGACGCCTTCGGCACGTCCGCCATCATCCGCCGCCGCGACATCTCCCGCTGCAGCCGCCGCACCTTCGCCTTGATCTGCGGGTTCCCTTCCACTTCCTTGTACTCGTCCCGCACTTCCTGCTTCGTCATCCGCAGCTTCTTGTCGTACTTCTGGCTCTGCCGCCACCAGTCGAACAGTCCCAGCGCCAGGAACACATACAACGCCTTCTCGATCAGGCTCCGCAGCGCCCCGCCCACCACCGTCACGCCATTCGCCCATGGCAGCAATGGCAGATACAGAAATTGATTTGCATACCCCCACACCAACCATGCCGCTACGCCCAGAAAAACCGGCAAAAGCAGCGCGGACCGCAGGAACTGCGACAGATTCTGCGCCGGCACCTCCTTCAGCCGCGATAGCGGGTTCAACCGCTGCAGATCCGGCGCCAGCTTCTTGCCCGACACGCCCAGCCGCGACGCCGCCATCTGCGCCGCAATCGCCGTCAGCGACAATAGAAACCCGCCCGCCAGCATCCCCCCCATCGCCGGCGCCAACCGGTTCCGGAACAGGAACACCAGGCTCTCCCGCTGCAGATCCATCCCCGAAAACGCCAGCTTCACGAAGCTCTTCGTATACCCGGCCGCCTCCATCAGAAACTCCGGAAAGCCCGTCAGCAGCAGGGCCGCGAACACGATGAACTGCAGGCCGCTGACGATCTCCTTCGACGCTACGAAATGCCCGTCTTTCCGGGCCTTTTCAACCCGTCTCGGTGTCGCTTTCTCCGATTTCTCGCCGCTGCCCGCCATTGGCCCCTACCTCGCCCCCAGCAGATACTGCATCGCTTCGAACGACCGCGCCGCAGACCGTCCCACCATCCCGGCCAGCATCGGCGCACCCGCTGCGATCAACGCCATTGCCGCCAGCATCTTCACCGGGAAACTCAGCGTCAGCAGCTGCAATTGGGGCTGAATCCGGCTCAATAGCGCCAGCGCCACGTCCACCATCAGCAACGTCCCGACGATCGGCAGTGAGCACCGGATCGCGTCGATGAACAATTGCGGAAACAGCGCCATCACCGGGCCCAGATGCCCCTGCTCCAGGGTCCACGTCCCAGGCGGCATCGTCTGCACCCCCGTCAGCAGGAACCGGAATAGCACCGTATCCAGCCCCATCGCCAGAAACAGCAGCGACGTTCCCAGATTCAGTACTACCTGCAGAATTGCCGAGTCCGCATTGCTCGACGGATCGATCGTCGACGCGTAGGAGAACCCTGCCTGCAACCCGATCATCTGTACCCCCATCTGAATTCCTTCTTGGATCAGTGCCATGCACAGCCCCAACCCCACCCCCAACGCCAGCTCCGTCATCGCCACTCGCCCGATTCCTCCAATCGTCAGCTCCGGCATCTCCGTCCGTGCCCACGGTGCCAACAGCACCCCGAACAGCACCGCCAGCGCCAGCCGCTGTATCTCCAGCCCCGTCCGCAGCCCCGGGATCGGAAGAAACGTCATCATCCCCGCCGTCCGGCACAGCACCAGACCGAAATTCAGGATCAGCCCGAACGGAATCTGGATCATCTCAGTGGGCATAGCGCCCCAGATTGCCGAAAATATGGATCGTGTAGTCCGTCAGCCGCGTCAGCATCCACGGCAGAAACAGAAACAGCGCCGCCAGGAATGCCGCCAGCCGCGGCACCGCCCCGAACGCCGAGTCCTGGATCGATGTCAGAATCTGGATCAGGCTCACCACCGCTCCGGCGATGAACCCCACCATCAGCAGCGGCAGCGACAGCCAGAACGTCTGCATCAGCACCTGCCGGATAATCTCCGATACCGTCTGGATATTCATGGTTCGACCTCAATAGAACGACTTCACCAACGAACCCGTCACCAGGTTCCACCCGTCCACCAGCACGAACAGCAGGATCTTGAACGGTGCCGACACCATCACCGGCGGCAACTGCACAATGCCCACGCTCAGCGTCACCGAAGCTACCAGCAGGTCGATAATCAGGAACGGCAGAAAGAGCATCGCACCAATCTGAAACCCCGTCTTCAGCTCGCTCAACACGTACGCCGGCATCAGAATCCGCATCTCCAACTCCTCGGCGTTCTTCGGCGCCGCCGTGTTGGACACCTCCAGCAGCATCTGCACATCCTTCTCCCGCACGTACTTCACCAGGAACCCACGTATCGGCGCCAACCCCTTCTGCAGCGCCGCCTCCCCCGCCAGTTCCTTCTTCTCGTATGGCACCCACCCCTCTTCGTAGGACTTCTGCAGCGTCGGCTGCATGATGATCATCGTCAGGAATAGCGCCAGCCCGATCAGCACCGGGTTCGATGGCGTCGATTGCGTCCCGATCGCCTGCCGCAGAAAATGCAGCACCAGCGTGATCCGCAGGAACGGCGTCAACGACATCACCAGTGCCGGCAGCACCGTCAGCCCCGTCAACAGCAGCACCAGCTGCATCGGCACGCCCATCGTGCCAGCCTGTGGGTTCACCACCGGCGATGGCGTCCTCACCGCCTGCGTCAGCAGGTCGGCAGGTGCGCCCAGTGCCGCTCCGGCCACCGCCAGACATACGATTAGTGCGCCCATACCCGCTCCCCTTCCGGCGCCGGCAGTTCCGCCGGCCGCGTCGTCAGCAGTGTGCACGGCTGTGCTCCCGTTGCAATCAGCATCTCCCGCCCGTCCCAATCCACCACTACCAGCTGACAGCTGTTGGAGATCGCCACCCGCTGCCGCACCCGCAACTGGCCCCGTTGCTGCAACGTTCCCTGCCGCCGCTTCAGCGCCAACACGCCCAGCCACAGCGCCCCCAGCACCCCGCACACCGCGCCCAGTTGTAGGATCGGTTCCATATCCCTTACTCCTCGTTGTTGAAATCGGTGATCCGCACGCCCATCGTCGACTCGATGATCACGATTTCCCCGAACGCCAGCAGTGCGCCGTTCACCCGGATGTCCAGGTTCTCGCCCGCCGAACGGTTCATCGTGATCACGCTTCCCACATCCAGTGCCAGAATCTGCCGCACTGGCATCACCTTCCGGTCCAGTTCCACCTGGACCTCCAGCGGGACGTCTCCGAAATGCCCGATCTCCTCAATCGTCGTCATCGCCTTCTCGCGTTACCGCTTCAGGTTGATCGTTTCCTGGCTGATCTCATCCACCGTTGTCACCACCCGCGAATTCGCCTGGTAGCCTCGTTGCAGAATGATCAGGTTCGTGAACTCCCGGGCAATGTCCACCGTCGAGTTCTCAATCGCTCCGCCCAGAATCGTGCCGCGACCCCCGGTCCCCGGCAACCCGATCGCCGGCAGCGCTGACCGCGCACTCAACTGGTATGCGTTGTTGCCCACCGACAGCAGCGACTCCGGATTCCGCACCGACGCCATCGCCAGCTGCCCCACCTTCACCTGCTGCCCGTTTGAATACTGCGCCAGCACCGCGCCCGAATCTCCCAGCCCCACCCGGATCAACTGCGCCGCCGGGTTGCCGTCCTGGCTCACCGCCGAAATCGCCGATGTCTGTGCGAACTGCGTCAGCCGCGACGAGGCGCCGTTAAAAAGCCCCCACGTCACGTTCATGTCCGCCGCGCCGCTTGCCAGCCCCGTCACGGCCAGCGTCGGCATCGCGTCCGTCACCGCAGGGCTCGCCAGCCGCCCCGACGTGTCGAAGCTGATCGTCCCGGTCACCGGCGTCAGCGGTGAACTCACATCGGCGTCCGGGATGCTCACGCTGTAGGCCCATTCGCCCGGATTCGCCGTCTTTTCGAAGTTCACCGAGATGATGTGCGACACACCCAGGCTGTCGAAGATCTCAATCGACCCGGCGAACGTATCCGGCGGCGGCCCCGCCGTCGCCGTCGCGTCCAGGTTCATATCGAACGAGATGTTCTCCGTCGCCGTTGCCGGACGCAGCGTCCCCACCGGGATCGTGATGTCCCCGGTCGGCCCGTTCGTGTCTACCACCCCGTTCTCGCCCACCCAACCCTGTACCCGTTCCCCCGTCGCCGTCAGCAGCGCGCCCGTCTTGCTTACCTGCAGGTTGCCGCCACGGCCGTAGATCGTTCCCCCGGAGGCGTTCTTTAACACCAGGAATCCATCGCCCTGAATCGCCGCATCCAGCGGTCCCGTGCTCGTCTGGATCGCTCCCTGCGAGAACTGCCGCAGCGTCAGCGGGCGTGCCACGCCGAACCCCACCTGCGTCTCGCCGAGTCCTGCGCCCAATGACTGTGTCACCAGGTCGTAGAACGACACCACGCTGGCCTTGAATCCCGGCGTGTTCAGGTTCGCCAGGTTGTTGCCGACCACGTCAATGGCCGTCGAGTGGGCGCCAAGCGCCGATAATGCGGTTGAAAATGAGGTAAACATGTCTTCTCCGGGGTCTCCTTAGCTATTGCTCTCACTGCTTGCCGCCGCTTCCAGCGACGCGCGGATGGCCTCCAGATCCTGGCGCATCGCCAGCATCTGCTCCATCTCCGTAAACTGCGACAACTGCGACAAAAATTGCGTGCCGTCCGCCGGATTCAGCGGATTCTGGTGCTTGATCTGCGCCACCAGCAGCTGCAGAAAATTCTCTTTGGTTCCGATGTTTTCTCCGGTGCTCTTCGCCGCCGGCGCCGCCGCCGCATCGCGTGTTCCAAAGTCAGATGTGATGTTCATCGTAGGGCTCCTTACTTCCGGCCTTCACCGGTCTCAGCCGTCAGTTCGGCCAGGTTGAACTCGGCGGCGGGTTCCCGCCGCAAATTGCGCCGCAGGTTTTCCGCCTGCTGCTGTTGACGTTCCCGTTGCTGCTGTTGCCGGTCCTCGGCCCCGTGCTGCGTCTGCTGCTCGCCGCCGCCCGTCAGGTTCCCCTGCTGAACCTCCATCCGCTCCGCCGTCCGCTCAATCGCCGCCGGCATCCCTTCTTCCATCCGGATCCCTTCCGCGCTGCGCCGCTGGTAGCCCTGTCCGGCCAGGCTCTCCACCAGTGGACGCATCTGTTCTTCGCTCAGCGGCGCCGCCGTCGCATCCCAGCTCCGCACCCGCACGTTCACCTGGTCGCCCCGTTGGGACACCACCAGCCGCACCGGCGCCGCATCTTCCGCCGCGTCCGTCGGACGCACGTCCATCTGCAGCGTCGCCACCTGTGCCGGCCGCAGCGCCTTCGGTCCCTCCGCCGCCTGCACGCCAGCCATCTCCACGCTCAACGGCTTGCTCGCCGCGCCTTCTTTCGCGCCCTCGGTGCGCGCCGCCGGCTCGGCGCCGATCGCCGCGGGCGTTTCCAATTCGGCCATCGGCGCCCGTTCCGCCTTCCGGCTCAGCGGCTCCTGGCGTCCCGCCTCCCGCCTCTCGCTCCTTCCACCGTCGTCGTCCCGTTGCCCCTCTTCCCGTCCGCCCTGTTCGCGACCCGCCATCTCCCGACCGTTCGCTGCGGGTGCCACCTCGGCCGGTTCGGCCTGTTCCGTCTCCCGCGAAGGCGTTTCCGTTTCGGTCCGTTGTGCCGGCTTTTCTGCCGCCGGCCGCTCCACCTTCACCGCCTCACGTGGCCGCTGTTCCGCTTCTACCGTCTCCGCGCGCACCGGTCCGCGCGCCGGCGCCTCGGCCACCGGGGCCTGCTCCGCCTCTCGCGACGCCTCTCTCGGCGCTGGCGCGTCTTCTCTCACCGGCTTCGCTTCCACCGGCCGCGCCTCCGGCATCTCGACGGCATCCGGCGCCGCCTCGGGCTCACTTGTCCCCTGCGCCTCACGGTCGGCGACCTGTTTCCCTTCCGCCTTCTCCCCCTCACCCGATTCCCGCACCACAAGGTCCACCGACCAGATCACTTCGCCCTTATCCTCGGCCGCCGCCAGTTTCACCTGCGCCGCCACCGGTGCCTCCACGGCTTCCCCCTCTGCCTGCGCCGGCATCTCCCCCTTGCCTGCCTCCGCCCCCAACGGTGCCACCTCGCCCGGCGCTTCCGGAACTTCCACTTCCACCATATCCGTCACCACCGGCGCCGGGACAAACGATACCTGCGGCAGGTTGTTCAACCACACCACCGCCGGCTCGGCCACCGGCCGCCCCACCGCCGCCTCCTCTTCCTCCGTGGCCGCCGTCAACTCCGTCTCCAGCCCCTCTGCCTCGCCCATCCATAGAAGCTGCCAGCTCACCGCCTCGCCTTCCGGCGTGGTTACAGTCGCTCCGGGCGCCACCGGCGCCGGCGGCATCGCGGTCGTCAGAAACGGAAGCAGGTCGTTGGCGGGAGTCGATATGGGTGTCACGCCTCCCCTTCATGCAGGTGGGTGGCCAAAGCGGAATTCCTCGAAATCTCCAGAAAACTGCTATTCCCAGCGCCGTCTCGCCGCCAAATTTGTGCCACTTTGGGATTTCCCGCCATTGCTTTGCCGGATTGAAACACCCCTCAACCCCGTTTTCCCCGAAATCCCCCCTTTTTCCTCGATTGGCACGCCGCTTGCATCAACCCTGGCAGGAACTATGGACGCCCTCGGAATTGCAGCTGCCAGCGGACTC
>CAZWDD010000016.1:0-35928 GCA_964632345.1 uncultured Solibacteraceae bacterium | reverse complement strand
GTCGTTGTCCTACGCCAAGCAGTCGCAGCATTACGCGGTGCGATTGCTGGCGATCGACCCCGGTTACGCGGACGCCTATCTGACGACGGGGATCAGCGAGTATCTGCTGGGCAGCCTGCCGTTTTTTGTGAAGTGGTTCGTGAAACTGGAGCAGGCGAAGGGGTCCAAGGAACAGGCGGTGAAGAATCTGCAGGTGGTAGCCAAGCAGGGCCGCTATTTCGGACCGTTCGCGCGGATACTGCTGGCGGTAGTGGCGTTGCGTGAGAAGCGCCGGCAGGATGCGCGGATTTGGCTGGAGGGGCTGGTGCGGGACTATCCGGGGAACCAACTGCTACGGCGGGAGTTGGAGAAAATAACGCCGAAAATCCGGTAATTCCGGACCGCCGGATTCGTCTGTATGCTTGTAGGGAAAAGATGAAGCTTCTTTTGTTCCTGCTGGGCGCGTTGTTGGCGCAGGCGCAGGTCATCGAATTCGAGTCCGGCGGGCTGCGTTACCAAACCTTGACGCGGAACGGGGTGACGATTATGTTCGCTCACCTGACGGCAAAGGTGCGCAGTTACGCAACGATGCAGGTGGCGGTGTCGAACGGGTCGGGCGAACCGGTGCTGGTGCGGCCGGATGACTTTGTTTGGGAACTGCCAGATGGCCGGACGATGCGGCCAGTGCCGGCGCGGAAGGTAGTAGGGGAGATGTTCAGCCGGGGCGGGCGGAATGAGGTGGTGGGACTGGTATCCGCCTACGAGACAGGGCTTTACGGGATTACCCAACTCCGCACGACGAGCGGGTACGAGTCCCGGAGGCGGGCGGCACTGGCCGAGGTCAACTCCACCAAATTGAAAGCGGCCGCGGCGGCAAGCGCGATCGCGTTTGTGCAGGTGAAGCTGGCGCCTGGCGAGAGTACGGACGGCGCGATGTTCTATGAGACGGCAGGGCGTCCAATGCCGGGCGGGGTGTTGCGGGTGTTCGCGGCGGGCGAGGAGTTCGCCTTTCAACCGAGCGAACCGGCGCCACAGCGGTAGGGGAAGGTTTACCGCGGAGGCCAATCCATACTATCCTGATAGGAATAGAGGAGAATAGATGAGCCGGCGCGCCGAAGAGGTATTGGAGTGGGGGATTCGTGAGTATGGGACGCGCTTCGCGGTGGTGACGAGTTTCCAGCGGGAAGGCATGGTGCTGGTGGACATGGCGGCGCGGATGGGGCTGGGAGCGCGGGTGGTGACACTCGACACCGGGAAACTGCCGGCGGAGACGCACCAGATGATGGAGATGGTACGGGAGCGGTATGGGATTGCGGTAGAAGCGATGGCACCGGACGCGGGCGAGGTTGTGCGCATGGTGGCCGCGCATGGGGAGGAGTTGTACCGGAACGAGGTTGTGCTGCGGAAGCTGTGCTGCCAGGTGCGGAAGGTGCGGCCGATGGAGCGTCTGGTCGAGGGACTGGACGCCTACGCAGTGGGGTTGCGGCGGGGGCAGGCGGAGTCGCGCGAGGGAGTGGAGCAGCAGGTGCAGGTGGAAGGGAAGTGGAAGTTGAGTCCGCTGGCGTTGTGGACGGCGGAAGAGGTGGAGGAGTACACGCGGCGGAACGATGTACCGGTGCACCCGTTATACGCGCAGGGGTACACGAGCATCGGCTGCGGACCGTGCACGCGTGCGGTGCATTCATCGGAGGGAGAACGGGCGGGCCGGTGGTGGTGGGAGGTGGCCGGGGACAAGGAGTGCGGTTTGCACTTTACACCGGAGGGGAAGATGGTGCGAGAGTTGGACGTGTTGCTGGGAGAACTGGTGAATGCATAAGGGTTGCACGCTTTGGTTTACAGGACTGAGCGGATCGGGGAAATCGACGTTGTCGGAGCGGATTTACCGGAGGCTGGCGGAGAGCGGGGCGAAGGTGGAGTTGCTGGATGGGGATGAGGTGCGTACGCATCTATCGAAAGGTCTTGGGTTTTCGCGGGAGGACCGGGACACGAACGTGCGTCGGATCGGATTTGTGGCGGAGTTGCTGGCGCGGAACGGCGTAATCGCGATAACGGCGGCTATCAGCCCGTACCGGGACACGCGCGACGCGGTGCGGGAGCGGATTGAGAACTTTGTGGAGATCTTCATGGACTGCCCGCTGGAGGTGCTGGCGGAGCGGGACGTGAAGGGGCTTTACAAGAAGGCCCTGGCGGGGGAAATCCCGCATTTCACAGGCGTGTCCGACCCGTATGAGCCACCGGTGTCGCCGGACGTGCGGGTGGATTCATCGGCCGAGGATATTGCCATCAGCGAAGAGCGCGTGTGGTCGTTATTGAAGGACCGGGGCCTGATTCCGGTATCCTGGTAGATGGTAGATCTACATAGCCACACCGATGCCTCCGACGGGAGCGATACGCCCCAGGAATTGATCGACAACGCGCTGCGCGCTGGAGTACGCACGCTGGCGATCACCGATCACGACACGTTTGCCGGCTACGACGAGGCACGAGACTATGCCGCCGGCAAGGGCCTGGATCTTCTGTGTGGGATCGAACTCAGCACCAAGTATGAGAAGAAGACGGTCCATCTGCTGGGATACTTTCCGGCGGCGGCGCCGGCGGCGGAGTTTCGAGAGTGGCTGACCGGGCTACAGGAAAAGCGGCGGGACCGGAACCGGCGTCTGGTGGAGAATCTACAGCGGGTGGGCGTGGAGATTACGCTCAACGAGGTGGAGGCGCTGGGGAAGACGATGGCCGGGCGGCCGCATTTTGCCAAGATCCTGCTGCAGAAGAAGTATGTGAAGACGATGCAGGAGGCGTTCGACAAGTATCTGGCGGAGTCTGGCCGAGCGTTTACGGAGCGGGAGGAAGTGCCGCTTGAAGAGGGGATTCAGCGGATGCGGGCGGCGGGGGGCATTCCGGTGATGGCGCACCCCGTGCGGCTGGACCGGCGGACGGCGGCCGAGGAGGCCGAGTGGATTACGGCGGCGGCCGGGATGGGTATGCTGGGGCTGGAGGTGAGGCACAGCGACCATGAGGCGCACGCCGTGGAACGGTATACCGCGCTGGCGGAGCGGCTGGGATTGGTGAAGTCCGGCGGGTCCGATTACCACGGGACGTACAAGCCCGATATTCAGTTGGGGACAGGACGGAGCGGCAATGTCCGGGTGCCGGCGGAGTGGGTGGACCGTCTGCGGGAAGTGGCCGTTTAGCCGAACTCAGGCCGGGCGGTGGTAGGCGAGGACAACGGTGCGGCCGGTACGAGGGTCAACTGTCCGGCTCGTCACGGTACCGGTTTCGGCGGTGGGCTCACCATCGAGTTCGATGCGGCCGAGCACCTTGTTGACGTGGCCGCGGGAGCGGATGCGCTCGACGATCTCCTGGCCAAGGTAACAGCCCTTGTTGAAATGTAGCGCGTGGGCGAGACGTGTTTCCTGGGGGAGCGTGGTGTCGGTAATATCGACGCCATAGAGAGGGCGGGCGTTCAGGATGCGGGCGGTTTCGACGGTTTCGGCGTCGACTTCGCGGGCGCCGGCATCGAGCAGGGACTCTTTGAGGACGGGAGCATCCAGGGGACTGAGGTAGATGTGAAAGCCGGGCGCTCCGGAATAGGAAGTCCGAACGATGAGGCGGCCGGCCCAGGAGGCGGAGTCGTAGTCACGCTCGGGAACAGGCGCACCGACGGCCTCGAGAATGCGGGCTGCGTTGGGGCCTTCGAGGGCGAGTGTCGTCTGGGAGCCGCTCACGTCTTCGAGGATGACATCGTCGGCAATGATGTACTTGTCGAGGTGGGCGAAGACCTTCTCGCGCTGAGCGGGTTCGACGTCGAGGAGGAGGTGATCCTGCTGGGCGAGGATGGTGACATCGGACTGAATGCGGCCTTGCGCGCTGAGAAAGAAGGCGTAGCATCCGTGGCCGGGCTCCAACTCCTGCACGTGGTTGGTGGTCATGGCGTGCAGGAGACGCTTGCGATCCTCGCCGGCGGCCTTGATACGGCCGCGGCCCGGAAGTTCAAACAGGGCGGCGGATTCAAAGAAGGCGTTGATCATCATTGTGTGATGGCGCGGAGAGCGGCGGAGACCAGGATGAGCGCGGCGCCGGAACCGGCGAGGCCGGTGAGCATGCGGACACGTTTTTCCTGAGTGGTCTGCGGCTTGACGAGGAGGATGGAGACGGCGGCGATGTGGAGGAACAGCAGGAACTTCACGCCGAAGAGCATGTGGTACTCCTTCGGGACGGGCATCTTCAGCATGAGGTTATAGGTGCCAGTGAGCAGGAGCGCGGCGACGAGGCTCCAGACGGCGGGGCGGAAACCATAGACGGGGTTGTCCGGGAGGCGGTTGTACTTGGAGAGGTTCCAGGCATAGAAGAGGCCGCCGAGGAGCAGGATGGCGGAGGTGATGTGGATGACGCGGGAGAGGTAGGGGAATAGGTCAAACATGGAGGGTAGTCTCAGTGTGCTTCTATTTGATGCGTACAATCAAGGCATGATTCATGAGGTGCTGCCGGTGGGGCAGTTGGGATGCAATTGCTCGATCCTTGGGGATCCGGATACAGCGGAGGCGATTGTGGTGGATCCGGGGGACGATATCTCGGAGATCGAGGCGATCCTGTCGAAGCACGGCTTGATGGTGAAGATGATCCTGATCACGCACGCACACATTGACCATATCGGGGGCGCCGCGAAGTTGAAGGCGTCGACCGGTGCGCCGGTCTACATGAATGAAAACGATGCCGACCTGTACAAACACATCGACGTGCAGGCGTCGTGGCTGGGGATGGAGACGCCGGAGAAGACGGCAATCGACTCGTCGATCAAGGATGGGGACCGCTATTTATTGGGAACCACGGAGTTGCTGGCGATGCACACGCCGGGGCACACGCAGGGGAGTGCGTGTATCTGGATGCCGGGAGAAAAAACCGTGCTGGCGGGCGATACACTGTTCCGCGATTCGATTGGCCGGACGGACCTGCCGGGCGGAGACGGCCGGCAGATCCTGCGGTCGATCAAAGCAAAACTACTTGAGTTGCCGGAGGACACGGTGGTGATTCCGGGCCATGGCGAAGCGACAACGATCGGACGGGAGCGGAAACGAAACCCGTTCTTACGAGGGCTTTGAGTCGTCGATCGCGCGGAGGATCAACTCCTTGGACTCGTTCATGCACTGCAGAATGATCCGTAGATCCATCGACGGCTTGTTTGGCTGCCTCGCACTCGTGCAATAAATGCCGTGCTGGCCGACCAAGACGAGCGCGTCCGTCAAGAGATCGGAGGCCATGGCGAGCTTGCCGCGCGTGTTCCCCATCTGGAACTCATACCGTTCTAGTTGTTCCTGATCCATCAGATTCCTCGTATTCTGGAAGAGTGATACCCCTTCCCCCGTGGCCAACCTCTGATAGTCGAGAAGCGGAACTGCTGAGCGAAGTCTTGAAGAGCTCGCAGTGGGGAGGGTTTCATCCCTTGGTTGCGTCTTTTGAAGATGCCTTTGCAGCTTATCAGGATTCAAGATTTGGCGTATCGGCAGTGAACGGAACGGTGACGCTGGAGATGATGCTGGCGTGCGCCGGGATCGGGGCCGGCGATGAGGTGATCGTGCCGGCGATCTCGTTCGTCTCGACGGCATCGGCGGTGACGCGCGTCGGCGCGGTGCCTGTGTTCGTGGACATTGAGCCCTACTCGTTCAACATGTGCCCGGTAGCGGCGCGGCGCGCGGTGACGCCGAAGACGAAGGCGATTTTGACGGTGCACTTCGGCGGATCGATGGCGGATGTGGATGCGTTGCTGGGGATCTGCGCGGAGCACGGACTGCTGCTGATGGAAGACGCGGCCCATGCACATGGGTCGGAGTGGAACGGGAAAAAGGCGGGCTCGTTCGGGTTGGCGTCGTCGTTCTCATTTCAGAACGGGAAGGTGATGACGGCGGGCGAGGGCGGCATGGTGATCACGGCCGATGAGGAACTCGCGGCGCGGATGCGTTCCTATGCGAATCAGGGCCGGCGGCCGGGCTACACGTTTTTCCACCATTTTGAACCGGGGAACAACTTCCGGATGTCGGCGCTGCATGCAGCCGTCTTGACGGCACAACTGGAGCGACTGGACGCACAGATCGAATTGCGGACGCGGAATCAGAAGATCCTTGCGCGTGAGTTGGAAGGGGTGGAGTCGATCCGGTGGCAGGAGATTCCCGCGGCGGTGAACCGGAACTCGTGGTACCTGGTGTTGGGCCGCGTGGCCGGCGGGAAGCGGGACGGGTTCTGCGCGAAGTTGCAGGAGGCTGGGATTCCCTGCACGCCGTTCTATCCGCACCCTTTGTACGGGAATCCCATGTATGTGAGCGGGAAGTATGCGAACCGGGCGGAGCCGTGTCCGAATGCGGAGGCATGCGTGGGGGACGCTTTCTGGATCGGTTTCCGTGCGCTGATGGGCGACGAAGAGACGACGCGGGCGGTGGCGCGGGCGGTGGTGGAAGCCGCGAGCTAACGAGGATCGTCCGGGGCCACCTTCTCAATGGCCTTAGCAAAGTCCTCCGGTGTGAGCAGCATCTTGACGGAGCCGCTAGCGGACTTCACGACTTTGGCGACGAGGTTATCAGGAAGGCCGGGGAAGCGGGTGAGGCCGAAGAAATGGGGGCGGGGGAGATTGGCGGCGAGTTCGCGCATGCGCGGGGTGAACTTGCCCTGCCAACTCCAGATGGGACCGAGGAAGACGACGGCCTCCGATTTCGCGGCGGCCGGCTGAAGCTGATCGAGAACGGACTCCATGAACTCGCCCGCGGTGGGGCCTTTTAGCGTTTCGAGCGAGACCACGCCGAGGTTCACATCGGCGAGCGCACGGGCGAGCCGGAAGCGTTCACGGCGGTTGAACGTTTCCGACTTATAGATGACTTTGCGGTTGCGCGGGTCAACGGCGATAATGGTGGCGCCGGTGGCTTTTGTGGTGTCGAGCAGCGTGGTGAGGCTGGTCATGAGAACGCTGCGGTCATACGACGAGATGCGCACCATGTTACGGCGAGGGAACAGGGGGCCGGCCTCGAGGACGATGGTGAAATGGCGTGGTGGCCCGTCGGTGGTGAGGCCGAGCCAGCGTTCGTCGCCGACGGCGAGGATCTGATTGGGCTCGATGCGGTCGGCAATGCGAGCGGGCTTCACTTTGATCCGCCATTCCTTACCGCACTGCAGGTTGCGTTCGTCACCGATACGAAGGCGGATGCGGTATTCGCCAGGGCCGGCATAGAAGCCGCCGGTGTATTCGGCGGCAGCGCCGCGGGGGAGGCGGGCGCCATCGGGACGAGGTTGGAAGGAGAGGCGCTCGGCCAGATAGACCGGGGCGGCGCCCTTGGGTGTTATCTCGATGGCGATGCCGTAGTTGAAGGCTGGAGAGTCGCGGTTGATGGGAATGTTGAGATTGAAGCCGGACCAGTGAACGAGCGAGAAGCCGAGGCGGGGCGGGAGGGATTGGATGCTGCAGGAGAGGGAGCCGCCGGGCGTGGAGTCGAAGATCTGGCGGACGGCCTGCATGGAGCGGGAGGCAGGATCGACGAGGAACTGCGCGAGGAGGGGGACGAATGAGATCGCGGCGATGCCGGGTGCAGGCATTCTAACTCCAGTTTGCTATGCTGCGGGTCATGTTGCGTGTTCTAGTTTCTCTGATGCTGGCGCTGCCTGTTTTGGCTGGGGATTTACGCGTGGGTGTGGCACGGGTGAAGATCACGCCGGACCGGCCGATTTTTCTCTCCGGGTACGCCTCGCGGAAGAAGCCGTCGGAGGGCGCCAAGCACGACATCTGGGCCAAGGCGCTGGCGTTCGCCGACAAGAAGGGCGGGCGGGTGGTGATTGTGACGACGGACCTGATCGGCATGTCGCGATCGATCAGCGAACGGACGGGCGCGGAGGTGGAGAAGCGTTACGGGCTGCGGCGATCGCAGTTGATGATCAACTCGTCGCATACGCACAGCGGCCCGGCGGTGCGGGACAACCTGGAGTCGATGTTCGACCTGACGCCGGAACACCGGAAGGTGATCGTCGATTACGGCAACGGGCTGGTGGAGAAACTGGTGAGCGTGGTGGGCGCGGCACTGGGCGATCTGCAACCGGGCGAGGTATCGATCGGGCACGGGACGGGGAGCTTTGCGATCAACCGGAGGCAGGGGCCATCGGGCAACGTGAAGATCGGACTGAACCCGGGCGGACCGGTGGACCAGGATGTGCCGGTGTTCCGCGTGACGGGGAAGGACGGGAAGCCGCGGGCCGTGCTGTTCGGGTATGCCTGCCACAACACGACGCTGGGCGGCGATCTGTATCTGGTGAACGGGGACTACGCGGGGTATGCGCAGTTGGACTTTGAGGCGCGGAATCCGGGCACAACGGCGATGTTTATGCTGCTGTGCGGCGGGGACGCGAACCCGAATCCGCGCGGGACGTATGAACTTGCGGAGCGGCACGGGAAGAGCCTATCGGCAGAGGTGCAGCGGGTGATCGAGGGTTCGATGAAACCGGTGAACGGGCCACTGCGCTCGGCCTGGCGAACCACGGAGCTGGCGTTTGCTCCCCACACGAGGGAACAGTTCGAGGAGGAGTTGAAGGGGACGAACTGGTTCAAGCAGCGGCGGGCAGAGGCGATGCTGCGGGCCTATGACCAGGGCAAGCCGGTGACGACGATTCCCTACCCTGTGCAGGCGTTCCGGTTTGGCAAGGCTGTGACGTTGGTGGGACTTGGGGGCGAGGTGGTGGTGGACTATGCGCTGCGGGTGAAAAAGGAGTTTGCCGGGGAAGACACGATCGTGGCGGGCTACACGAACGACGTGATGAGCTACATCGTCTCCAAGCGGGTCCTGCGGGAGGGTGGATACGAACCGGTGGACAGCCAGATCTACTATGGCAACCCTGGACCGTATACCGAGGAAGTGGAAGAGACGATCATGGACTCGGTGAAGCGGGTATTGGGAAGCGTCGGCCGGAAGCGCTAGGGCAGGCCGGGAGAACGGGGTGATAACATAGCGGTCGCGCGGCTTTTTCAAGGGTCGCGCGCTGTTACTTATGAACTTCCGTCACTCCTGGTTGCGATTGCGAAACGTTTTTGTGCTGGCGGCGGCGGCCGCGGGTGGTGTCTGTTGGACGGCTTTTTTCCAGCCGGCGCAAGCCGCGCAGACGGCCGAAGCGAATCTTCGGCCGGGATTCGAGCAGCATGTGCAGCCGTTCCTGAAGAAGTACTGCGTCAGCTGCCATAACGCGGACAATCCGACATCGGGCGTGCGCGTGGACCATTTGAACGCGGACCTGGAGGAGCGTCACCTGCGGCTGTGGGAACACGTGCAGAAGCGCGTGGCGGATGGTAGCATGCCGCCGAAAGGGATGCCGCAACCGGCACCGGCGGCGCGAGAGGAGTTGGGACACTGGGTGGAGAAGGCTCTGGACATCGCGCGGTCGCGGCCGGCGCCGAAGAATGGGCTGGTGCGGCGGTTGACGGTATCGCAGTATCGGAACACGTTGCGGGAACTGCTGAAGTTGGAGGACGACCTGACGGAGGCGCTGCCGCCGGATGCGGTTTCGCGTGACGGGTTCGTGAACAACAAGGACACGCTGCAGTTGTCACCGCTCTTGATGGAAGCCTACCTGGAGATGGCAGAGGAGGCGCTGAGCCGTGCGATTGTGGAGCCGGATTTCAAGCCGTCGATTCAGAATTTCCGAATGGATCTGGGGGCGGGGATCAACAAGAATCCGCTGCCGGAGGAGCTGATTCTGGGCGCCAACAGCTTGCTGCTGGAGAACAAGGACTTTACGGTGACCCAGTTGACGCCGAAGAAGCCGTTTGCCTTTGACCCGTTCTTCATGCGGACGAAGTACCGCTTTATTGAGGGCTACCAGGGCAACGACACGGTGCGGGGCTGGCGGGAGTACGACAGCATTTATCACTCGGTCTTTGCGTGCATGCGCGGCAGCCGGGGATATCCGAAGGGGCAGCCGTACAGCGCCGCGCCGGAGGGCCTGCTGCTGCGGCCGGCCATTCCCAACGATGAGCTGTTCGAGGCCGACGGCACGTACGGGCCGAAGGCGAACTTCAAGATCTCGCTTCGGGAGTTGCCGGACTACGGCCGGTTCCGGGTAACGGTGACGGCGTCGCGCTACAACGATGGACTACTGCTCGATACGGGAGCGGCGGCGCAGCCTGCGGGGGCGTCGGGAGCAGTGGTAAGCAAGGCGGCAAAGACACTGCAGACGGTGACGATTCCGAAAGCCGGCATCTATCAGGTAGACGCCTATGCGGCGGCGGGGAGCCCGGCGGCGCCGGCGCCCGATGCGTCGCGGCTACGGGAAGGATTGGGCGGAGAGTGGAGCTTTGACGGCGCGGCAACGGGATTGGAAGGCGAGGCGAAGGCGGTGGAGTCTCCGTTTGGCAAGGCCGTCTCCTTCACGGCCGACAGCGACGGCGTGCGCGTGGCCCGTGAGGAGGGAATGAACGTCGGCACGGGCGACTTCACGGTGGCGGCATGGATTCATCCGCGGACGCCGCGGAAGGCCGGGCTGGTGAACCTGGGCGGCCATAACTGGACGCAGGGATGGCACCTGGAGTTGGGTGAGCGGGGGATGCTGCGGTTGGAGACTTCGGACGCCAACAACGCGACGAATGGCATTGTTGCCTCCACACCAGGTGTGGTTCGCGTGAACGAGTGGCAACACGTGGCGGCTGTGGTACGGCGTGGCAAGAATGAAACGCGGCTGTATGTGAACGGGTTCCTGGTGGCGCGTGGGGAGATTGGCGCGGCGGACCTGGATAATCCGCGGCTTGGGCTGCAACTCGGGCGAGTACCTGGCAATCCGCCGTTCCGGGGCGACCTGGACGAGGTGCGGCTGTACCGGAGGGCGCTGGGCGAAGCGGAACTGCAAGCACTGCTGGAGCCGGGCCGGAAGTTCGTGAAGGCGCCGCCGGAGCGGCCCGCGGAGTTGACGCTGACGCTAGGCGGGCGGCAGTTCTCCGGCGTGCTGGCACAGCCGGCGTTTCTGGCCGTGCGGCTGGAAGCAGGGCCGCTGACGCTGGGGACGCAGTTCACGGGCGTGAACGGGCTGGACCGGGTAGTATTGACGCCGGTTGCGGCGGCGAGTGCCGTGGCAAAGCAGTTCGTGGCGTTTGAGAAGCGAACGCCGCGACTGGGGGTGCATCTCGGACTACGGCGAGATTGCGGCAGCACGTTCGCGCCGGTGGGCGAGCCGAAAGCAGTGACAAGCAGCGCCCCTGCGAAGTTCGTGTTTGAGGGAGCGATCCGTAACTTCCCAAGCCCGGACGTGGAGAAGGACAACGTCAATTACCTGGCGGGCATTCGAGAAATTGCGGTGCGGAGCGAGTACACCGATGGGCGCGACATGCCGCGGCTGGTGGTCCGGTCGGTGGAGTTTGAAGGACCGTTTTATGAGTCCTGGCCGCCGCCGGCGCACAGGAACATCTTCCTGGACTCGCCGCGCAAGGCCGACAAACGGTCATACGCGCGGGAGATCCTGCGTTCATTCGCCAGCCGCGCCTACCGGCGGCCGGTGACGGCAACGGAAGAAGCTGCGGTGGTAGCGGTGTTCGAGAAGTCGTTCGCCGGGGGCCGGACGTTCCAGGAGAGCATCAAGGACGCCCTGCAGGTGGTGCTGACATCGCCGCAATTCCTGTTCCTGGTGGAGGCGAGCTCGACGCCGGCGCCGGAGCCGCTCGACGATCATGAGCTGGCATCAAAGCTTTCCTACTTCCTGTGGAACGGGCCGCCAGACCAGACGACGTTGCGACTGGCGGCGAGCGGGCAACTGCGGGCGCAGTTGAACGCGGAGGTGGCGCGGATGATCGCGCACCCGCGATTCTCGCAGTTTACGCGGGAGTTTACTTATCAGTGGCTGAGCCTGGACAAGTTCCAGGTGCTGGAGCCGGACAAGAAGCGGTTCCCGAAGCTGACGCGCGACGTGCGCAGCCACCTGAAGCAGGAGCCGATTGAGTTCGTGCACTACCTGATCCGCAACAACCTGCCGGTGAAGAATCTGGTTTCAGCGGATTTCGTGATCGCCAACGAAGCAGTGGCAAGTTACTATGACCTGGGCGACAAGACGGAGAGCGGGTTTGGCTATGTGGCGATTCCGCACCGTCGCCGGGACCTGGGTGGTGTGCTGACACAGGCGGCAATTCTGGCCGGGCTTTCCGACGGACGGGAATCGAACCCGGTGAAACGCGGCGCGTGGCTGGCGCGGAAGATCGTGGCCGAACCGCCGGACGACCCGCCGCCGAATGTCCCGGCACTGAAGGAAGAAGAGGGAACGAACCTGACGCTGCGACAGCGGATTGAGCGTCACCGGAGCCAGCCGGGATGCGTCCAATGCCATATGAAGATCGATCCGTGGGGCGTGGCCTTTGAGGAGTTCGACGCTGGCGGGCGGCTGAAGAAGCAGCCGGCCGATGCGCACTCCAAGCTGCCCGACAACACGGAAGTGGACGGGATGGACGGACTGCGGCGCTACCTCGCGGAGACTCGGGTGGACCAGGTTGCCTTCAGCGTGTTGAAGCATCTGGCCACTTACGGCACGGGGCGAACACTGACCTATGGGGAAGTGAATCACTTGAAGCAGGACGCGCAGCGCCTGCGGGCAAGCGGTTACCGGATGCAGGACATGATCCGGTATGTCGTCAACAGTAAAATGTTCCTCGAAAAGTAGTAGAATTCGGAGCATAACCACTCGGAGACATTGATGAGCAATTCCTTTTCCCTGGACCGTCGCGCTTTTCTGAAAGGCCTTGGCGGGGTCGCGCTGGCGTTGCCCGCTCTGGACGCGATGGGCGCCGAAGTGACCGGCCAGTTGCCGCGCCGCTTCTGCGCGCTGTACACGGCCAACGGCATGTCGCTGCCGCGCACCGAGCACGGCATCGCGGACTGGCACTGGTTCCCGACGGCCGAGAAGGACGGGCAGTTCGTCTTCGGCAAGTCCACCGAACCGCTTCGCGATTTCCGCCGGCACCTGAGCTTCATGGGCGGTCTGTACCATCCGAGTGGTCCGAAGGCCGACCCGCATACCTGTTCCGATATGTGGCTGACCGGCGCACCGCTGCATAACCCGAAGCCGGGCACCTACAACACAGCGGGACTGGACCAGGTGATCGCGCTGCACACGAAGCAGTATTGCCGGCAGCCCTCGCTGGTGCTTTCCATTGACGCGGGCACGGGCTTCCTGTCGCGGACGGGCACGATTTCCTACAGTCTGGAAGGGCGTCCGATACCGGCGGAGAACAATCCGCGGCGGATCTTCAACCGGCTGTTCCGCGGAGACCGGGAGTCGATTCAGACCGAACGAGCTAAGCTGCAGCGGCGGATCAAACTCGTGGACGCGGTGGCGCAGAGCGCGAAGTCGCTCGATCAGAAACTCGGCAAGTCGGACCGGGAGCGGATGGACCAGTACCTGACGTCGCTCAACGAGATGGAGTCGCGACTGATCGCTTCGGAGCGGTGGATTGACATTCCGTTGAAGAAGCAGGATTACTCGCACCTGAACCTGGATGCGACGCCGGAAGGCGAGCCGGCCGACTACTACCGGACGATGTTCGACCTGATTGCGCTTGCCTTCGACGCCGACATCACACGGTCGGTCGCGTTCATGCTGAACCGCGAGGATGGCATGGGTATCAGCGACACGTTCCCACTGAAGTTGGGATTGGCGAAGACCCACCACAACCTTTCGCACGCCACCGACAAGGAAGGGCAGCTGAACTTCGCTAAGTACGACCGTTTCCTGGCCGAGCAAGTGGCCTATTTCCTGGGCCGGCTGGACGGCTACAAGGACCGCAGCGGCAGCGTGCTGGACAACACCATCGTGCTGTTCGGCAGCGGTGCGAGCACGACGCATAATCCGCGGAATCTGCCGACGCTGATCGCCGGCGGCGCCAATATGGGGCTGAAGCACGGCCAGTATTGGCGGAATGGCGAGACACGGATGGCGAATGTCTATCTGAGCATTCTGCACTCGCTCGGGATCGAGCAGGAGTCGTTCGCCGACAGCACTGGGACGGTGAGCAACTCGATCTTCGCCAAGGTGTAAACAGGCAACAGAAAGAAAAAGGGCGCGGCCGGAAGGCGGCGCCCTTTTTGCGTTTACAGGTCGAGTTTCTTCAGGTAGGCGATGCTCTGCTTCAGGCTGACCATGGGATCGCCGGGGGTCTGATCCTGCTCAACGAAGAAGTGCTTCGTACCGGTATCCATGGCGGTGCGGAGGATGCGGGGCAGTTCGAGGATGCCGGCGCCTGCCTCCTTGAATGCCTCTTTGGGCACCTTTTCGTTGTAGCGAACGGTAATGTTCGGGCCAAGATCCTTGACGTGCAGCAGCGGCACGCGGCCCTTGTACTTCTTGAGCACATCTACCGGGTCCATGCCGCCGACGGCGGACCACATGATATCGAACTCAAGGCCAACAAGCGCCGGATCAGTGGACTCCATCAGCACGTCGAGCAGATTCCCCTTGCCGCCAGGAACGGGTTCGAACTCAAAAGCATGATTGTGATAGCAGAGCATCATGCCGGCGGCCTTGCACTTCTCACCGGCCTTGTTGAGCGTGTCGGCCAGTTTCTTGATGACATCGACGCCGCCGCGGTCGGCCGGGGCAATGTAGGGGCAGACGATGTACTTGAAACCCTTGGCGCGGGCGTCATCGAGCGCGGGGCCGAGCTTATCCTGCTGGACGGTGAAGTAAGGAGTATCGATGTGGAGGCTGACCGGCTTGAGCTTGGTCTGCTTGAGCGCGGACCAGATCTTGTCCATGTTGCCGCGGACGACCTCGACTTCTTCGTAGCCGGCGCCCTGGAGTTGATCGAGAATGGGCTTTGGCTGGTCGTTGATGACGCTGCGAAGCGTGTAGAGTTGGCAGCCGATGTTTTTGATTTTGCGAGCGTGGAGCGCGAGTGAGCCCGCGGCGAGAGAGGCAAGGAAATGGCGGCGATTCATAGCGATTCGTTCCTATAATACCCGCTCGGACTCCAGCGCGTGGCCGAGCGAAAGGACGGCCCAATCCGCGTTGGCGCGCCCGACGATCTGGAGCCCGACGGGCAAGCCTTCTGGCGTGAAGCCGGCGGGAGTGCTGAGGGCGGGAACGCCAAGAATGGAGATGTAGTAGCAACTGCGCATCCAGTCGATATAGGTATCGAGGCGGATGCCATTGATTTCGGTGACGTAGGGCTGTTCGATGTCGAAGGGCGGGACCTGGACGGTGGGGAGAACGAGGAATTCGTAGCGTTCCAGGAAGGCGGCAAAGCGGTAGCGGAGAGTGTCGCGGCTTTCGGTGGCACGAGCGATGTCGTCTGGAGTCAACCGCGAGCCGCGCTCGATCTCCTGCCGCACGGTTTCCTTCACTTGATCGAGAGGCTTGTCGTGATGGAGCGCGTGAAACTCGCGGGCGCGGAGGAGGCGAAAGGACTCGTCAGCGCCGGAGAAGTCAAAGATGGCATCTTCAGTATGGCAGCCGATACGCTCAAAACGAGAGCGGGAGGCGTTAACGACATCGCGGACAACCGGGGCAAATGGCATGCCTGCGATGTCGCCGAGCCATGCGATGCGAACGCCCCGGAAGTCCCTTTGCAAAGAGGGCGCGACAGTGCCGGCGAGCACGGAAAGGAGGAGGGCTGCATCGGCGGCATTGCGGGCCAACGGGCCGTTGACGGTAAGGGGGCTATCCGGGCAGCGGTTCGGGTGAATGGGGACCAAGCCCGGGGTGGGGCGGAGGCCGGTGACAGAGCAGAAACTTGCGGGATTGCGAAGGGAACCGCCGGTGTCGGAGCCATCGGCGAGGGCGATCATGCCCGTGGCAAGCGCGACGGCGGCGCCGCCGCTGGAACCGCCGCAGGTTTTCGATGGATCGAATGGATTGCGGGTCTTGCCGAAGACGGGATTGAAGGTCTGCGACCCGGCGCCGAACTCCGGGGTGTTGGTTTTACCGACGGACACGCAGCCGGCGGCCTTCATACGGTGGACGATTCCGGTGTCGAAATCGGGAACGTAGTTGGCGAACAGTGGGGAGCCGAAGGTGGTGCGTACGCCGCGGGTCTCCTGCAGGTCCTTGTGGGCGACAGGAATTCCGTGGAGGGGTCCGAGCCACTCGCCGCGGGAGGCGGCGCGGTCCGCGGCCTCGGCTTGGGCGCGGGCGAGTTCGGGAGACAGGGTGACGATGGCGTTGAGGGCGGGGTTGCGTTCCTCAATGACCGCGAGGTGGGATTCGAGCACCTCGACGGCCGAGACATGGCGGGAGCGAAGCAGGCGGGAGAGTTCGAGGGCAGAGTGCATTGGTTCCTGATATACTCGAAAGAGCTTTTCGCGCAAGTGGCGGAGTGGCGGAACTGGCAGACGCAGCAGACTCAAAATCTGCCGTACTTCACTGTGCGTGTGGGTTCAAGTCCCACCTCCGCCACCACTTGTTTCCGGGCTACTTCTCAACGAAGAAGTGACCCGCGATGAGGGCGTCGATGCCCGAGGAGTAGAAACTGCGGACGGCATCGCGCGGGGTGCAGACGAGCGGATCGCCGAACAGGTTGAAGCTGGTGTTGAACAACACGGGCATGCCGAAGGTTTCGGCGGCACGGTGGAGCAGGCGCCAATAGAGGGGGTTGTCTTCCTCGGCGACGGTATGCACGCGGACCAGATCCTCGCCGAGGATTGCGTTGGCGAAACGGTCCCGGTAGGGTTCGCGGACGCGGCCGACGGCGGCCAGATAGCGGGCGTTGGGCCCGACGTCAAAGAACTGGGAGGCAACCTCAACCGGGACCGAGGCGGCGAACTTGCGAAATGGCTCGCGGTGCTTGATGAAGGTATTCAGATTCTCAGTGGAATAGGGATTGACCGGGCTGGCGAGAATACTGCGGTTTCCGAGCGCCCGCGGACCGAACTCCATGCGCCCCTGCATCCAGGCAAGGATACGGTCCCGGCGGAGTTGATCGATGGCAGTGGTGAGAATCGAATCGGTAGTGAGAAGCATGTGGAAGTGCAGCTTGCAGTTCTCAAAGACCCGTTTGATGTCCTCGGTGGTGAACTCAGGACCGAGGCAGAAGCTGCCGAGCGACATGCGTGAAGACTCCCCGAGCACCTGATGCCAGGCGATGCAGAGCGCGCCGAAAGCCGTTCCGGTGTTATCGGGTGCAGGGGAGACATAGACGTTGCGGAACTGACCGGAGCGTTCGAGCGCCTCCACGAGCAGAACATTCAGAAAGACACCGCCGCCGAGACAAAGGTTTTCGCCTTCGCCGGCGAGGCGCAGGACGGCCTTTTCGACGCTGGCCTGAAGGGAGGCGGCGACATCGGCAGCGATCCGCTGAGGCACTGGGGCGTTATCGGCCAGGCCGAGCGCCTGATAGAAGCGGGAGCTGAAGCCGCCGCGAGAAGATCGTTCCCCGTCGAAGTACTGGCGGCTGGAGTGAGACGCCCAGTCGGCATCGCGGGGGAAGACTTCGTCAAACAGCGAGGCATAGACGGGGACGCCGGAGGTGGAAAGCCACTGCACCTTCTGTTCCTCGGCGTTGGAGCGAAATCCGAGCAGTTCGGTGACGCGGCTATAGAGATCGCCGATGGAGTCGGGATAGTAGAGTTCGCGCTCCAGCTGTAGGTTTTCGTCAACCGCCCGCCAGCGGGCGCCGCAGCGAAAGTCCCCACTGCGGTCGAGGGTGAGGACGGTGGCGCTGGAGAAGCCGGAGAGGTAATAGGCCGCGGCCGCATGGGCGGTGTGGTGTTCGGCGGCGACGATACGAGCCTTGGGAAAAAGAGCGCGGATTTCCAGGTGCAGAGCGGATTCCGCGGGGAAGGGGCGGGCGAGGGCGACGACATCGACGGACTCGGGGCGGGCGCCGGCAATCCGCAGGCAGGCCTCAATGGCATCGAGAGGGAGCGACCCGGGAGAGACGTTCCGGGCAACTTTTTTCTGCTCGACGGCGGCAAGCAGAAGCCCATCACGAGCAATGGCGGCGGCGGGACTGCGGCCGAGGCCGCCAAGACCAAGGAGGATCACTGGGCCACCGCCTTCAGCCGCGAGATGGCGCGGCGCCGGCCGACAGCGGGAAAAAGAGCAAAGGCGGAAGGTCCGACGGTCTGTCCGGTCAGGGCAGCGCGGGAGCCGTTAATCAGCACCCCTGCCTTGACGCCGCTCTCAGCAGCCAGGGTGCGGAGGTGGGCCTCCACACTGGCTTCGGTGAACTCGGGATCGGCCTCCAGCCGGGCGGCGAGGGCAACGAGCAGTTCGCGGGCGCGCGGCTCATCGAGTTTCGCTACGGCGGCAGGCTCCGGGGAGAAGTCATCGCTGAAGTACGGACGGCCCTTGGTGGCAAAGTCGAGCAGAGACTGGTAGCGCGCGCGAATCAGGTCGACGACTTCGGCGAAATGGGGCGGCTGCTCGAGGCCCGCCTTCTGGAGAACGGCGGCGACGGACGGCAGGATCTCGGAAACGGGGAGGGAGCGCAGGTGTTGAGAGTTAAGCCAGAGCGCCTTTGGATCGATGGGGTCCTCGTCGGTGAAGTTGACAACCGCGTTGGAACGGTTGATTCCTTCAAAGCTGAAGATGTCGACGATCTCCTGGCGGGTCATCTGCTCGCGGTTGTCCTTGGGAGACCAGCCGAGCAGGCAGAGGAAGTTGACGTAGGCATGGGGCAGGAAGCCGGCGTCGCGGTAAGTGGTGACGCTGACAACGGGCCCGTGCTTTCGCTTGGAGAGCTTGGAGCCATCTGGCGCGATGAGCAGCGGCAGATGGGCGAAGTTGGGAATCGCGGCACCGAGCGCTTCAAAAATCAGGATGTGCTTGAAGGTATTGGTGAGGTGATCCTGGCCGCGGATGATGTGGGAGATGCGGAGGTCGGCGTCGTCGGCGCAAGAGGCCAGATGATAGGTCGGCATGCCGTTCGAACGGAGGAGGGCGAAGTCCTCGATATCGTCGCACTCTTTGGACTGGTCGCCGTAGACGCTGTCCTTGAAGGTAACAGCACGGCCGGAGCCGCGCGGAACGCGGAAGCGGAGGACAAAGGGCTCGCCAGCGGCGGCCCGGCGGTCGGACTCCTCTTTAGACATTTCGCGCTGGCCGGGATTGGCGCGCCAGGCTTCGCCTTCGGGAACGCGCTCCTCAGCGGTGGCCGGTGTGAAGTCGCGATAAGCGAGACCCTTTTCGAGGATCGCGGCGGCGGCGGCACGGTGGAGATCGAGGCGGTCCGACTGGCGGTAGAACTCATCCCAGGAGAGAGCAAGCCAATTGAGGCCGTCGAAGATGGAGTCGACTGACGCCTGCGTATTGCGCTCCACGTCGGTGTCGTCGAGGCGAAGGATCATCGTTCCGCCGTTACGGCGGGCGTATAGCCAGTTAAAAATGAATGTCCGGGCGCTGCCGATGTGGAGGTAGCCGGTGGGAGAGGGAGCGAATCTTACGCGAAGCATCCAATTTCAGGATAACTTGCGCCACAAATCGCGGAGTTGCGGAATCGACAGCTGTTCGGCGCGGAGGGTTCGTTCGCCGAGTTCGTCCCACGGGGCATTGGGGTAGGTGGTGCTGAGGTTGTTGCGAAGATTCTTGCGCTTCTGCCGGAAGGCGTGGCCGGCGAAGATGAGGAAGTCATCGAGGGCGTCCGGGACATCGGGCAAGGGAGCCAGGTGGACGACCGAGGAATCGACCTTCGGAGGCGGGCGAAAGGCGGCGGGCGGGACATGGATGACGTGGCTGACGGTGGCCCAGGATTGGGTGACGACAGTGAGGTAGCCGTAGTCACGAGAACCGGGACGGGCGAGGAGGCGCTGGGCGACCTCCTTCTGCATGAGCAACGTGGAGGAGGAGAGGACCGCACGCGCGCGGCGGATGCGGTCGAGAATGGGCGAAGTGATGTAGTAGGGCAGGTTACCGGCCAGGGCGGCCGACCCCCATTGGGCGAGATCGGTATCGAGGACATCGGCCTGATGGACGGTCAGGCGGGGGTGAGCCGGGAAACGCCGGGCGAGGGCTTCGACCATGGCGGTATCGAGCTCGATGGCGTGGACATGGGCGCCCTGCTGGAGGAGGAACTCAGTGAGCGCGCCACGGCCCGGGCCGATTTCGATGATCGTTGCCGGATTGGAGGCGAAGACCGATTGGGCGATGCGCTCCAGGATGGAGCGATTGGCGAGGAAGTGCTGGCCGAGGCGGCGTCCCAGAGTTAGCCCTTGACCTCGATACGGCTGCGGCGCAGGGTGACGCGGATGGTATCGGACGCTGGCTGACCGAAGAAACTGGCGGGCTTGAAGCTCATGAAGAGCAGGCTGTTTTCGACGGCGCGGCGGAGATCGGGGTCGTTGCGCCAGTGGCCGGACTCATCGGCGGGGACGTTGTAGTCGATCACACGGCCGCTGGTGTCGATACGGACCAGGAGTGTGACGTCATCGGCGTCGACTCCGAACGGGGAGAGGGCATTCACTTCAGCCGATTGATACCAGGCCGTGGGGACATCGGCAGCGGCGCCCCCTTGCAGAGCGAAGGTCGGCATGAGGGCCGCGAACAGGATACAAGCCGAGGCGAAGCCGCCGGCGGCAGGAATGGCGAGCGGGCGCCAAAGGTTGTTGAGCCAAAGGCGAGCCTGCCCTCGCCACGCGCCGAGGCGTGCGGCCCAGCCGACGCGAGCGGAACGGCGGGCACGCTCCTTCGACGCGAGGACACGAAGGCCAACCGCCACCTGCACGGGGACGATTTTCGGGGAAAGCCCGCGCAGGGCGCGCCGCTGATGGTGCGAGCGGTGGGCAAATTCGGAACAGGTCCTACAGACGGCCTGATGGGCGAGGAGGGAACGGCGGAGGGGAGCATCAAGGCGCCCGTCGGCAAGGTCCTCCCACATGAGTTCAAAGTGCTGGCATTCTCGGGACTGCATCATTTGACGGCTCCGGGAACAAGCCCCATCGTGCTGGACGATTCGGGGTCCATTTGCGCGGCGATCACCCGGCGGAGCGATTCGCGGCCCCGCAGGATGCGCGACTTGACGGTGCCGAGTGAGATCTGCAGAACTTCGGCAATCTCCTCATAGCTGAGATCCTCAAGGTCGCGAAGAATGACGGCGGTGCGGAAATCAGAGTTGATTTCGCGCAGGGAAGATTCGATTAGCTGGTGGCGCTCACCGTTCAGAACGAGCTCATAGGGATCGCGGGCCGGGTCCGAGATGGATTCCAGCCACGGCCGGGTAGAGCCGTCCTCACTATCGAGGCCGACCTCCTGTTTGCGGTGGCGACTGAACCAGCGGCGATGATTGTAGGCTTCGTTGACCGCGATACGGTAGATCCAGGTCTTCAGCGTGCTTTGTCCACGGAAATGATCAATGGAGCGAAAAACCTTGAGGAAAACCTCCTGGACGACGTCCGGGGTATCGTCAGGGTCGTTGAGCAGGCGGTAGACCAGAGAATAGACTGGCTGTTGGAAGCGGGCGATGAGGGTTTCGTAGGCATCCTCGTCGCAGGATTTCAGGCGTTCGACAAGGAGAGCGTCGAGGGACGCCGCCGCTGCCAGGTCGTCAGCCGGGTGATTCTCTTCGAGCCGCACTGTGATGAGCGAATCGGCCATAGGACGCATCCCCATTGATGATCTCACGCTACCATATCGAGGCAGCGCGACGTACTGCTAGATTGGACGCTTGGCTTCGGGAAAAGTTCCCGCTGTAGTTCGGGTAGAAATTTGCCGATAATAAGCGGGAATGCTGTGGCAGGAGGCAATCAAGGGCGAACGTCTGGTGGGCGGCGAAGTGCGGCTGGGCGCGGCGCCACACTGGCAGTTCTCGCTGGCCATGTACCGACTGGTGCTGGGCATCCTCTGCAGTGTGCTTTCGTTCGGCGCGGCGGGGGTGGAGGCACAGCAGAGCTTCTGGTTATGGGTGGGGTATTCCGTGTATGCGCTGGCAGCGGTGCGGGGCTGGAGCCTGGAGCGCCGCGGCTATATGCTGCTGGCACTGCTGGTGGATACGGTGTTCTTCCTGATCTGCACGATGCTGCCGTTGGAGTACAGCACTGGAATCAGCTCGCTTTTCTACCTCTTCATCCTGATGTCGGCGGCCTTGCTGCACACGCCGCGGGAGATCTTCGCGGTGGTGCTGGCGACGTCACTCTTTCTACTGGTTGCCAAGCCGGCCGACGTGGTGGTGCTTTCCCCTGGCGTGCTGTTATCGGGAACGGCCGTGACGGTGATGGCGCTGCAGCGGCAGGCGCTGCAGGACCGGCTTCGCAGCGCAGCCAAGCAGGCGATGATGTTCCGGTCCCAGGCCGAACACGCCAAGGAGGCGGAGAGGCAGCGGATTGCGCACGACTTCCACGACGGGCCGCTACAGTGTTTTGTCGGCTTCCAGGTGCGGCTGCAGGTGGTAAGGAAGCTGATGGAGCGGGATCCGGCGAAGGGGATGGCGGAATTGGAGGAGTTGCAACAACTGGCGCGTGAACAGGGCGAGGAGATCCGGCAGTTTGTGCGCAACATGCGGCCACCGGAGATCGATGGAGCGGGACTCATCCCGACTTTGAAGAAGCTGGTGGAAACGTTTGAGCGGGACACGGGCTTGACGGCGACGTTTGTGGGTAGCGCCGTCCGGGTTGCCCCGCCTCCGGAGAAAGCCACCGAGATCGCGCAGATCGCCCGCGAGGGGTTGCACAACGTGCAGAAACACGCGATGGCGAAGCAGGTGACGGTGGGAGTGGGAAAGGATGAGAACGTCTTTGAGCTTTCCATCGAGGACGATGGCCGTGGATTTCCGTTTGCAGGGACCTTCACGCTCGAGGAACTCGACCTGCTGAAGCGCGGGCCGGTAACGATACGAGACCGGGTGCGTCGCATGGAGGGAGAAATGTTGCTGGATTCCGAGCCTGGCCGGCGGACGTTGCTGAAGATCCGAATCCCGCTATGATCCTTGTATGATCCGGTGGGTAGCGCTGCTATGCCTGGTGCTAGGCGGCTGTGGGCGATATGGCGAATTCCGGCTGCCCGCGGCGGAGGGCGATGCAACGGCAGAGTTGCGTTGGCGCTGGGAACCGGAACCGGAGCCAGTAATTGGCAGGGGAGGGAGTGGGGCGTTCGACAGTGTTGATGCATTGAACCCTTCGATCATCCACGGACCAGGGGGGCGCTACCTGAACCTGTATTCGGGCTGGGACGGGAGGGCATGGCGAACGGCAGCCGCGTGGTCCGGCGACGGCCGCAAGTGGGAGAAAAGGGGTGTCGTTCTGGAACCGGGCCCGGCGGCGTGGGAGGGGAGTTATATTGCCGCGAATGGGGCGCTGTCCTACGTCAATGGAAAGTGGATGTATTGGTATCAGGCCGGTTCGCCGCCGCGGATCGGACTCGCCCGGTCAAGCGACGGAGTCCGATGGGAGAAACTGCCGGCGCCGGTGCTGGAAACGGGGCCGCGAGGAGCCTGGGACGAGCGCGGCGTGGCTGACCCGTACGTGGTGCAGGCAGGCGGACGGCTCTACCTGTACTTTCTGGGGCAGGACCGGGCGCGGCGTCAGCGGCTGGGCGTTGCGGTGTCCGAAGACGGAGTCCATTGGACGAAGCTGGTGACGAACCCGGTGATGGAGTTGGGAGCGGTAGGAGAATTTGACGAAAACGGCCTGGGCGAACCGGCGGTGTGGGAGCAGTTCGGCCGCTGGTGGATGCTCTATACGGGGCGGGACCGGAAGGAGTGGCGGCGGACGGGACTGGCGGTTTCGGTAGATGGCGTCAGGTGGGAACGGCGGCCGGAAGGAGCGTTGCTGGCGGTTGGGGAGGGTTGGAATTCGCGGGTGGTGTGCGATCCGGAAATCGAGAGGCTTCAAGACGGGCAAGTGAGAGTCTGGTTTGGCGGGGGAGACCGGCCGGAGCCCGCCGAGAATCTGCATGGGCAGATCGGGATCGGCGTGCTCCGGCCGGAGGTTCGAGGCCGTTAGCGGGTGGGGCCGAAGAATGCCACGATGCCGAGGGTCAAGGTGTCCTGATTCTTCCAGTTGGCGAGTTGATTACCGCGGTCGAAGTATGGTTTGTCGGACCAGTCCCGGCGGTACTCCAGGCGCGCGAGGAGTCCTTCCGCCCACTTGTATTCCCCGGTGACGGTGAAGCTGTTCAGCTTCTGTGCCTGACCGGTGATGAAGCCGTCACGGTCGTTGTAGTGCTCATAGCGCAGAGCAAGCGCCGTCTTCTCGGTGGTCTGGACGCGGCCGGACATTCCAATGGCAACCCAGGTGTTGGCTGGGTCCACCACATTTCCCTCTTTCCCGTAGTCGAAGTTGACATAGAAGCTCGTCCGGTCATTGGGATTGAGGTTCACAACGGTGTCATAGAAGTTCCGCTTCCCGCGATTGGTGTCGTTCTTCTCTGGACCGGTGTAGTAGGTGTTGAACCAGGAGAACTTCTTGCTGGGGGTCCAGGCGGTGGTGAATCCGAGCGTCTTGCCAGAGTTGTTATCTTCGACGTTGTTCCAGCCATTCACGATCTGAACACCGACGGTGAACGTCTCGTGCAGGGGCTTGGAGATACGAGTACCGAAGTGGTAGTAGGGGCCGTTGGTGTAAAGGAAGCCACGGCCATAGCTCCAGGTGAGATTATTTTCTGTTAGTTCGGCGCCGGCGGAGGTGTAGAACTTGCCGAAGTCGATCTGCAGACCACCGGCGTTCTTGGGTTTGAAGCTGACGTAAGCTTGAGGGATGTAACGCACGTTATCGATCCCGGCCGGGTCGGTGGCGTGAAACAGTTCCCAGGCTCGGCCGAATCCGAGATCAAGGGTGAATCCGACAGGATCGGGGTCGTGGCTCATAGAGATCTTTGCCATATTGAGGGAAAACTGATTGGCCTTCACCTCGAAATTGCGGAGGTTATTGGCGCGGCTGGCCGGATGATTGGCGTTAAAGCTGTAGTAGCCGTCGATGAGGCCGCTGAAGTTTATGGGCCCCGCCGACCAGACGGGGGGATTGCTCTGCGCCAACAGGGCGCCGGCAAGGCAAAACGCGGTCGAGGCGACGCGGAAAAACGTCGGGATTTTCATCTACCTGATCTCCAGATTGGGTTCGTTGTTGAGCGAAAACTTAGGTATCGACGGGGACCTTGGAGCAAGTCTACGAGGCAGGCTGGGAGGCACGCCAATCAATAATTTCAATTGACCCGATAGTAAAGACGGCCAATAGATAAATTGAATCGGCCGGATAGGAAAGTTTGACTTCCGCTTGGGGGCGGGGAGCAGGGATGATAGCAAAAACACGCCCCGTCCGCGTCAACGCATTGTTGCGAGATTGCCCAAGAGGAGAGTCATGAAACGAATTTTTTCCATGTTGTCCGTGTTGACGATGGCCGCCGTGCGCGCGGCGGGACAAGAAGCAGCCGCGAATTCGACAGCGGCCTTGGAGGACGGAATCAAGGCGGCGCAATCGAGCGCCGATAACGCGTGGATGCTGGTGAGTTGCGCGCTGGTACTGATGATGACCGGCCCCGGGCTGGCCTTGTTCTATGGCGGGCTGGTGCGCCGTAAGAACGTGCTGGGCACGATGATGCAGAGTTTCATCATGATGGGCGTGGCGACGGTGATGTGGGCGTTGTTCGGCTACAGCCTGGCGTTCGGCGAAGGCAGTCCGTACATCGGCGACCTGCGGTACTTGTTCCTGGAAGGTGTGGGCGGCGATCCGAATTCCACCTATGCCGGCACGATTCCGCAGCAGACGTTCATGCTCTTCCAGATGATGTTCGCGATCATCACTCCGGCGCTGATCACCGGCGCATTTGCCGAGCGGATGAAGTTCAGCGCGATGCTTCTGTTTACGATTTTGTGGTCGTTGATCGTGTACTACCCGATGGCGCACATGGTGTGGGGGAACGGCGGTCTGCTGAACGCGTTTCTGGGGGGTAGCATTCCGTGCCTCGACTTTGCGGGTGGCACGGTGGTGCACATTACGTCGGGCGTTTCGGCTTTGGTGTGCGCGATTGTGATGGGCAAGCGGCAGGGCTACGGGAGTGAACCGATGAAGCCGCATAGCCTGGTGCTCAGTTTTATTGGCGCGTGTCTGTTGTGGGTGGGCTGGTTCGGCTTCAATGCGGGCAGCGCGCTCGGTTCGGGATCGCTGGCCTCATCGGCGTTTGCGGCGACCCATTTCGGAGCGGCGGCGGCGGCGCTGGGCTGGTTGCTGGCCGAATGGATGCAGCATGGCAAGCCGAGCATGCTGGGTGGAATTTCGGGCGCGGTAGCCGGACTGGTGGCGATCACGCCAGCCGCCGGATTCGTAAAACCGATGCCGGCGCTGGCGATCGGATTCATTGCCGGCATCTTCTGCTACTTCATGGTGGTGAAGGTGAAGAACGCGCTGGGCTATGACGATTCGCTGGATGCGTTTGGCGTTCACGGCGCGGGCGGGACGTTGGGAGCAATCCTGACGGGCATCTTCGCGACGAAAGAGATTAACCCGGCGTTCAAGGACGCCGCGGGGAATGCCCTTCCGGTGGGTATGCTGGAAGGAAACGGTGGCCAGGTTGTGAATCAGTTGATCGGCACCGGGATTTCTTGGGTTCTGGCGATCGTGGCAACGTTCGTGATTCTGAAGGTGGTCGATGCAGTGGTTGGATTGCGTGTGTCGCCGGAAGAGGAAACGATGGGTCTCGATCTGAGCCAGCACGGAGAAGAAGGATATAGCCTGGAATCCTAACCGGGCGCGAATGGAGAAAACGCGATGAAGAAAATCGAAGCGGTGATTCAGCCGTTCAAGCTGGAAGAAGTCAAGGAAGCCCTCAAGGCCATTGGCATCGACGGCATGACGGTCACGGAAGTTCGCGGCCACGGCCGGCAGAAGGGGCACAAGGAGGTATACCGCGGCCAGGAGTATCAGGTCGATCTCCTTCCCAAAGTGAAGGTTGAGATGGTGGTTTCCGATGCACGGGCCGAAGAGGTGATCTCGGCGGTATCGGCAGCCGCCAAGACAGGCAAGATCGGCGACGGCAAGATCTTCGTCTATGAAGTGGCCGACGCCATCCGCATTCGGAACGATGAACGCGGCGAATCGGCCCTCTAGCGAACCTTTGCACTCTATTAGAGAGCGATTTCTCTCGGACGGGAACCCCGTCGCCGTCCTGTCCGAGAGAACCGCTCAAGTCAATGTTGTCCTTCAGGACGCGTTCCGCGAGTATCTGGGGCCAGTGTATCCGAAAGGAATGGCCGTACTCGCGGTGGGCGGTTACGGCCGCTCGGAGCTGTTTCCCCACTCCGACATCGACGTGATGCTGTTGGTGGAGAAGGCTCCTTCCGACGAGCGAAGCCGGGACGCGTTATCGGCGTTTTTGCGGATTGGATGGGATAGCGGGCTTCGCATCAGCCACTCGGTCCACACAGTGGAGGAGTGCTGCCAGTTGCACGCCAACAACCTGGAGTTGACGATCAGCCTGCTGGACCAGCGGCTGCTGTGTGGCGACGGTGAACTATACCGGGAATTGACCACGCGGCTACCAAAGTTCGTCGCCGGGGAACGGCAGACGCTGACGCGGCAATTGATCCGCCAGACACGGGAACGCCACGAGAAGTTTCACAACACGGTTTTCCACCTGGAGCCAAACATCAAGGAGGCTCCGGGCGGACTGCGCGACCTGCACGTGATCGGCTGGCTGGCCAAGCTGCAGGGCCCGGCGCGGGAACTACCAAACTGGCTGGGGGAGTTGGAACCGGAGATTCAGTTTCTATTCAGGCTCCGCTGCTACCTGCACTTCTCTGGAGGGCGGGACCAGAACGTTCTGCAGTTTGACGCGCAGGAGGAAGTGGTCCGGCAACCATTCGCCGAAGCCGCCGACGCCACGAGGCCGATTGAGGAGTGGATGCGGCGGTACTTCCTGTCCGCGCGGCGAATTCACCGGGCAGCGAAACAGGCAATCGATGTCAGTGAGCGGCTGATTCCCAGCGGTCTCTTTTCGCAGTTCCGAGAGTGGCGGACACGCCTATCGACGTCGGAGATCTCCGTCAGCAAGGAGCGGTTGCTGCTGCGCCACCCCCAGATGCTGGAGACGGATGCCGAACTCCCCCTGCGGTTAATGCTGTTCACGGCGCGTCACGGGCTGCTGCCTTCCACCGATACCGAGCGCCGGATCGGCCGAGTGCTTCCGTTCCTTGAAACGTACTACGCCGAACCGCGGCCGCTGTGGAATCATCTGCGTGAGATATTCATCCAGCCACACGCGATGACAGCGCTTCGCACCATGCACGAGACCGGACTGCTGGGCGCGCTGTTGCCGGAGTGGCGGATGATCGAGGGCTTCGTCATCCGGGACTTTTACCACCGCTACACGGTGGATGAACACACGCTCATTGTTGCCGAAAACCTGTTTGAGCTGCGAAAACCGGCCACCGGCACCCGGCGCCGGTTTGCCGAACTGCTGACGGAGGTCGATTCCCTGCCCCTGCTTGTGCTCGCAATTCTGCTGCACGACATCGGCAAGAGCATCGATGGGCCGACGCATGCCCAGGAGTCCGCCCGACTCGGGGAAACGATTATGGATCGGATTCAGATGCCGGAAGAGGAGCGGCCGTTTGTGCGCTTCCTGGTGGAGCACCATCTGGCGTTGTCATCCGTGATGAATGCACGCGACCTGGACGACCCGGCAACGGCGAAGGATCTAGCCGGCCGCGCGGGGACAGTGGAAAACCTGCGGCATCTGGCGTTGATGACCTATGCCGACATCAGCGGTGTGAATCCGACGGCGATGACCCCGTGGCGGTTGGAGCAGCTCTGGCGGGTGTACTCGATCGGCTTGCGGGAGTTGACACGGGAACTGGATACGGATCGCATCCATATTGAGGCAGACGCGCCGGACCACGACTTCCTGGAAGGATTCCCCAGCCGATACGTCCGCACGCATAAGCGCGAGGAAATAGACGCGCACCTGGCGCTGGAAAAAGAGGCGAGGGAGACCGGGGTTGCCGTGGAGTTGACGCGTCACGGCGGGGTCTGGAAACTGACGCTCATCACACTCGACAAGCCGCGCCTGTTCTCTTCCATTGCCGGAGCCCTCAGCGGATTCGGGATGGATATTGTGAAGGCCGAGGCGTTCGCCAATAGCCGCGGCGAGGTGCTGGACTGTTTCACGTTCTCCGACCCTGGACGCGCACTGGAGTTGAATCCGCCCGAAGTCGACCGGTTGCGATCCACCATCGAGAAGGCGGCAATGGGGACGTTGGATGTGCGGCAGATGCTGGAGCGGCGGGTCCGCCCGCAGAAGCAGAAACGGACCGAACGGGTTCGGCCGAACATCTACTTCGATGGCGAGGCGTCTGCACACGCCACTCTGGTCGAGATCGTGGCCGAGGACCGCATCGGCTTGCTCTATGACTTTGCTCGCATCTTCGCCGAGCGGGGCTGCAACATCGAAGTGGTGTTGATCAATACGGAAGCGCATAAGGCTCTCGACGTTTTCTACCTGACCAAGAACGGCGAGAAACTCACCGAAAGCGAACAGTTTGCGTTGGAGCAACTGCTGCGTTCGGCATGCCTTTCGTAGGGCCTGTCGCGGATGCCGGGCCGGGTTGAGTAAGCTATCCCAATGCGTTCCCGCCGTACGTTTATGGGCGCGGCTGCATCGGCAGCCGTGGCCGCGCCCGTCTCGCGCAAACCCAACTTCCTCTTTCTGCTCCCAGACCAGTGGCGTCCGGACTGGATGCCAGGGAACCCGGGCATTCCCATTCGCCTACCGCACATCGAGGCACTTGCCCGGCGCGGCGTCCGGTTCGACAGAGTTCTCTGCGCCTCACCGCTCTGCGCGCCGTCCCGTGCCTGCCTGGCCACCGGCCGCGAGTACCGGAACTGCGGAGTAGCCAGCAATCAGGTGGATTTCCCGCTCGAACTACCCACCTACTATCAGGCGCTGCGCGGCGCCGGATATCACGTCATGGCCTGCGGGAAGGTGGACCTACATAAGAAGACGCTCAACTGGGGCCTCGACGGCAAACGTCTGCTCGAGGACTGGGGCTTCACGGACGGTATCGATAACGCCGGAAAAGGAGACGCGGTCCGCAGCGGCGCTGAGTCGCCCAAGGACCCGTACATGGCGATGCTGCACAAGCGGGGCCTCGCCGCGGCGCATGTCGCCGATTTCCGTGCGCGCCGCGGCTACAATGCCACACACAACACCCCGCTCCCCGATGACGCCTACTGCGACAACTGGATTGGCGCCAATGCGCTTGACCTACTGCGCCGGGCGCCGCGGGACAAACCGTGGCACCTGGTGGTGAACTTCACCGGACCGCACAATCCGATGGACATTACGGCCTCAATGGAACCCGGCGCCCGCGGGCGCGACTATCCGCCGCCCTCATCCTCCACCCTATTCGACGCCGCCACGCACAATCGCATCCGGCAGAACTACACGGCGATGTGTGAGAACATCGACCGCCGCATCGGCGAAATCATTGCCGCCGTCGAGCAAAGGGGCGAACTTGAAAATACTTTGATCGTGTTTTCCAGTGACCACGGTGAGATGCTCGGCGATCATGACCGCTGGGGCAAACACGTTCCGTATCAGGCCTCGGCGGGCATCCCGCTAGTGGTTGCCGGTTTGGATACGATGAAGGGCTTGCGAACGGCCGCCCTCACCAGCCTGATCGACGTCACGGCAACGTTTCTGGACTATGCGGGGCTGCCTGCGCAGGCTGGAATGGAGGCACGGACGCTCCGGCCCGTCCTGACCGGAAAGCGCAAGCGCCACCGGACCGTCGTGCATTCCGCGCTCGAAGAATGGCGGTTGGTCTGGGATGGAAGGTACAAGTACGTGGAAGGCTACCAGGGCCAGACCCAGCTTTTCGACCTCGAAAAGGACCCTGCGGAATCACGCAATCTCGTAACAAGTGAGAAAGAGTTGGCAAACCGCCTGCGGAAACAGTTAAATTAACAGACTGTAACGATTAGTCCGCAGATTTCGCCCGTACAATACAACACGCATGGCAGAAGAAACGATCGAAAAACGGCGCGGGTTCCTCATCAGTTCCATCGTGGGCATGATGGGCACCATCAGCGCGGCGCTGGGGGTTCCGGCCCTCGGCTATCTCTTTGTTCCCGCGCGGGAACGTAAGCAGCAGGCCTGGATAGAGGCCGCCGATGTCACAAAGCTGGTGGCCAATCAGCCTGAACAGATTATCTTCAATCGCGTCCGCCGCGATGGATGGAAGGTGGTTTCGGAGAAGACGGCGGCTTGGCTGGTGAAGACCGGTGACGAGCAGGTGGTGGCGTTCAGCCCCGTATGCACGCACCTGGGATGTGCTGTGAGCTGGAACTCCGGCGACAAGACCTTCGCCTGCCCGTGCCACACGTCATCGTTCAGCCCGGAAGGCAAGGTGCTGGAAGGCCCAGCGCCACGGCCGCTGGACCGCTTCGACGTCCGCGTCGCCGATGGCAAGGTGCTATTGGGCGAAGTGAAGAAGTCGGCGGAGGGATAGCCCCATGGTCACCAAGGTCATCGACTGGCTGGAAGACCGGACCGGCATCGCCTCCGGCGTGAAGCACTTTCTCCATGAGGACATCCCGGCCTCCAGCGGCTGGCACCAGGTGCTGGGCAGCGTGGCGCTGTTCTGTTTCATGGTGCAGGCCGTCACAGGCATTCTGCTGGCGTTGAACTACGCGCCCACACCGCCCGACGCGCATGCCAGTCTTCGTTTCATCCTCACGGAGTTGACGGGCGGCCGGCTCATCCGGGGACTGCATCATTGGGGCGCCAGCATGATGATCGTTGTCGTGGGGCTGCATCTGGTGCAGGTCTTCCTCTGGGGAGCCTACAAGAAGCCACGCGAGGCGACATGGATGCTGGGCGTGGTGCTGCTGCTGTTGACGCTGGGCTTCGGCCTCACCGGTTATCTGCTGCCGTGGGACAACCGCGCCTATTGGGGCACCGTAGTGACGACGCAGATCACCGCCAAGGCGCCCTTTGCCGGACCATACATTCTGCGCCTGATGGGGAGCGAGGACGGACAGATAGGGGTACAGACATTTGCGCGTTTCTACGGCGCGCATGTGTTGCTGCTGCCGCCATTGACGGCGCTGCTGATCGCGATTCATGTCTTCCTGGTTCGCCGGCACGGAGTAGCGCCGGCGCCGGTGGAGACGGCTCCGCCGAAGAAGTTTTTCCCCGGCCAGGTGTTCAAAGATACTGTGGCCATCTTCGTGATGTTCGCCATTCTGTTCGCGCTGGCGACAATGGTTCGCGTGCCGCTCGGTAAGATTGCCGACCCAACGGACACCACCTACATTCCGCGGCCGGAGTGGTACTTCCTGTTCCTCTTCCAATTGCTCAAGTTCTTTGAAGGGCCGCTGGAAATTATCGGATCCATGATTCTGCCCGGGATTGCGGTGGGTCTTCTGTTCGCCACGCCGTTTCTCGACCGCGGGAAGGCGATCCGGCTGCGGGAGCGCACATTCGCGATCGGCATTGTAGCGTTAGGCGCGGTGGGGTGGATGAGCCTGACGGCGGCCGCCATCCGATCCACCCCGCACCAGGACCCGTGGCAATACTTCACGGCGGAGGACATGGCTGCCGTCGGCAGCTTCCGGCAGGCGAACTGCGCCCAGTGCCATGGATCCACGCCCGGCGAGAGCAAGACGGGACCGAACCTCGCCGACATACAGGTGCTCGAAGAGCGGGACGCCCTGGTGGCTCACTTCCAGAAGAACCGGCCGGAGTCCGGCCTGAAGGAAGCGCAGTTGCGCCAACTGGCCAACTTCATGCGTAAGCTCGACGATGAAAATGTGGTGGCGCTGTCAACAGCACCACCCGCGATCGTCGGCGGCGCGCAACTCTACATGAAGCACAACTGCAGCGTCTGCCACGCCGTGAACGGCGCCGGAGGCAAATCCGGCCCGCCGCTGAACGGCGTCGCGAAGCGCCGCGACCGCGCCTGGCTAGAGGGCCACTTCATCGACCCGCAGAAGTTTTCTCCGGGCACGATGATGCCGCCCTACAAGTTCGAGCAGAGCGAAATGACCAATATCCTGGCCTACATGGAGACGCTGAAGGACTAAGCCGCGACGGGGGCGAGCGCGGCCACTTCGCGTATCGCCTCCAGCGCCTTGGCGCATTTGCCGGCGTCGACATCGAAGTGCGTCAGCAGGCGCATGCGATACGGTCCCGACGAGGGATTGATCAGCACGCCGCGTTCCTTGAGCGCGGCGCTGAACGCTTTGGCCGTATGCCCGGTGCCGATGACGTCATAGAAGACGATGTTCGTCTCTGGTTCGCGCTCGACACGGATGCCGGGAATCGTCGCCAGACCGGCGGCCAATGTTCGCGCATTGGCGTGGTCTTCCGCAAGCCGCAGGGACATCTCCTCCAACCCGATCAGCCCGGCCGCGGCCAGCACACCGGCCTGCCGCATACCGCCGCCCAAACGCTTGCGCAGCAGCCGGCCCTTGTCGATGAGCCGCCGCGGCCCGCAGAGCATCGAGCCCGCCGGCGCGCCCAGCCCCTTCGACAGACAGAACATCACCGTGTCCACCGGCTTGACTATCTCCGCCACCGGCACGCCCAACGCCGTAGCCGCGTTAAAGACGCGCGCGCCGTCCATGTGAACGGGCAGGCCAAGCTTGTGCGATTCCTCGCAGATCTCCCGTAGGGTATCGAGCGGGTATACGGTCCCGCCTGCCATATTGTGCGTGTTCTCGACTTCGATGAGGCCCGTCGGCGCGGCATGCGGACCGAGCGGCCGGATCTGTTCGTGAATTCGCTTCCAGTCCAGAATGCCATCGTCCGCAATTACGGCTCGCGCGACGCAGCCGGAAAACCACGCCATCATTGCCAGTTCGTAGTTCAGAATGTGGGAGCGCGATTCGCAGATCACTTCCTGCCCGTGCTCGGTGTGAACGGTGATGCCGATGGTATTGCCCATCGTCCCGGTGGGTACGAAGATCGCGGCCTCCTTGCCGCAAACGGCCGCGGCGCGCTCCTCCAGTAGATTGGTGGTCGGGTCCTCGCCGTAGACGTCGTCGCCCACTTCGGCTTCCGCCATGGCGCGGCGCATGGCCGGGGTCGGGCGGGTCACAGTGTCACTGCGAAGGTCGATAAAAGTCATGCCGCTAAAAACTCCTGGAAAACTTCGTTAGAAAGCAGAATACCGCGAGCCGTCAGCCGCAGGCGCGTCGCGTCGCGTTCGAGCAACCCGGCGCGGATGAATCGATCGATCACATCCGCATGCCGCGCCCACTCCTCGGCGGTTGGGGCAACGCCCTCGGACAGGCGGAGGCCGACGAAGAACCGCTCTTCGGCCGGGCTAGAAGGCGTCGACTCCACCCTCACATCAGCAGCCGCGGAATACTCCTGCGCGGTCTCGAGGTTCTGCCAGCGACGGCCGGCGGCGAACGAATGGGCATCGGCGCCGAAGCCGAGATACTCCTCCAGGCGCCAGTATTTCAGGTTGTGCCGCGACTCCCGGCCGGGTTGCGCGAGATTTGAGATCTCATAACGGGCGATACCAGCAGCGGACAGTCGATCGACGGCCCGCTCATACATGGAGGCAATCGCCTCGTCGCCGGGAATGTCCCGCGCTCCGTAGCGAGCGCCATTGTTCAGAATCTCCAGCCCCAACCGGCTGTCCTCATCCACCTCCAGCATGTAAACCGAGACATGCGGCGGCGCGAGTGCCAGCGTGCGGTCCAGGGACTCTTCCCAGCTCTCGGCCGTCTGGCCGGCGAGGCCCGCAATCAGGTCGATATTGAAGTCCTCGATGCCGCCGGCGCGGAGGTTCGCAACGTCGGCGGCGACAACGGCGGCGGTATGCTTACGGCCGGTACGCCGCAGTTCCTGTTCCACGAACGACTGCACGCCGAGGCTGACGCGCGTGATTCCCGCCTGCCGCCATGCGGCAATTTCCGCGGGTCCGAATGTTCCGGGCGCCGCTTCCATTGTCGCCTCGGCCCACGGCCGGCCGGGAATCACGGCCAGCAAACGGGCCAGCACGTCCAACGGAATCTGGCTGGGTGTTCCGCCACCCAGATAGACCGTCTCCGGCCGCCACGGCCAATCGGCATCGCGCAACTCCCTTTCCAACCGCTGCGTGTAGAGCGCCTCCGTTTCCCGGGGAAAAACGCCGGAGGCGAAGTTGCAGTACGTACACTTCTGCGCGCAGAACGGCCAGGAGAGATAGACGCCCGCCATGGGCCGCGCCCTAGAGCGTGACCTCTTCGTCCAGCCGTTTGCCCACTTGTTCAGCCATCAGCGCGTGCAGAGTCTGGCCGGTTTCCGGCATAGCGAATGCTTCCCCATTCCAGTCCAGCTTGAAGCTCTTGGAATGCGCCGACACCCAGATCTGGCGAACCGGGGCGTTAGGGCTGACAACGAACTTTGCCGGCGGGTCCTCGAACTCAACGGTCAGCGCGCCGTTGTTCATGTCGGTTTCAAACTCATAGGTATCGCCCGCGCGGGACAGCGCCTTGAACAGCGACTCCAAGGCCGCGTCAGCAGCTTGCCGGAATGTGGACTCGTCGATCATCTCCTTTGACGGTAACAGACCAGGTGTCACCGATGGCAAGCACGACGCATCTGATAGCCTTGTAGTCTACGGAACTGGATGGAACAGCTATGCATTCGCCACACCGATCTGCCGGGAGCGTCACGACTCTTCGGCGATCTGCTGTATCAATTCGACCGCGTAGCCGGGTTCTACCCGCACCCGCCCTACGATCCTGACGCGCTGGCGAACGCGGCGCGACAGATCGTGTACCCGGCCGACAGGCGGGCTGCCATGGTGGAGGCGCTACGGGCTGGCAACCCCGGTAATCCGTCGCTTGAGAAGTTGGCATCCCCGCAAACCGTTGCCGTCGTCACCGGGCAGCAGGTGGGCCTGTTCGGCGGACCGCTCTATACGATTTTCAAGGCGCTGGCCGCGGTGAAGATGGCACGCCGCCTGTGCGAGCAGGGCGCGTGCGCGGTGCCGGTTTTCTGGCTGGCCACCGAGGATCACGACCTCGACGAGATCAACCAATCCTGGGCCTTCAACGCGGCGCAGGAACCCGTTGTATTGCGGACCTCGTCGGTGAATCCACC
>CAZWDD010000015.1:0-36276 GCA_964632345.1 uncultured Solibacteraceae bacterium | reverse complement strand
AGGTTCTTTACCCAGTAGTTCACCGAATTCGCCGCCGTCACCCAGGACCCGCCCGAGCAGACATAGGATTGAGCCGGCGAAGTCCGCCGGTACTGCTCTCCGTCCACGCACGGCCACGTGGGCGCCGATGTGCCGGAGCCATACTTCCAGGCCCGCCGTTTATACAGGTGATTGCCGATCACGCGTATATTGCGTACCGCTACCCACGGAATCGATGCCGGAGCCGCCCCGCCCACCATGATGTTCTCCGCGGCGCCTTCAATGAAGTTGTTGACGATGTCGATCGGGCCAGGCCCGTTCTGCATCCAGATCCCCTGTGAGTCGCCCCCGGTGTACTTGCAGTTGGCAATATAGTTGTCCCGGATCACCAGGTTCCGGCCATGTGCGCCAACACAACGCAGCGGTCCGTCCAGGCCATCCCAGCCATGGATGTAGCAGCGATCGACCAGAACATGATGTGGCGTCAGCTGCGGCTGCCTTTCTCCCGCATAGGATTCGCTCAACCCAACCAGAGTGTACTGGAACTGGCTGTTCGTGGACGGAGAAGCGATTTCCAGACCCTGTAACGCCCAGTATCCGGTCCCTGAGGCGTCGGCCGTCTTCACCGTGGCGAAGATGCTGTTTGCCGGCGCCTCCAGGCGGGCCATGCTTCCCGCTTGCGCGGGAGAAACTCGTTGCCCGCCCGGAAGTTCTCCCAGCCGTGAGGAACGAATGTAGACATACTGCGCACAGGCTTTCGCCGGCAATTCAAAGTTTCCCGTGAACGTCTCGCCGGCCCGTAGTTCCACAACCGCCGGCTTGCAGGTCGTGTTCTGATAGTCGCGCGCGGCGTTGATCGCCACCTGCAGGTTGTCGTAGTCACAGCCCGACGCGCAGACCGTTCGCAACCAGGGTTGCGCGGCCGCCGTGGCCGCCGCCAGAAAGCATAGAAGGTATCTCATGACCGTTACTCCACAACGTAGAAGGTGGGAACAACGAACGAGTCCCCGGTTTTCGTTCCGCACGTGGACGGCATCGTCAGCGCCGCACCGCTGCCCGTGGGCGCATTAGAGCCCCGAAACAGGCGGGGTGGATTCATCGACTGCAGCAGGCCCGTCATCAACCGGTTGGACGTGCTGACAATCGGCGTCGTCGAGTCGAATCCGTAACCGAGATAGAAAACCCCGGGCCCGATCGTGGCCGCTCCAGACACCGTGACAATATGTGCGCCCGTGCTCAGGTCACCGCGGCCGCTCGTGCCGGCAACCAGCGCACAGGATGAATCGTAGATTCCCCAGGCCACGTAGTTCGACCCGAAGTTTCCCGACGGCACGTTATACGCGATCCTGGCAATCTTCACCGGATACGGCAGGACAACTTCGAGGTAATACGCCGTCAGCGCCGCCGAGGGATTGAAATTGCCGCCGCCTGCGCCGGTCAGGTCCAACCATCCGCTGTTGGCCGTCGCAAGGCTGAAGCTCGCACCACCACCGCCACCACCACCGCCGCCCTGCATCAGCTCCCAACTGTAGGTCCCGGCCCCCGTATTGGCGCACACATAAAGGCTCGCCTGTGTCGAGGCGGCATCGCGCCGGACATATACCCCGCCAACCCGGGCCACCGTGCACTCGGCCGCCGATGGAGCGCCCGCCCCACCGCGCAGAATCAACTGCGATGCCGTACTGAAGTCATTCTCCCCAAGAAAGCTATTGTTCGCCCCCAGCCGCGGCACATCGGCTGGATCGATCGATACCACAGCATCTCCCAACCCATCAGTCACCTGAATACCTGGACCGGCCGTAATCGCTCGCGAGGAAAACAACGCCCGCAGATCAGTGATCGCCGCATCCCAGTTCCCGGCACTGATGGCCGCGCTGGCCAGCGGCACGCTGTTCGGCGGCAGCGCCGGTGTTGTCACCTGCGATGCCGTGCAACCGGAACAACTGATCGAGGCGCCGGCCGAACTGGCGTGCTCGATCACCAGGGAACCACTGTTGGACACGAAAATCAGCACTGCGCCGGATCCGGTTCCAGACGAAATCGTCGCCGTGGCGCCGGTCACAAAGGTATGGACGGTATTGCCGAAGCGGACCTGACACGGTGTCTGCGCAGTGCAGGCAGAGCCGATCGTGAGAACCTTGTCGGCGCTCTTGACCACGGCAAAATCGAGAAACTGCGAAGAGACCATCGGTTGACTGCCGCCGCCTCCTCCTCCGCTCTGCAACACCCAGGTGTTGGTTGCCGTACAGCCATATACGTTTTGGCCGGCGGTCGAGGACGTGCGGAAGAACATCTCTCCCACCCGGCACACAGCTGGCAGAACCGTACCTGTCTTCAGTGGTTTCGTCGAGTCTGCCGCGCCAAAGTCGACATTTTTCGACTGCGTCTGCAGGTGGATCGCCGTTTGGCCCCAAAGTGCGGAGACGGCGATATAGACCAAGAGGACAAGGGAACATTTCATAGACTTTTCACCTCGCCCGCATTGTCTGAAGTCTAATAATTAAGTATGTTTAATCTACAAGATCGTTGACTTATATCTGTCGTTTATACAGTAGGTTACGAATTTTTCGGTATCCTTTACGCACCCAGACTCTAGCGTCGGCTTCCCGCCAGCCGCGCCTCCTGGCGGGCCATCGCCTGCGGATGACGCCGTTCCGGCACCAGGCGCAGCAGCCGCCGGGTGACGGTATCGAAAGAGGCTGGCCGCCGCACGCACACCGACGACTCCCCGGCGGCGTACTGAAACCGGCGCCAGAGGCTGTAGGCAGCCTTCCGGCTGATGCCGAGCCGCGTGGAGAGCTCCGTCGCCGGGCAGGGATGCGGTCCGCAGAAGTACAGGTAGACGGCCGACAGCCAGACGTTGAGAGGGAGGTGGGTGTGTTCCAACAGTGTGCCGACGGTAACCGTAAACTGCCGCCGGCAGCGCGGACACTTCCACAAGCCGGGCCTGGCGCCGGCAGCCGAACCGGCCCGCGGCTGAAGGGGAAACGCCACCGGCGGCCGGACACAGTGCGGACAGCGGACAGCCCCCCGCGGCCACCGGCGCCGTTCGAGATACGCACGGGCTTCGGCGTCCCCGCGCAGGCAGGGAAGATCAGGAATTTCCGGCAATAACGGCATGACTTTCCCGGGACGGCGCATGGGTACTCTATCCACACCAGACCGATTTGCCGATACTAAATAGATACACCGTGTCCGCGCCTCTAGTCAGCATAGTCATTCCCTGCTACAACGTGGCGGCATATGTCGGGGAGGCATTGCGGGCGGTATTTTCGCAGACCTGGACGGACTTTGAGGTGCTCCTGGTCAACGACGATTCCCCCGACACCCCGGAATTGGAGCAGGCAATCGCTCCCTGGCGGGAGCGGATTCAGTATCTGCGGCACGAACGCAATGGAGGCGTAGCGGCGGCTCGCAATACGGCGTTGCGCGTGGCAAGGGGCGAATGGATCGCCGCACTCGACCCGGACGACTCCTGGGAGCCTGACTATCTGGCCACACAGATGCGTCTGGCGGCCGCGCATCCGGAAGCCGATCTGATTTACGGCGACGCCATCATTTTCGGCGACGTGCCGGAGGCCGGCCAGCCGCTCTCGGCCTTCAGTCCATCGCGCGGCGAGCCGACCTTTGAAGCACTGGTGGAAGAAGAATGCACCGTGGTGCACTGCGCCTCCGTCGCGCGGCGGAGCCGGATGGTCGAAGCGGGCGGATTCGACGAGTCCCTGCGCACGGGCGAGGACTTCGACCTCTGGCTACGAATAACGGCGGGCGGCGCTCGCCTCCTGCATCACCCCGCCGCACTGGCACGCTACCGCCGGCGGCCGGGAAGTCTGATTTCCGATGCCGGGCGGGCGGCCCGCAACTATCTGCGGATCCTGGACAAGGCGGATACCACCTACGCCCGCACTCCCTCCCACCATGCGGCCATCGCACGGCAACGCCGGAAAATGGAACTGCGTCTGGCCGTATCGGAGGGGAAACAGGCTCTCGCCACCGGCGACACCACAACCGCCCTCAACGCCTTCACGCGCGCCCGGCAACTCTCCCCTTCGCGCAAACTGTCTCTCCTTACCAACGGACTGCGGTTCGCTCCCTGGCTGGTGCGGGCGGCCATCGGGCTGCGCGCGCTTGCGGTTCCGTCCTACGGCGGAGCTCCGGCTAACGACAGCCTGTCCCGTCGCGGCCTATGGATGCTGACGGCTAAAGTCATCGGCTTCGCTCTGTCGATGGTGCTTCCCATGCTGCTGGCGCGACGGCTGGAAAAGGCCGAGTTCGGCCTCTACCGCCAGGTGTTTCTGATCATCAACACAGCCATTACCCTGCTGCCGTTCAGCATGAGCTTGAGCGCTTTCTACTTCCTGCCTCGGGAAAAGGAGCGAAAAGGGGCGGTGGCCGCGCACATTCTGCTCTTCCTGCTGGCCGCCAGCGGGCTGGCGGCGGCAGTACTTCTGGCCGTTCCCTCACTTGCCGAATCATTGACCCGGGAGCCCCGCGTCACGGCGTATCTGCCGGCGATCGGCACAATCATCATGCTCTGGACCGTCGGCAGCATGATGGAATCGATGATGCTGGCCAATGAAGAAGCGCGGCTGGCCTCGGTTGCCACCGGCTTCGTCCAGTTGGCGCGCACCGCCTTTCTGGTGACCGCCGCACTGCTGCTGCCCAGCGTCGGCGCCGTTCTGGCGGCGGCCATCCTGCAGGGCGTACTGCAGTGTCTGGTCGTGGCTGCCTATCTGCTGCACCGGTTCCCGGGATTCTGGCGCCGCTTCGACCGCGAACTGCTCTGGCGGCAGCTATCGTATTCGCTTCCGCTCGGCTCGGCCGGACTGCTCTATACGTTTCAGACGGACCTGCACAACTATTTCGTATCCAGCCGTTTCGGACCGGTCGAGTACGCCGTCTACTCGGTCGGATGCTTCCAGATTCCGCTCATGAACCTGCTGGGCGAGGCAACGGCGTCCGTTCTGATTCCACAGATGATGCTTCTGCAACAGCGCGGCGACCGCGCCGAGATGATCCGGCTGACGCTGCGGGCGATGAACAAGATGGCGGTAGCCGGCTTCCCACTGTTTGCCTTACTGCTTGTCGTGGCTCCGGAACTGATCACCACGCTTTATACCGATCAGTACCGCGACAGTGTGCCGATTTTCCGCATCAACCTCCTGCTGGTCCCGCTGAGCATCCTGCTGACGGACCCTATCCTGCGCGCCTTCGTCGAATACCGGTATCCGCTGCTGGGGCTGCGTGTCGTCCTGTTCGGTCTGCAGTTTGCCATGTTGTGGCAAATGACTGGATCGATGGGAGCCTGGAGCGCGATCGTGGTGGTGGTGATCATCGCCACGCTGGAACGGATTGCAAGCGCCACCTTGTGCGCCCGGGCCACCGGATTCACGGCGGCGCACGCCAGCGAGGAGTTGCGGCCATTGCCGCGCATCGCGCTGGCAGCGGCCGTGGCGGCGGCCGCTGCCAGCGGTCTGCGCATCCTGTTATCCGGCCTTCCGCCCTTTCTCTCCCTCGCTATCTGCAGCGCGGGATTCGGCCTGATCTACCTGCTCGTGTTAGGACAAACCGGCCAACTCGACTGGCTGCAGGGGCTCCCCTGGCTCCCGGCACGCTGGAGAAAGAAGCTCCGCCCCGCATGAAACACGTTGCCCACATTCTGCCCTGGACCGGCGTCGGCGGCACGGAACACGCAACGCTGCGGATCGGACGGGCGGTCGCCACACGCTACCATAGTCACTACTTCTGCCCCGCCGACGCGCCGGAAGTGGCTGCGTTCTTCTCCGCCTCCGGACAACCAGCCGTCTCCTACCCACGCCAGGAACCCTCTTTCCGGTTCCCACTTCCCTATCTGGCCGCCTCCTGGCGCCTGGCCCGTCAGTTCCGCCGGCGGCGCATCGAACTGGTTCACTGTGCAGACTGGACCGGCGTGCAGTACGCCGCAGTGGCGGCCCGGCTGGCCGGTTGCACACTAATCAGCCACGTCCGCAATCGCAACGAATCGATTCCGCAGCGGGACTGGCGGCTGCTCCGCCTGGTGGACCGCTTCGTCTTCGTCTCCCGTGACACGGAACGCGGATTCGGCTACCCGGGCGCGGCCGGACGCGCAACCGTGCTCTATGACGGCATTGCCGTACCGGAACAAAAGGCCACACCCGCCGAAGTACGGACACAGCTGGGCCTGCCCGACAACGGACCGCTGGCCGTCATGGCCGCACGCGTGGCCGAACAGAAGGACTTCCCCACTCTCATCGCCGCCGCAGCCCTGCTGCGGCAGCGCCATCCCGGCCTACGCTTCGTCATCCTCGGCGACTATGAACGCCACCCCGAACACCGGGCGCATTATGCCTTCGTGCAGGAGCATCTGGCCCGCTTCGGTGTGACCGATCAATTCCATTTCGCCGGTTTCCGGACCGACGTGAATCGGTTGTTGGGTGGAATGGACCTTTTCGTGTTGAGTACCCACTGGGAGGGCCTCCCGCTGGTCATCCTGGAGGCCATGGCGCAGAGCCTGCCCGTTGTGGCCACCGACGTCGACGGCGTGCCGGAAGCGGTAGCCGACGGTGAGACCGGATATACCGTTCCGCATGCCGAACCGGAGGCGTTAGCGGCCGCTATCGAAAGCTTGCTCGCGGATCCGGCACGCGCCGCCGCCATGGGGCGCGCCGGCCGGCAGCGCGTGGAAAGGATGTTCTCTGTCCCGCAGTTTGAAGCCAATCTCTTGAAACTCTATGATCAACTGCTTGCCCCCGATACCGTTTCCGACCGGACAACCGCACGATGAGAATCTCTGGGATAGCCCGTAGGCGGACCAATCGCCGCAGACCCGCGAGCCGGTACGGTACGGTACGGTTTCGGCCGGGACAACAGGAACCGGAAAAATCGCCGATATACGAAATATGAGCCGCAACAACCACGTTTCTCAAATCATATGTGTGGAATAGCCGGATTCCTGACAGTGCGGCCCGCATCGCCTCCCCCTGGCATTCTGGAGGCGATGACGCGCGCCATCGCACACCGCGGACCCGATGCGTTCGGCTTTCACGTCGACCAGCATGCCCACCTCGGCCACCGGCGGCTCAGCATCATCGACCTTTCCGAGGCCGGCCGGCAGCCGATGTACAACGAAGACAACTCGCTGGCGATCGTCTATAACGGCGAGATCTTCAATCACGCCGCCATACGGCCGGAACTCGAACAGAAAGGCCATCGGTACCGCTCCCATTGCGACACGGAGACGATTCTGCACGCCTGGGAAGAGTGGGGCGCCGAGAGCCTCACCCGCTACCGCGGCATGTTCGCCTTCGCCATCTGGGATACCCGCCGCCGCGTCCTTTCCTGCGCCCGCGACCGGCTGGGCATCAAACCGTTTTATTACTGGTGGGACGGCCGTGTTTTCGCATTCGCCAGCGAGATCAAGGCGCTGCTGCGCCATCCGGAGATCGCCGCCCGTTTCGATGATTCCCAGATGGCCGAATACCTGTCATTCGGCTACACAAACGGGGACCGGACCATGTTCTCCGGCATTCGGAAGCTGATGCCGGGCCACTGGCTTTCCCTGGACCTGTCTGGTCCGGAACCAAGGCTGGTCATCGAGCCCTATTGGGATGTCCCCGCGCCGGTCCATGAGGAACGCTCCGACGAGGAGTGGATCGCCGAATGCCGGCGGCGGCTGGAGGAGACCGTGCAGATGCGGCTGATGAGCGACGTTCCGCTGGGAATGTTCCTTAGCGGCGGCGTCGACTCCAGCGCAATCGCGGCACTGATGAAGCGGATGTGCGGCGGACCCGTGCTCAGTTTCGCCGTTGGCTACAGTGAGCAGGAGTATAGCGAACTCGGCTATGCGCGCCGCGTCGCCGCCGCCATCGGGACAGACCATCATGAAGTCGTCGTCAGCCGGAATCAGTTCTTCGACGCTCTCCCCCGGCTGATCTGGCACGAGGACGAACCGATCAGCTGGCCGTCGAGCGTCTCGCTCTATTTCGTCTCCCTGCTGGCCTCCCGCCAGGTGAAGGTCGTTCTGACCGGTGAGGGCAGCGATGAGATGTTCGGCGGCTATCACCGCTACCGCTTCTATGAGTGGAACCTCGCGGCGATGCGCTACTACTCGGCTGTACCGGGAGCCCTGCGCGGCGCTCTGGCCGGACAGATCGGAACCTCCCCCCTGCTGCCGGCCGGCCTGCGGCGCAAGTTGGGCCATACGTTTCTGGCCCGTGGCGGAGAGATCGAATCCCTCTACCTGGACAACTTCTATTCCGGGTTTTCCGCACCCGAGCGGAGTGAGATGTTCCGGCTGCCGGAGGCCGACCCCTATGCCGGGTTCCTCCGCTACTGGAAGCAGACCGAGGGCCGGCCCCTGCTGGCCCGGCTGCTGCACGCCGACATGAAGACCTACCTGCTGGAGTTGCTGATGAAGCAGGACCAGATGAGCATGGCCTGTTCTATTGAGAGCCGGGTTCCCTTCCTCGATCACACCTTTGTCGAGTTCTCCACGCGCGTGCCGGCCCATTTGAAGATCCGCAGCCGTCAGGGAAAATACATCCTCAAGAAGGCTGTCGAGGACCTGGTGCCCCACGATATTCTCTACCGGCCCAAAATGGGCTTCCCAACCCCTCTCCGGTCGTGGCTGCGGGAACCGGCCGCCGCCCCGCTGCTTGCGCGGTTGACGCGGCCCGGCTCCCTGCTGGCCGAGTACGTGGAACGAAAGCCGCTGGAAGCACTGCTTGACCGCCACCAGCGGGGCCGCGAAGACGCCACCGATCGCATCTGGCGGCTGTTGAACTTCGACATCTGGAGTGAAGTGGCCCTCGGCGCCAAGTCCGCCCCCGACGAGGAGGCGCCGGTCCTGCCGGCACAGTCATGAAGCTGCTCTGGGTGGCCCCCTGCTTTCTGCATCCGACCACGCGCGGCGGCCAGATTCGCACGCTGGAGATCGTCAAGCGGCTGCACCTCCGCCACGAAGTCCACTTCGCCGGACTTGCGGATCCGGACCAACCCGAGGGCCCGGCCCGCGCTCCCGAGTACTGCTCTCGCGTGATCGCCGAACCGCACCGGCTCCCACCGCGCGGCTCGGCAGCCTTCGCCGCTCAGCTCGTACGCGGGCTCTTCGACCCCATGCCCGTAGCCATCGCCCGCACTGCTTCCCCCGGCCTGCGGCACCTCGTCTCGGCGGCCATCCGGGAGAACCGCTACGACCACATCATCTGCGATTTTCTCGCCTCCGCCCCGAACGTCGAGTCGCTTGAAAATGCGGTTCTCTTCCAACACAACGTCGAAACCATGATCTGGCGACGGCACGCCGAACACGCCGGTAGCGCCGCACGCCGTGCCTACTTCCAACTGCAGTCGGCCCGGATGGAAAGCTACGAGCGGGACGTCTGCCGCCGGTCCCGCGCCGTCATCGCCGTCTCCTCCGCCGACCGCGACTACTTCCGAAACCAGTTCGGCGCCAACCGCTGCGGCGACGTTCCCACCGGAGTCGATACGGCTTACTTCGCCCCCCCGCCCGGCGGCCCCCCCCGGCGCGGCCTTGTCTTTTCCGGTTCCATGGACTGGATGCCGAACATTGACGGTATCGTCTGGTTCGTACGGGAGATTCTGCCGTTGCTGTGGCGGACCCATCCGGACTGCCGGCTCACCATCGCCGGACGCAAGCCGGATCCGGCCATTATCGCGCTCGCCGCCGGCGAGCCGCGCATCGCCGTCACCGGCACCGTCCCCGATATCCGTCCCTATCTGTGGGAAGCGGCCATCTCCATCGTCCCGCTTCGCATTGGCGGCGGGACACGCCTGAAAATCTACGAGTCGATGGCCGCCGGCACCCCCACCGTCTCTACGACCATCGGCGCCGAGGGCCTCGACTACACCGACGGCGAACACCTGAAAATCGCCGACCTTCCCGCCGCCTTTGCCGAAGCCTGCGCCCGTCTGCTCGACAATCCAGCCGAGGCCGCCCGGATCGACACAGCCGCCCGGCGCCTGGTCGCCGAACGGTTCTCCTGGGACCGCGTCATCGACTCTTTTGAACAACAACTGTCCCTGTCTGCCGGAGCCGCCCGGAAATGAATCCCGCGGTCTGGATCTTTGCCGCCGCCGCATTCTTTGTTGTCTATACCCTCTTCCTCTACCCGCTCCTGCTCGCCCTGCTGGCGCGCCGCTTCTCGCGCCCCGTCCTCCGCCGATTCAACCCGCACACGGTCACCGTCCTGCTCCCGGTCTTCAATGGCGAGCGTTACCTTGCCGCAAAACTCGACTCCCTGCTGGCCATGGACTACCCGGCCGGCCGCATGGACATCGTGGTCATCTCCGACGGATCCACCGACCGGACGGCGGAGATCGCCCGCAGCTATGCCGCCCGCGGCGTTCGCCTTCTCGACGTTCCCCACGGAGGCAAGGCGCTTGCCATCAACGCCGGGCTTGCCACAGCCCAGGGTGATCTTTTGTTCTTCACCGATGTCCGGCAGGCCATGGAACCGGCCTGTCTGCGCCGCCTGGTGGAATGTTTCGCCGATCCAGCCGTCGGCGCCGTCAGCGGGGAACTCTGCATCCGCGATGGCACGACGCTCGGTGAGGCCAACGTCGGCCTGTACTGGAAGTATGAAAAATGGATCCGCAGACGGTTGAGCGCGATCGATTCCACCATCGGCGCCACCGGCTGCGTCTACGCCATGCGCCGCCAACTGGCCGCACCCCTTCCGGCCGGCTGCCTGCTCGATGACGTCTATCTCCCTTCGCTCGCCCTGCTGGCCGGCTACCGCGTGCTGTTTGAAGAAGGGGCGCGTGTCTACGACGTTCCCTCCACTCTGTCCACCGAGTTTCGCCGCAAGGTCCGCACACTGGCCGGCAACTACCAGCTACTGTTCCAGCTGCCCCGGCTATTCGGTTCCGATAACCGGCTCCGGCTCCACTTTGCCTCGCACAAACTGGCCCGTCTCCTGTTGCCCTTCGCTCTGCTGGCGGCTCTTGCCGCTACCCCCTGGCTCCCTTCCCCATGGGCGCTCATCTGCGGTATTCCGCAAGCAGCCTTCTATCTGCTCGCAGCGGCCGATCTGGTTATACCGGAAGGCAATCCGCTCAAACGGCTCAGTTCGCCATGCCGGACATTCCTCGTCCTGATGGCCGCCAGTTTCTGCGCGGCATCCATCCTCTTCCGGCCCAACGCCCGGTTCTGGGTTCCCACCCGCGGTTAACCCCGCTCCCGCGCCAGCAGCCGCCCCACCGTAGCCGGGTGCACCTCGAACAGACGCGCCGCTGCCGCAGCGGTCTTCTCCCCACTGCTCACCATCCGCACAATTTCCGTCCGCTGCCCAGGGGAAAGCTTCGGCCTCCTCCCCCCCAACCGGCCCTCGGCCCGTGCCGCCAGCAGTCCAGCCCGCGTCCTCTCCCGCAGCATCGCCCGCTCAAACTCCGCGAACGCACCCAACATCTGCAGCATCATCCGGCCGGCCGGCGTTGTTGTGTCGATCGCTTCGGTCAGGCTTTGAAACCCGGCCCCGGCCTCGCGGAGCCGTTCCATCAACAGCAGCACGTCGCGCAGCGATCGCGACAGCCGGTCGAGCTTCCATACCGTCACGACATCCCCCGGCCGGAGTTGCTCCAGCAGCCGGTGCAGCTCCGGCCGCTCCCAGCGTCCACCGGAGGCCCGTTCTTCAAAAATCCGCTCGCATCCGGCTGCCTTAAGCGCCGCCAACTGGGCCGCTGTGTCCTGCATTCCACCCGAGACGCGTGCGTATCCGAACTTCATTGCATAAACATATCGCCATTCCATTTAGAATGGCAATTGATTTTTGCATTGCGGCATCTTCCGCCAGACAAAGACGCCGCACGTATTGCAAAATCGTTCGTTTATGCAACCACAGAAGGAACAATCGTATTGGGCGTTTCCACCATCGCGCCGGCCAAGTCAAGTACCGGCCGGCCCGAGTCCCGAATGACCTGTGCGGCCGCCTCGGAGGGCTTCTGCGTCAATACCACGCGGTCACACCAGCTCAGCATCTCTTCAAGAGAAGTGGTCATTGTCCGGCCGATATGTGGAATGGTCTCCATGATGAAGGCCCGGTTGGAGCCATAGATGTCCTCAATCCGGATATGCGGGTCGAAGACGCGCAGGTCGACGCCCTTCCCCAGTAACTGCTCCAGCAGCAGCACGACCGGGCTTTCCCGCAGGTCATCCGTATTTTCCTTGAAAGCAAGCCCGAAGATACCGATTTTGCCCGGCGGTTGGTCCAGCACCGCCTGCACAGCGCGCATCAGGTGGCGGATGTTGGAATCGAGTATCGAGTCGAGGACAGGCAGATGCAGATCCAACCGTACGCTGCGATAGTTGAGCGCGCGGAGGTCCTTGGGCAGGCACGATCCGCCGAAGGCAAAACCTGGCTTCAGGTAAGCGGCCGATGTGTTCAGCCGGGTGTCCTTGCACAACGTCGCCATTACTTCCGCCGCCGGTACATTGACCTTGCCGCACAAGGCGCCGATTTCGTTGGCAAAGGAGATCTTCAAAGCGTGAAAGGCGTTGCAGGCATACTTGATCATCTCGGCTGTCTCCAACCGGACCAGAGCCGTCTCACCAGGCAATGAGGCATAGAGCGCGGCCACCTTGGCCACGGCCGCCTGATCATCGCCGCCGACGACAATCAGGGCAGGGTCGAGAAAATCCCGGACCGCCACTCCCTCGCGCAGAAACTCCGGATTGGCCACCAGAGAGACGTTTGGCGCCTCGCCGATCGCCGGCAGAATCACCTCGCGGCAGGTACCGGGAAACACCGTGCTACGGATGGCGACCACGATCGGACGGCCCATCGCACGGGCCTCATCGCCGATCTCGGCGCATACCCGCTTCATCTGTTCCAATCCCAGGTTCCCGCTGCGGTCGGAAGGTGTTCCGACGCAGACAATCGCCACATCGGCCGCAGCGAGGGCCTCACGCAGAACAGTCGTTGCCTGCAACCGGCCGGCAGCAACGTTCTCCGTCACCAGTTCTTCCAGGCCGGGCTCATAGAAAGGCGCCTTCCCCTGCCGGATACGATCCACTTTGAATGCATCCCGGTCGACGCCGAAAACAGAATGTCCCATCTGCGCAAAACACGCTCCGGAGACAGCCCCTACGTATCCTAACCCCACTATGGCTATATTCATTTTGATCAACGCTACCCTTGCTCCAATTTCAGCACAGCTTCCCCATCCAACCCTTCCGATCCGGAACCACACCGCAGCGTGACCTGCTTTTCCTGCCAGTGTGCCGTCAACCGGACCGGAGCGCCGGCCTTGCCGCCCAGCCGGAAAACTGCGGCACGGCGGGATGGAAATACCGATTGCCAGCGCACGGCGATCGCCGGGATGGGTTCCCGTGTATGCAGTACCGGTGAACGCCAGCTCTCTTCTATCGTCACTTCGGCCGGATTTTCAGTAGCAAACAGCAATTCTTTTTCCGGCCATTCCGGCGCACAGTGCCAGTGCTGGCCGAATTCAGCTTCCACTCCAGCGGGCCCATCGATCCGGTCAGCCACCCATAAGTCCAACGTACGCTTATCGATCTGCACCGCGCGCCGGTGCGTCACCGGCCCATAACGGCATTCGGCATCGAGGAACTCATAGTCTTCCCCGCTTCTTCGGGCCAGCACGCGCACGGCCGGTTTCACCCGCCATCCGAACGGCCCCGTCTCTTCCGCCTGATTGCCGTTCCACCCGCCATCTGGCCCGGACCATCCCACCGTGACGGTATTGTGCGCGCGCGCCGACCGAAACCAGGACCGTAACGCCGGATCGGAGACATAGGTGAAAGTGCCCGGATCCACCAACCGGTCTTCCCCGCCCTGCCGCACCGTCAGACTGAGCGTGTCGGCATGGCTATGCCCGCCACTCCATGGGCCGAACGGCCCGGCATCGAACAGCACCTCCCAGTCCCCGGCGCGTAAAACCGCCAGGCCCACATCCGGAAACCACTGGGATTCGGCTGCGGCCACAGCCCCCTGACCGCCAGCCGCCCGGGCCTGATCCCCCAGCCACCAGACCGCAACCTCCGCCAGCGCCTCTTCTGTCTGCCAACGCGAGGCCGAGCCCCCGCGCATCGCCGCGTGGACGGCCAGCGTCGAACGGCAAAATGCGCGCCGGTCCCCGTATGGATGAAAACATCGCCCCCCATCATCGTCGCCAAGCAGCGGAATGCGCCCCTGGGCGCCCGCAAGCGCAGACAGGAATTCCGCCATACGGTCCGTCACATCGCGCTCCTCCGCACCGGGCGGCTCCAACACCTGAAACCACAGGAACATATCGAGCGCGTACACGTGATAGTAGCTCGACTGTTCGATGTGGCTACCGTCACCGGCCACCTGGGAGCGGTACTGGGACCGGACGATCCCCCCGCCCAGCCGCCGCCATTCTTCCGCCTCCGGAAACACTGGAAACAGATGCCCCAGCGTCGCCAGTACCAGCGCCTCGCCCAACAGATGCGTATTCGGGGAAAAGTAGACCGATAGATTGACGGCCAGATGCCGGCCATGCCGGTAGAGCGACTCCAGGAACGCCTGCCGCAGCTCCCCCGGCATGCGGTCCCCTGCCAGATGCCAGATCCAGCACCAGCTCCAGGCCCGGAAAGCCACCTCAAGCGCACTCGTCCAGTTGATGCCGCACTGGAACGGATTGTCGGCGATCCAGTGTTGCAGCTGGCGCCACAACGGTGTCAGGTAACGCGCATCGTCCGGCGACAACACCCAGGCCTGCGCCAGCGTCACCAGATGCTGGTGGCGGTTCAACTCCCAGATCCGCTTGTGATCCCCGGCCGTTCGTACATCGAGATACGGAATCCGGCGGAAATACGACAGATCCGTCTGCTGGCCGGTCGCAAAGTCGGCCCGCCAAGCCGGCCGGTCCCCCGCTCGGACCCATTGCTCGAAGACCGGAATTTCCCCGCCGGCAATCCGGTCGGCCAGTGCAATCAAACGCTTCTCGAAAGGAGTGCCACGCAGCCGGGTCGCCACCTGCTCCCGCGTCGGCAGCGCCAGCGGCCATGGAACTTCCCGGCCGTCACGCCACTCCGGCGGCCTCCGGTATAACCGGTAGTTCTCCCACTCCTGCCGAAAGCGGAACCAGATCTCGGCCGGTGAAGGCATCAGGAGGCTCGCGTCTCACCGGCCGGCAGCAACCGTTCAAACAGCTCCGCCAGCGCCCGTGTGTTTTCGCTCAACTCGTAACGCTCCAGGACCATACGGCGGCCCGCCGTCGCCAGACGTAGCCGTAACTCCCGGTCTTCGATCAGTTGCACCACCGCATCGGCCAACGCCTCGGCATTACCAGGCGCCACCAGCAGCCCCGTCTCGCGATGTACCACCAGCTCCGGCGTACCATGAACCGCCGTGGCAATGCACGGCACACCGCGCGCCATCGCCTCCATCAGCACCACCGGAATGCCCTCGGCAAAACTCGCCAGCACAAATGCATCGGCCCGCGCATAGAGCGCCGGCATCTCGTCCCCCGACTTCCAACCTTCGAAGATAACCCGATCGTCCGGGATCCCCAACTCCCGCCGCCGCCGCTCCAGCCAGTCCATCATCCCACCGCCGCCGGCCACCCGCAGTTGTACCTCCAGGCCGCGGCGGCACAGCAACGCCACCGCCTCCAGCAATACCGGGAACCCCTTCACCGGGTCCAGCCGGCCGGCCGACAGCAGTGTGAACGGCCGCGGCTCCGGCCGCGGTTCCGTCAGTTGGTACAGCCCCGTGTCGACACCCAGGCGCCGGACATGGATCTTTCCCCATTGATCGGCCGGCACACATCGCATCATCTGGCTCCGGCCATAGTCACTGATGGCCACCATGAATCGCGAAGCCTTGATCTTATCCGCCAGCCGGAATCCGGCAACATCGTCAAACTCCATCGGTCCGTGAATCGCAATGGACCCCGTCAGGTTCTCAAACACCAGCAGCACAAGCCAGGCGATCGTCGAGCAGAAGTGACTGTGAAAATGCGTGTACCCGGCCCGCTCCATCGCCCGGCCGGCCACCACCGCTCCGGCGAAGTAGCGCAGGCAACGCGGCCAGTCCGCCACGCGGCCGCCGGCCATCTGCCAGGCGCCGCGCAACCCCCGCAAGTACCCGGCCGGATGGCGGAGCAGTGTTGCCAGATGGTCGGCAGCCACCCCGGCCAGACTGCGCTGGTTGACGTAAAAAGTCCGGTCGTATTCCGTCCGTTCGTCCGGCGTCAGTTTTTCCACCGCTACCGGAGGCCCGACGATCGAGATCGGGTAAATCGAAAATCCAGCCTGCCGCAGCGCCATGATCTCGCGCAACATGAAGGCATGATTGAATGCCGGGAACTGGCTCAATAGCGGTGCGATGGCCGGCTTGCCCTTCACGGTTCCACCGCCATCGGCTGTTCCATCCACTGCATCCACAGCTCGAGCATCAGCAACGACCACAGCCACATCGAATTGTCCCTTCGCCCCGTCCGGTGCTCGGTAATCGTCGCTCGCAGCGTCTCCGGATCCACAAATCCACGCTCCAGAAAACGTCTGCCCAGCAACAACTCCTCCAACATCGGCCGTAGTTCATTCCGGAACCATGCGGCCAGCGGAATGCCGAAACCCTGTTTTTCCCGCGTCAGAAGTTCCGGTGGCAAACGGTCCGCCATCGAATCGATCAGAATCTTCTTTCCCTGCCCCCCGGCACCCATCTTCCATTCCGTCGGCAGGCTGGCGGCCATCTCCCCCAACCGGTGATCCAGCAGCGGGCTGCGCACCTCGAGCGAGTTCGCCATCGACATCCGGTCCACCTTCACCAACATATCGCCGGTCAGATTTACCGCCGTCTCGTAATAGAGTGCCTGTTCGATCAATCCCGCCTCAGGCGAAGCCAACTGGTCGCCCAGCATCCGCCGGTACCAGTCCTCATCGTGCGGCGCCACCCATTCGGGGCGGTATAGCCGCTGCCGGAACAGATACGGCGCCGTGTTGTTTTCCATGTAGCGCGTGAACGCGCTCGGCCGGCTGATCATGTGAAGCCAGTTCTTGCCATAAGCCGAATACGGCAGATGGTCGCTGACTCCGCTCAGCAACCGGCGCAACGGCCGCGGCACACGGTCGGCCCACAAAAGCCGCTGGGCGGAAAAGAGCCGGGTGTAGCCCCCGAACAGTTCGTCGCCACCGTCCCCGCTCAATGCCACCTTGACGTGCCGGGCGGCAAACTCACTGACGATCCAGGTCGGGATCGCTGACGAGTCGCCGAACGGCTCATCGAAATGCCTCACGATTTTGTTGATCAGGTCCGCGGAATCCGGCCGCACGACGATCTCGTGATGATCGGTCTTATACCGTTCGGCCACCATCCGTGCATACGGAAGTTCGTTGTGCGTGCTTTCGGCAAATCCGATCGAGAAGGATTTCACCGGGCGCCCCGTCTGCATCGCCATGCTGGCCACAACCAGCGAGGAGTCGATCCCCCCGCTCAGAAAAGCCCCTAACGGCACATCGGCGATCAGACGGGACTTCACCGCGTCATCGAAAAGATCACGCAGGTCCGTCTTGGCCTGTTCCAACGTTACACCGGGTTCAGCCCTTGCCACCGGCTCCGGGAATCGCCAATAGCGGCCCTGCTCCATCCGTCCATCGCGGCGATAGCGCAACCACCCGCCGGGCGCCAGCTTCCGTACCGCTCGTACGGCGCTGTGTGGTTCCGGGATATAGGTGAACTCGAAATAGAGCCGCAGGGCGTCCGCATCGATTTCCATCGGAACACCGGCCTCACGCAGACACTTCAGCTCACTGCCGAAATAGAAGCCGGCTGACGGTCCGGTCCCTTCCAGATGGGCATAATAGAGCGGCTTCTTTCCGAAGCGGTCACGGGCAAGAAACAGCTCCTGACGCCTCTCGTCCCAGATGGCCAGCGCAAACATCCCGCGCAGCTTCTCCAGGCACTGTACCCCTTCCTCCTCGTACAGGTGCAGGATCGTTTCGGTATCGCTATGGGTGCGAAACCGGTGCCCCTTCGCTTCCAGGCCGGTTCGCAGTTCCTGGTAGTTGTATATCTCCCCGTTGAAGACAATCCACATCGACTCGTCTTCGTTTGGTATCGGCTGCCGTCCCGTCGATAAATCGATAATGCTCAAACGGCGCATCCCGATTGCGCAACCGCCGCTCGTATACGCGCCGCCTTCGTCCGGCCCGCGATGCCAGATCAGCCGGTTCATCCGGTCCAACAGATCCGGATCGGCTGGCCGTGAAGGCCAAAAATATCCCGCTATGCCACACATTTCGGTCGAAAGGGCCGCTCAAAGAGAAACAGCAGCTTCCTCCTGCTCAGGCGGAAAAAGGAACGGCAGCATGACCTGCTGCGCCGCCCGGCGGAGGCGCCACTTTTCGTAGCGAGGCAGGTGCTGCCTGGCAATGTCGGCCAGTACAGCACGTTCGATTTCTTCTCTCTGCTGCTGCGCGTTCAGCTTCGACAGCCAGTCCTGCATCCCGCTTTGCTGCCTCTTCTGGTTCCGCAACTGCGTCTGCGTCTCTTCCGGCAGACCTGCCATTATCTGCCGTGCCTGCTCTTCCCGGAACTGTTCGTAGTCGGCCAGCAGGAAACGCTCTTCATTCTCGGCATGCTGCCTGGCAAGCGCCTCCTCCCGGTTGCGGAATGCGCTCTGCCATCCTCGCGCCGCCGTCGTTCCCACCAACCGGCTCCGGGCTTCGGTGTCGCGTGCCAGTTTTACGATCAGCCCGGCCCCGTTCCGGAGCGGCCGTCCCCGCCGTCGTTTCTGATCACAGATCAGAACCCCGATTTCCAGCCAGTCAAGCGACTCCCGCCACTGTTCGTACTCCGTCCCACTCTGCAGAATTTCCCCGATAAGCTGTGCCGCGACATGCGGCAATACCTCTTCGTGGATCAGATGCGCCAGCAACCGGGCGGCCCGTTCCAGCCCGTCGTAGTTTTCGATCGACGCACCCGTCTTCTCGCAAACCACCCTGATCGTCTCCTCCTCCAGTCCCGCCTGCTGCAGCATCTGCCGGCACTGCTCCCGCCGTTCCCCCAGATTCCGCGGCACAGGCTGCGACAGCAATACCTGCCGTTCCGGTATGTAGTTGCGGTGACGGCGAATCGCAATCCGCCAATCCGCCTTCGAGACGACATGCCAACTGCCCACGATCTCCTGCCGCAGCAGTTGCTCCAGGGCCGGTTCCACCGTTTGCAGCAGCCGCGAAAAGTAGGCCGGCGGTTTCGGAATCGCCAGGTATTGCGTCGCCACGGTTCGCAGATCGGCAATTACGACGTCGGTGCTCTCAAACGCCACCGCCAGGTAGCGGTACATGTGTTTCGCCGTAAGTCCGTCGAGCTGCATGTAGCGCTGCGTGTCGAACAGGCGAAAAAAGCCGCTATCCATCGCATGAATGATCTTGTCCGTCCAGGTCACTGACCCTTCACATCGGCCTGTATCGCGATTAGCTGTAAAACTGGCTTCCTGAAAGATGTTTGTCCACTTCACGTCTTCACTGCGGTCGGTCTGCGCAACGGCTCGGAACCGCAGCGCGATCAGCCGGTCCATCGCCAGTTTCAGGCGGTCATAGAACTTGCCGTGCACGTTGGCCATATTCAGAATCCGGGCGATTTCCCTGCCCTGAAAGACCACCGTTTTGGAAAAATGACTGCGGAAGGTCAGCACGCCGATGGCAACGAAAATGTCCAGATCCTGCTCGGTCGGAAGACCCAGTTCCGGACTCCCCTGCACCTGCCACACGACACTCATCTCGGTTCCATCTGGCAGTGTTTTACGGCCCTTCACCTCAAGCTTTGCCAGCTTTTTGCCAACACGCTGCTCGAGCACGGCAAAAGGAAACGAAGCCAGATTCTCCTCTTCGACGGAGAGATTGATCCGGCCTGCTTCCAACCCGGCGGACAGAGACAAGGGAACGGGCAATGGGGATGTGGGTTCAGGAGCGAGAAGAGGTGGATTCACACCGGCACTTCTTGAGTTTTACTACGGAAACACGTTTCACTCCAGCGATTTATGGCGAAGCACACGCTAACTCCTCGCTTGCCTTATTTGGAAAAAGCGTTGCCTTGTATATGCCATGTACTGTAATGCCTATATATACATATACATATACAGGGAGTCGGTGCAAAAATCGACACCAGAGAAAGTTCTTTATTTTCAATAACTTATAGAGTTTATCCGAAATCAAGGCCCGTGTGCTTGGCCGTAAATCTTGTGTGCTTGGCCGTAAGTCGGCTCTCAAGTGATTGAAAACAAACAAGAATCAGGCCCGTGTGCTTCGCCGTAAGTGCTAAGTCTATGAAAGTAGTTGGCTTGTCTTATTTTTCCACAGGGCGGCTCGCTGGACTTACGGCCAAGCACACGGGCAAGGGGTGAAATTTACGGCCAAGCACATGGGAGAGGACCGAAATTTACGGCCAAGCACACAAGATTTACGGCCAAGCACACGGGCGGCCCACTTCGCCTCCGCCGCCCGGGCCCGCCGCCGTCAGCGAGGCACTTCGATTTTCGCTAGCGTGTGCTTGGCCGTAAATCCATCTACCCGGCCACAGGGGTCATGTTAAACATGGCTATAGTAGTCATGTGTTGAACTCTGATCGTGTCATAACTTTCCCCGAATGGCGTCCCTTCTCTTCGGTACCATAAGGGCAGCGCGACGCTGCATTATGTCCAAGCGAGTCTACACGAGCGCCGAAGTGGCCAGAATTCTTGACATCTCTGTTCGCACCCTCTATCGCATGCTGGTTGACGGTCGAATGGAGGAGCCGATGCGAGATCCGAAGAATGGCTACCGCTTATGGACCGAGTACGATGTCCGCAAGATTCAGCAATCCTGGCCGCCGAAACCGGCCCGATAAGGGGACTATCGCCAAGATGATCAAGCTCATGATTGGCAATCAGAAAGGCGGAGTCGGAAAGACTACCACCGCCATTGCCCTGGCGCACTGTATGGCCCGCCGCGGCCTCCGTACACTTCTGATTGACGCTGACCCGCAGGGTTCAATCGCCATCACCCTGAAAATCAAACCGGAGTTCTACATCGCCGACTTCATCCTCAACCAACTCCGGCTACAGGATTGCGTCGCCAATGTCGCTCCCCATTTCGACATCCTTTGCGGCAACCGTGAGACCAGCGCCATGGAACAGCGCCTGTTCACCAGCTACGGCCGCGAGCACGTCTTCCAGAAGGCCTTCCGTCCCTACGAACGGCTCTACGACGCCATCATCGTGGATGTTGCCCCATCGATTTCCCTTCTCCAGGCCTGTTCGATGGTCTTCTGCACCAATGTGCTGATTCCTGTATCCATGGACACGCTCAGCGTCTCCGGCGCCGGGGCTACGATCTTCTCCTCGAAAACCATCAGCGAAAGTGTTGAGGTGCCCATTGCCGCCGCCGGGTTGCTGCCCACGATCGTCAACCGCCGCTTCGGCCTGACCGACATTGTGATGAAGATGATCGAGCAACTCGGCGCCACCTACTCCATCCCCGTGCTCCCCGCCGTTCGCACCGATCAGGCCGTGGCTCGCGCCAGCCGGGCCCACCGCCTGCTGGCCGATTTCGACCCCGAGTCGAAGGCCCTGGAGAACTACGAGGCGGTTACCACTCTGCTGCTCAATCAATTCGGGTGGCAATCGGAGGAACGTGTCGATGTCGAAGCCAGAACGGCCGCGATCTAAATCAAAGGCGAACCTCGCCTTCGATCCCTCCGAGCTGGAGGACCTTATCCACACCCCCGCCGTCGGTCTCGGCGTGTCCTCTCACCTGTTGTCTCGCACAGAAGATCATGTGACCACTGTGGCCACGTATGACGTGGCGACAGTGGTCGATCGCAACATGACTACTGTAGTCGAGTTCGAGTCCCCTCCCCCTTCCTCCATCTGGAGAACAGAGTCAGGAGCGCTGCTTGCCGGCCGTCAGGTCCGCCCCATCCAGTCGATGGAAGACGTCCTGAGTAATGCCGAACGGTCGGTCCTCGAGTTCCTCCGCGGTATCGCGCGGCCAGGGAAGGGAGGGATGCTTGCCGCCGCCGGCTACGATGGCATCGGCAAAGCGACCGGTCTATCCCGCAAGACCGTGCAGCGGCTCATCGCCAAACTCCGCGACAAGGATATCCTCGTGGTCGACCAACCGGCCGACATCTATACGCGAGCCGTAACGGTCTACTACCTCCGGGATGAGGCCGCGGTTCTGCGCCTGCATCGCCAGCGCGGCCGAACGCATGCGGCGCGTGTCGGCCCGGGCATCGTCTACGCGTCGCCGGCGGCGGAGCTATCAATATGACCACAGTAGTCAGGTTGTGCATGGCCACTGTAGTCCTGTCTTATTTCATATAGCGGTGGTAGATCCTGACAACGTCCCAGAAAGCCCGGAAAAAGTCCTTCGGCCGCACCTGTGACCCAGCCACATCCCGCCAGCAGGGCAGGGGATACTCATAGATCGCCTTTTGAACCGACGCCATCTGAAAGCGCCGGCGGCGGATGAAGCGGGCCAGGATCTCGACATCGAACACCCAGCGCGAAGTGAACGGCTGGCCGAACAACTCCCGGACCTCCTCGGATACGCGGAAGACCTTGGCGCCGCACTGTGTGTCATAGATCGGGAGCCGGAGCGCAATCGACACCACGGTGGCAAAGACACGGCCGAGGTAGTGGCGCACCGGGCGGCGTTCGATATTGCGCCCGAGCAACTTCACCCGCGCGCCAAAGACCATGGCCAACTCCGGACGGCTCAGCAGCACCTCAGTCAGATCGTCAATCTGTTCGAGCGGAGTGGCCAGATCGGCATCCCAGAAGCCCACGGCCTCGCTGTCCCGCTGCTCCATTGCGGCTAGAAAACCGGCTCGCACGGCCTCCCCCTTGCCGCGGTTGACCGGCTGGTTGAGGACGCTCACCTGCCCGGGCGCGGCCTGTGCGGCCTGGTTGAGGACCGAGAGCGTGCCGTCCCGGCTGCCGTCGTTGACCAGCAGAAACCGGATGTGCGGATGCGCGGCGGCGAAGTCCAGAAACGGATGGAGCGGGAATCGCGAGGCCTCGTTATAGCAGGGGATGACAATGATGACGCGCGCCGTCACGCCACAGGCCTGCTTTCAGCCGCAACAGATGCGGTCTGGCCGGAGCCGGATCCGACAGAGAGACGCAAATTGTCCACAATGCCGATAGTATATCGTTCGGCGTCCGAGGCCCACCGGTGAAGTTTCCGCCTTTTCCGTCGATATATCAGGAAGAAGCTAGAATTGAGGAGATGGAGACCGTGTGGGTTCGTTTTGTGTTGTCTATGCGGATGGACAACCGATACGAAGGGAACGCCGCGCACCGAAAGCCGGGGTTGTGAAGCAATTCTGCCAACAATATTTTGAGTTGCCCCCCTCCCCGGGTCGCATCCTTCCCATGGAAGGGCTGCGCGGTGTGGCGGCCTTGATGGTCTTGTTGGTGCACTTTCACTCCCTGTTCTTTCCGTATGCCGGTGGACGGGAGCCAGCGCATTCGGTTTCGTTGTTTCTGTCGACCATCGGTCATACAGGTGTCGACCTATTCTTCGTATTGTCCGGCTATCTGATGTACGGCGTGATGCTGCGCTCCGACTTCCGTCTTCTGCCGTATCTTCGGCGCCGGGCAGAGCGTCTGTACCCGGTCTTTCTGGCCGTGTTCATCTGCTATGTCCTGCTCTCTTTTGTCTTTCCGGACAAAAGCAAGCTGCCGGCCGGGGGCAGGGAACTGGCCATCTACCTTCTCACCAACCTGCTGATGCTACCGGGTATTCTCCCCATCGAACCGATGATCACGCAGGCCTGGTCGCTCAGCTACGAATGGTTGTTTTATCTGGCCGGCCCGCTGGTGGTGATGGGGACGGGCTTGCGTCAACGCCGCTGGCAGGTGCGAATGCTCGTTCTTCTCGCCTTAGCGGCGGGATATCTGACGCTCTGCGCCCTGCGTCTTGCCGCCCACCCCAGAATGATCATGTTCTTAGCGGGCTGCCTGCTTTGGGAGGCCGCCCGAAACGGCCAGTTGGAGAGGTTTCTGAGCCGCCGGGGCGAGTTTCTGGCGGTGACGGCGTTTCTGGCCAACCTCGCGCTGATCGGCTGGATCGTCCCCGATCCGCTGCAGCCGATACCGGTTTTCCACGTCCGGCCCGGCTCCTATACGGGCCTCTTTTTCCTGGCCAGTTTCTGGTTCGTCGCCTACGGACTGTTCTACAAGGGCTGGCTGGCGCAGTTCTTTTCACTCGATCCTCTGCGCTGGGCCGGTAATATCAGCTACTCCTACTATCTGGTGCACGGCATGGCCCTGCACGGTCTTCGCCGGATGGTTCCTCTGTTCCTTCCGGAAGATGCCGCCTCCGCTTGGCTCTACGTCCTTCTCTTTGCTGTCGCCCTGGTGGTCACGCTGATCGCCGGCGCCGTCTTCTATCTCTTGTTTGAGAAGCCATTTCTCCATATTTCCGCCAACCGTACGACCGGCAGCCGGGTTGGATACTATCGTCTCGACGGGGTCACTGCCCCCCCCAACGCAGTTAAGGAATGAACTATATGCGCCGTCTACTGCCCCTTCTGGTTCTCATCATCGGCTCCTGTGCCGCTGCCCCGCAAACGACAGACCCGGAAGGACCGCAAACCTACCTTGTGCGCGAAGGGGAAGACCCGCAACAGGCCGTCAACAAAGCCAAGCTCGGAGACACCATCCTTCTGGAAAACAGCGTGAGCTATATCGGCAATCTCTTCCTTCCACCCAAAGAAGGCGAAGGGTGGATCGATATCCGGCCGGTGAATACCGATTTTCTGCCGCCGGGTGGTCATCGAGTCGGTCTTGAACATGCCGCACAGATGCCAAAACTGTTGTCCAACAACACCGATCCGGCCCTGGGCACGGTTCGAGCGGCACACCACTATCGCATTACCGGCATCGAAATCGGCGTGGTTCCGGGACGATGGAACTGGAACATCGTCAATATCGGTTCGGGCCGGGAAAAAACAGTCGAGGAGTTCCCCCACACCATCATCTTCGACCGTGTCTATGTTCATGGCGATCCGGAGAAGGGCTCCGTACGCGGCTTTGCGCTCAACGGCCGGAATCTGGAGGTTTCCCACTCCTACATCGCCGATTTCAAGCGACCGAACCTGGACACGCAGGCCATCGCCATCTGGAACAGTCCCGGCCAGATTCGCATTCTGAACAACCGGCTGGAAGGCGCCGCCGAAAACATCATTCTCGGCGGCTCGGAGCCCTCGATTCTCAACCTGGTTCCCTCCGATATTGAGATCCGCCACAACCATCTCGTCAAGCCGCTCAGCTGGCGGGAGCCGGACGCGGCGGCTCCCGATACTACCTGGTCGGTCAAGAACCTGTTTGAGATCAAAATGGGCCGCAACGTGACGCTCGACTCCAACATCCTCGAATACGCGTGGCAGCACCACCAGATCGGTTTCGCCATCGTCCTCACGGTTCGTACCGAAAACGCTGCCGTGCCCGAGGCGGTGGTGGAAGATATCCGCATCACCAACAACATCATTCGCCATGCCGGGTGCGGCATCAACATCCTTGGTACGGACGACTGGCAGAAAGGCGCCGGCCTGGGTAAAACCAGGCGCGTGACGGTGCGGAATAACCTTTTCTACGACATCGGAGGCCACTGGGGTTGTGGCGGCCGGATGTTCCAGATGCTGAACGGCGCAGAAGAGATCGATATCGATCACAACACGATTGTCCGGCAGGGCGGCTCGATCTTCGTCGCCGACGGCAACCCGCACCGCAGCGTCCGTCTGACCAACAACATCATCTCCTACGGTTCGTATGGCGTTGTCGGCGAGGGCATTCCGAACGGGGACCGCGTTCTGGCGCATTACTTCCCGAACGCCGAAATCCGCAAGAACGTCTTCATCGATGTCCAACCGAATCTGCAGCCGGCCGACAACTTTTTTATCGGCGCCTACGAGGATCTGCCCTTCTACGATGGCGGCAACCTCGATTTCCGACTCGATGAGTCAAGCCGGTTTCGTGGCGCGGCCACCGACGGCACCGACATCGGCGCCGATATCAAGGTACTGCTGGATTCCACTGCCGGCGTGATGGCCGGCGTACCCGCTGATCAGGTCCCGCCGGAACAGCGGTTTCTTTCGCCTCCGCGAACGCCGGAAGAGATTCAGGCGGCCAGGAAGAATAGAAACAAAAAGCGCTCCCGTTAGCTTCCCGTCACGGGCCGGCCGCTGCCAGCCGCGCCTGATTGCCTGCACTGCGTTTCAGCCGGCGAAAGCCGTCTCTTCCCGCGTGTACCGATTGATCGGTCTCCAGGCCGCCAAAGAAAGCTGGCAGGTCTGGCCACCGGACCGCCGGTTCGTCCCCTTCCACCCACTGCCACTCCCGAGCCGGGATCTCCGCCCACACCCGTTCGGAGACCCACACCTCCAGTCCATTCCTCCACGCTTTCTGCGCGTGCCGCGAGAACTCCCGGCGCCAGTGCGGCGCCCGCACCGAGCCGGTTTCGATGATGTCCGTAAATGGCCGCTGCGGGTCATTCAGCCGCCGGTCGAAGATCGCTGCGTTCGCCGCCTGATAGATTTCGTCGCGAAGATTCAGCAACATGACTCTGGAACCGGCCGGTACCGCCTGCAGTCGGGCAGCCGCAGCATCCCTCCGCTCTGCTCCGGTGCCGCCAAGAGCCGGCAGGTTGCCCAGCAGCATAGCGAACGGCAGCATGGCCGCCAGAACAGCCGGCGCCCCGCGTCCGGCAAATGCCGCCCCGACAGCGCCGAAAACGAACGGGAACGCCGGCAGAAACCGTTCTGCCGAACTCGGTTCAAAAACAAAGAACGCGAATGCCAGCAACGGACCCCAGGCACCCGCCGCAATCCATCGCCACTCCCTGGCTTCCCGGTTCCGCCATACGCCCCACAACACTCCCGCCATGCCGCCGTAAAAAGCCGCCAGCTTCCAGCCGAGCGTCCCAGCCACATCCAGCAACTCGGCTGCGTGATAGGGATCGCGGAAGAACCAGCGCTTCAGCGTCACCGTGTCCCCACCCAGATCCAGCCAGCCCCGCGGAATCCCCGTCACGGACCGGACTACGTTCAACCGCTGGTTCCACCCGTTGTCGGAATCCGCCACCCATTGCCGGATCTCGGCCAGCGAGTGAAATCCATTCTGCCAGATGGCATACAGATACCAGCCGGCCGTCACCGTCACCAGGGCGGCCAGTAGCTCCACGACGGCCCTGCGCCGGTCCTGCGCGCTCCGCCAAAACCACGCCGCCGCCACGACACCCAACCCGACCACCGCATACGGGAACCAGACGCAGACAGCCATGGCGTAAGCGGCCCCGGCCTGTACCGGCCGCCAGCGGCCCGGTATTGCCAGCAGATACAACGCCAATGTGGTGAAGGCGAATCCGGTGACATACGGCGCGCCGGCCTGCTGGTAGCTCAATAAAGCATTTGTTGCGGCGCAACTGCCGGCCGCCGTCCAGGCCGCCCAGCGGGGTAACCGTCGCTCCAGCAACAGGCCCAGCAGCAGTAGGCCCACCGCTCCAGCCACCCAATTGGTGGCAATCAGGAATCTTGCCCCGGCCAGCGTCTCGTTGTCCCCCAGCCAGTCTCGCAGCCAGGCGCCGCACAGGCTTACGCCCAGGCCACCCCATGGCCGCCACAACAGGTGCCCAAACTCCCAGTACGGCGCCTCCTGCCCCGCCCGGTGCGTGGCGATCTCCACGGCGTACCGGTAGGTATCTCCCAGGTACGCCGGGGTAATGACGATCGGTGTGGCCAATGCAGCTGCCAGAACGGCCAGCAGAGCCCATTTCCGGGGCGCGATTGAAAGGTTCATTGGATAGAAAAGCGGTCTGTTCCAGAGGGAATGCCGGGATTGTTAATGCGCCGCACCGTTTATGCCGATGTTACACTACGAGGGAAGCGGAACCACGCTTCGCCATCGGTGTTTTTTTATGTCTGGAACCCCTTTGTCCCCTCAAGTGGGGGCTTTTCCGTATGCAATGCGGCAACGGGGTGCTTCCGCTTCCGCTCCTCCGGCCGGAAAGACCGCCCCCGGATTTGTCGAGGAGTCGACGCCCTGGCTGATTGCGGTGCTCCTGTTGCTGGACGTGTATGTAATCTGCAGCCGGGCGCCGGAAGTTCTCTACGTGATCACTGGCATCCGGGTACCGCTCTGGCCGGTGTTGCTGAATATCGCCGCGTTCTTCTGCGCCTTCAGCAGCGGCGAAATCCGGCGGATATTTTTTTCCAAAGCCTCTATCTGCCTGATTTTATTTACCGGATGGGCGATGCTTGTGCTTCCGTTCAGCTACGACCGGGGTGCGAGCCTGGAGATTCTGACACGCAGTTGGTTGCCCTCGCTACTGGTGTTTTATGTGGTGAGCGGGAATACCCGCTCGTTGTCTCTTCTGAAGACGGTAGGGCTGGTGGTGGGATTGTGCTCGCTACAGATTGCGATGATCAGCTTTTTGCTCGGCAAGTCGCTCAAGGACCGGTTCAGTATGGAGATCGGTACGCTGGCCAATGCCAATGACCTGGCGGCGTTGCTCCTGTTCGGCTTTCCCTTTCTGGTCTATCGGGCCATCCGTCCCGGCGCCGGCATCCTGATGCAGTTGCTGTCGGGTGGCGTGGGCGGGTTGGTGTTGTTGCTGGTTCTGCGCACCGGTTCACGCAGCGGTGTGCTGACAATTGTTCTGGTCGGCATCATGGGGATCCTGTGGTCCACCTGGCAGGTCCGTTTGAAAGCGGTGATTGTTGGCGTTCTCGCTCTTTTTCTGGTCCTCCCCTTTGTCCCGGCCTATTCCATGCAGCGCATCATGACGCTGGTGGACAACAACGAAACGGAGATATCCGGCGCCGAAGGTGAAGCGGAAGCTTCAAGCCGATCCCGTTCCGAGCTATTTTTAACCAGTATTCGATTGGCCTTTTCGCACCCCATTACCGGCGTGGGAATCGGACAGTTCCAGGCGGCCGAGTACCACGACGCCACCGTGACCGGACGGCGAGCCAAGTGGCTGGCGCCGCATAACACGCTCGGCCAGGTGGCGAGCGAAAACGGGTTTCCAGCCCTCGTCTTTTATGCCCTGTTCCTGGGAACTTCGCTATGGAGGATCGACCGCGCCCGGCGGATGTGGCTGCGGTTGGAAGGATGGAGTGAGAACTACTGCATTGTGATGTGTCTGGAGCTGGCGACCATCGGATACTTTTTCAACAGTATGTTCGGCAGCAATGCTTACCTGCCCTACATTCCGGTGCTGGCCGGTTTGGGAGAAGCGAGCTATCGTTTGGTGGAACGGCGCCAGTCGCAGTTGCAGGCCATGCCATCTCCGGAACGTCCGGCGCCCGGATTGCGCCCCTCCCCGGCCCCCGGTCTCCGGCTTCCGCCGCGGAGATCCGTCTAGGTGCCTGCCATGTCCTCGTCCTTGTCCGGAGCCGGTCCGCATGCTGTCCAGACGCCGATCCCCGTCCTGTTGGCTAGCTATTACCTCGATCTCGGCGGCTCGGAACGTCAGCTGACGGAAACGGCCCTGCGGCTCGACCGCCGCCAGTTTGCACCGCACGTGGCCGTGTTTCGCGCCGAAGGGATACGGCTGCAGGAGATCCGGAATGCCGGCATCCCTCTCTATGAAATCGGCCTCCGTTCGTTTAAGCGGCCCGGCCACCTGCTGGCCTGCGCCTGGCGCTTCCGGCGGTATCTGCGTGTTCACCGCATCGCCATCGCGCACTCCTTCGATGTTCCATTAAACATCTTTCTGGTGCCGGTGGCGAGAGCGGCCGGCGTTCCCGTGGTGCTTTCCAGCCAGCGTGCCAGCCGCGAGCTCACACCGGGCTGGCAGCGCAGCGCCCTGCGGTTTTCCGACCGGCTTGCCGATGGTGCAGTGGTGAACTGCCTGGCAATGCGCGACCATCTGCTCGAAGAGGGGGTCCCCGCCGACCGCATCCACCTCTGTTACAACTCGGTCGACACCGACAGATTCCAGCCGGCCGGTGACCCGGACGCGGAGACGGCCGGGATTCGTATCGGCACGATTTGTGGGTTCCGCCCCGAGAAGGGGGTGGACATTCTCCTACGCGCTTTCGCGGAGCTGCGTCGTGTCTGCCCTGGAGTCCGCTTGACGCTCGTTGGCGATGGACCGGCGGGAGACCAGATGCGCCGGTTGGCCTCTGAGCTGGACCTCGGTGATGATTGCCGCTTCGAACCGGCCACCCGCACGCCCGAGCAGTGGCTGCGCCGGATGGATATCTTTGTTCAGCCGTCGCGTTCGGAAGCCCTTTCCAACTCCCTCATGGAAGCCATGTCGGCCGGCTGTGCCGTTGTCGCCTCTCGTGTTGGCGGGAATCCCGAACTGGTCGATGACGGCCGAACCGGCCTGCTGTTTCCTTCCGGAGACCCGGCTGCTCTCGCCGGCCGCTTACGTGTGCTGGTCGATAACCCCGAACGCCGCCGGCAGATGGCCGCCGCCGCACGGCGGGCCATGAGGGAACATTTTTCTCCAGAGGCTTGTATCGATTCCATGTCCGCCATCTACCGTCACGCCCTCCCGCGGGGCCTCAACGACCCTCTACTGCCGGCCGGCCGGGAGGCACACGGATGAAGCGGCAGTGGCTGATTGGATTGACGGTTTCTGCCGTAACCGGGGTCATCTGCCTCCTTCTGCTGGAGGCCGGCCTCTGGCTGGCTGGCGTCCAGATACCGGAACCGAACAACCTGGGAGACAAGGAACTCGGGTTTCGCGGCCAGCCGGCAGACACCGAAATGAAGAGTCATTTCCCCGAGTACGGCGACGGCTATCTGCTGATGCGGACCAACAACCGCCAGTTTTTCGAGGACGCGCCAACGGCCGACCACAAGGCGCCAGGCTCACGCCGCATCGCCGTCGTCGGCGACTCGCAGACGGCCGGTGGCTGCCGTAATCCGGAAAGTTATCCCAACGTGCTTGAGCAGCTGCTGACCCGGCGCGATCCTGCCCATCCGGCTGAGGTCCTCAACGGCGGCGTTGGCCGCTATTCTCCCTATCAGTCATTGCGTCGCGCCGCCGTCGATATGGTCCCGCTCCAGCCGGACGACCTGATTCTGGCCATCTACCTCGGCAATGATCTACTCGACATGACCCGCACCGACGACCGGCCTTACCTGGTCGAGCAGCCCGACGGCTCCTTCCAACAACGCGAACCGGAGTTCATCGTCTTCGCCGACCCCGATAACCTTGGCAACTGGATCACCCGCAGCCGTACCGCCTCGGTTGTCCGTACCGCGGTGGGCCCCAATATCCTCTATTCGTTCTCCCGCTTCCGGATGCTGCTGCATAATGTCGACTCTCCGGTGACACAACCCTTCCGCGTGATCCGCTACATGAATGAAATCCGGAAGCTTTCCTCGCTCGATCTCGGCTTCGTCACGCAGGTACTCAATCAGCACCACTGGTTCCAGACCTTTCCCGCAACACTACCCCGCGCCAAACGGGCCCACCGGGAGACCATCCGGCTGGCCGCCCAAACCGCCGCCCAACACCGGATGCGCCTCACCGTGTTATTGATTCCGGCAAAGATACAGATTGAACCAGAAACTGTCGAAGAAACAGTCAGGAGCATGCAGACCGTTGATTCCAGTTTTCAGACATCCAGGATCCAGGCGTTCTTGGATGACTATGCGGCAACCGTCCTGGCCGACTGCCGGCAGATGGACATTCCCGCTATCGACCCGCGCGAGCCGATGCGGCAGCGCGCCGCCGGCCGTGAACTTTACTACCGCCGGGACATGCACCTTAACGTAACCGGCAACCGTGTGCTGGCTGAAATCATTGCCGAGCGGCTAACGCAGTGACCGCTGCACAGGGAAGGAGAGAATAGATTGGCCCTCGCTCATGAAGACTTACATTCTCGGGAAATGGAGGTTACCGGCTCGTCGAATCGCAACTTCGGCCTGGTGTTTTCCGGTTTCTTTCTTACCATCTGCCTCTGGCCGCTACTGCATGGATTGCCGGTCCGCCTGTGGGCGGCTGGCGTCTCGGCCGCGTTCCTTCTGCTGGCGCTCGCCATTCCCGCCGTACTGTCTCCGCTCAATCGCCTCTGGACCGCTTTCGGCCTGCTGCTGGCCAAAGTTACCCAGCCGGTCTTTCTCGCCATTCTCTTCTACGGCATCTTTACCCCTTTTGGCCTTTTTCTCCGGCTGATCGGCACCAAACTGCTGCCGCTGCGGTGGGACCCGTCCGCCGCCAGCTACTGGATCCCTCGCGATCCGCCTGGTCCGGCGCCGGAGTCGATGAAAAATCAGTTTTGATTGAAGGATCCCATATGAGTTTTCTGCAAGAAATTTTGGCGTTTCTCCGCAACCGGAAGAAATTCTGGCTAATCCCGATTGTCCTGATCCTGCTCATCTTCGGATCGCTGTTGATCCTCGCGCAGGGTTCGGCCATCGCTCCGTTCATCTACACCCTCTTCTAGGCCAGCCCGATGAAAATTCTTGGTGTCTCCGCTTTTTACCACGACAGCGCCGCCGCACTGCTCGTCGATGGCCGGATCTCCGGTGCCGCTCAGGAAGAGCGGTTCACCCGGAAGAAGCACGACGCGCGGTTCCCTCGCAACGCCGTCGACTGGTGCCTGCGGCAGGCCGGCATTCGCGGCGAGGAACTTGACGCGGTTGTGTTCTACGACAAACCGTTTCTCAAGTTCGAACGGCTGCTGGAAACCTATCTCACCTTTGCCCCACAAGGCTTCTCTTCGTTCCGCATGGCGCTGCCGCTCTGGATCCGGGAAAAGCTGTTTCAGAAGGACCTTCTCGCCAAGGCGCTGACCGAAGTGGCCGGACCTTGCGACTGGAACGCCAAGCTGCTGTTCACCGAGCACCACCTGAGTCACGCCGCCAGCGCCTACTACCCCTCGCCGTTTGACGAGGCCGTGGTCCTCACCATGGATGGGGTCGGCGAGTGGAGCACAACGTCGGTCTGTATCGGGCGAGGCCGGGACCTCCAACTCGTTCGGGAGATCCAGTTCCCGCATTCGCTCGGACTACTCTATTCGGCCTTCACTTACTACACCGGTTTTAAGGTTAACTCCGGTGAGTACAAGCTCATGGGATTGGCTCCCTACGGCGATCCCAGGTTCAAGGACAAAATCCTGCAGTCTCTCATCGACGTCAAGCCGGATGGGTCTTTCCGGCTTGACCAGTCGTATTTTGACTACTGCGCCGGCCTCCGGATGACCAACCGCCGCTTTGAAGAGCTGTTTGGCGAACCGGCCCGCAAACCCGAACAGCTATTGACACAGTTCCACATGGATATCGCCGCCTCCGTACAGGCCGCGCTCGAGGAGATTGTCCTCCGCATGACCCGGTCATTGGCGGCCGAGTTCGGCATCCCGAACCTCTGCCTGGCCGGCGGTGTGGCGCTCAACTGTGTCGCCAACGGCAAAATCCTCCGCGACGGCCACTTCCGCAACCTGTGGATCCAGCCCGCTTCCGGCGATGCCGGCGGCGCACTCGGCGCAGCACTTGCCGCGCATCACCTTTATCGCGGTCAACCCAGGCCCGCTCCCACCGGCGATACCATGCTCGGCTCCTACCTCGGTCCCGGGTTCTCTCAGCAGGAGATCGAAACCCAGTTGCGGGAAGCTGGCGCCCGCTTCACCGTCATGCCCTCGGACCAGGATCTCATCGACGCCTGTGCCCAGGCACTCGGCGAGGAGAAGGCGCTCGGCTGGTTTCAGGGCCGGATGGAGTTCGGTCCGCGGGCGCTCGGCGGCCGGTCCATTCTGGGAGACGCCAGATCTCCTCGCATGCAGTCCACCCTGAATCTCAAGGTGAAATACCGGGAGTCATTCCGTCCCTTTGCCCCATCCGTGCTCCGGGAAAAGGTCAGCGAGTATTTTGAGCTCGACGGGGACAGCCCCTATATGCTCCTCGTTGCCGACGTCGTCAGAAATCGCCGTCGCGCCATGACCGCAGAAGAGCAGAAACTGTTTGGCATCGAGAAACTAAACGTTCCCCGCTCCGACATCCCCGCCGTGACACACGTCGATTACTCGGCCCGCGTCCAGACCGTTCACCGGGAAACGAACCCGCTTTATCACCAACTGCTCACCCGTTTCGAACAGAAAACCGGCTGCGCCGTGCTTGTCAACACCAGCTTCAACGTTCGCGGGGAACCGATTGTCGGCTCTCCCGCCGACGCTTTCCACTGCTTCATGGGAACGGAAATCGAGGCCCTCGCCGTCGGCCGCTGTTTTCTGCGCAAAGAGGATCAGGACCCGGCGCTCATCCGCAACTATAAGGACTCCTTCGAGCTGGACTAGCCGATGGAGAACGCACCGACGGAGGCGGCGCACAAGGACCGGCTGGCGGTTGTGCTCGGACGCAGGCATCTGCCCGGTCTCGACGCCATCCGGGCTGTTGCCGCGTTTCTGGTGGTCTACTACCACGCCGGCGCCCCGTTCGTTTCCGGTGGCATGGGCGTCCTCGCCTTCTTCGTCCTGAGCGGATTTCTCATCACCTGGCTCCTGCTGGCTGAACAAGAAAGGCATGGTGAGATCTCCTTCCGCTTGTTCTACATCCGCCGCTCTTTACGGATCTTCCCGGCCTTCTACTGCTATTTTGTGCTGCTGGTCGGCCTTTTGTGGATCACCGGCAAAAGGATTGTCTGGCCCCAGGCCGTCGCGTCGCTTCTTTACGTCAACAACTACTGGCAGGCCTGGAATGGCGATCCGAATACCGGCCTCAGCCACACCTGGTCACTTGGCATCGAGGAACAGTTCTACCTGCTCTGGCCGGTCGGGTTGGTCTGGCTGGAGCGCCGTGGTTGGACGTGGCGCACGCTTACTCTGCTCGTACCAGCCCTCTGGGTGGTTCGCCTCCTGCTCAAGTTCGCCTTCGACGTTCCCCAGGGCTATATCTATTCCGCCCTCGAAACCCGTGCCGACCACCTGCTCACCGGCGCGCTGCTGGCCGTCGCGTTGCGGCGGGGCCACTGGCGGCCGCTCTGGACGAGTGTGACTTCCAACCCCGCCCTACCCCTGCTCACGCTCACCGCACTGGCCGCTTCCATGGCAGCTGGAAACGTCTATGGACACCTTTACCGTGATAGCGCCGGCTTTATCCTGGATCCTCTCCTGGTCGCGGTCTGGATTGTCCAATGGATGGCCTTTGGCGGAACCGGACTCTGGAAACTGGTCGAACACCCCGCCGTACGCTACCTCGGACAGATCTCCTATTCCATCTATCTCTATCAGCAGATTGTTCCCGACACCGTTCGCAAGCTCCTGCCCGCCGCCGCCGGCGTTTCCCGGATGGCGGTCGTGACTGCCCTCGTTATCGTTCTCGCGAGCCTTTCCTATTGGGTCATCGAGCGGCCTTTCCTGCGCTGGAAAGACCGCTTCTCCCGATAACCCGCCCACCCTAGGGCGCCGACGTGCGGAACTCCCGTTCATAGCGGTATATCCCGCATGTCAGCCGCACCCAGTACTCCGTAGCGGCACTCAACCCGCTCAGGACAGCCGTTCCGCTGAGGCCGGCCCGTACCTGGCTGTTGCTGCCGCTGAGCACCGCAAACGACGGTCCGGTAGATACCGCCACCGCGCAGGATTGTGCCGACGGCGCGGTAAACTCAACTGTGGCCCCGGTTGCCGCTGGCCGGACGCCCCGGATGCCGGAATGCAGATAGGCACTGTAGGCTCCGCTCACCGCATTCGCCGTTCCCCATTGGATCCGGTCGATATCCGCACCGAGGTCGGTCCCGTCTGTGGCGCCGTTACGGCCGGCCAGATAGGTCGACTTCATCCGCCAGTTTCCCCCCGCCGGATCCTCGAACACCGTCGCCAGCAACGGCTCGAATACGTGATTTGACGGAAAATCCGCATAAGAAGGGCAGCCGGGCGCCGAATTATGCGAGTAGTTGCCCGCACTTTCCAACACCAGATTCTTCCGCAAATCCAGCCGCGATGGCGTCGCCATCACCGCAATCCACGAACACCATCCGTTGCTCGGATATCCATCACGGTTGAACAGATACTGGCCCGGCACAACCACGTTGTCGCGAAACGTGAACCCTTCATCGAACCCGCCCGCTATTTCGGTCGCCTTGGTCAGGTTCTTGATGTAGTAGGTACCCGTCACCGGCGGGACCACCGTGTTGTGCGTAAAGCGATAGTTCCGGTTCCGGTAGTTGGTCTGCAGCACAAACGTCTGTGGACCGACATTGCCGTTCATGCCATAAAGGCTGCTGCCGAGTTCCGTCCACAGATTATGTTCGATCACAATGTCGCTCGTGAAGACCGCCGAAGTGGTCCCGAAGTAGCCCGTCCCGAATGCGGCCTGTCCGGTACGTATCCAGTTGCCGGCCATATGGAAGTTCCGCAC
>CAZWDD010000014.1:0-36524 GCA_964632345.1 uncultured Solibacteraceae bacterium | reverse complement strand
CGTTCGGTCTGCTGTCCCCGAATAAGGGGATCGCCCATGTCCTCCAAGCGCTGCCGGAGATCCTGGCCGAGTTTCCAGAAGTCGTCTACATCGTCCTCGGCGCGACCCATCCGAATGAGGTGCGCGAACACGGTGAGGCCTACCGCCTGAGCCTCGAACTGCTGGCGAAGTCGAACGACGTGGATAGCAGCGTCATCTTCTACAACCAATTCGTCGACCTGGAGCTTTTGACGGAATTCATCGGCGCGGCGGACCTATACATCACTCCTTACTTGAACGAGGCCCAAATCACCTCCGGCACCCTCGCCTACGCCTTCGGCGCCGGGAAAGCAGTGGTGTCGACACCCTACTGGCATGCCGCGGAACTGCTCGCTGACGATCGGGGAGTGCTGGTCCCGTTCGCCGACCCCCGCGCGCTCGCCCGCGAAGTCATCCGTATCCTGCGCGATGGCAACCGCCGGAACGCCATGCGCAAGGCCGCTTACAGGGCCGGCCGGGAGATGGTCTGGAGCAAGACGGCGCAATTGCATATGCGCTCCTTTGAGGCGGCCAGGCTGGAGGTGAAACCCCGGCCGCGGCGGTCGCTCGCATCGAAAACCATGGACAGGAAGCCCCGCGAGCTGCCGAAGTTGAAGCTGAATCATCTCCTGCGGATGACCGATTCCACCGGCGTGTTCCAGCACGCGATCTTCAGCATTCCGAACTTCTCAGAGGGCTATTGCACCGATGACAACGCTCGGGCATTCATTGTCGCCCTCATGCTGGAGGAACTGGGGGAAGACTCGGAGAGTGTCCGGCAACTTGCAACTACGACCGCCGCCTTCCTTTATCACGCCTTTGACCCAACGGCGAAGCGCTTTCGCAGCCATATGAGCTTCGGCCGCCAGTGGCTCGACGATCAGGGCTCGGAAGACTGTCACGGACGCGCCCTTTGGGCATTGGGAACGGGCGTCGGCCGTTCTCCGCTCCCCAGTTTCCAGATGATGGCGGGCCAGTTGTTCGCAGAAGCTCTGCCCCCGCTGACCGACTTCACTTCGCCGCGCGCCTGGGCGTTCGGACTGCTGGGTATCCACGAATACTTGCGGCGGCTCAGCGGGGACAGCGCCGTCAACCAGGCACGGGAGATTTTGACGGGCAGACTGATGGAGCTGTTTGATGCAACGGCGCAACTGGACTGGCAGTGGTTCGAGAACGAGCTCTCGTACGACAATGCCAAACTGCCACACGCGCTGATTCTCAGCGGACAGGCAACCGGACAAAGGGATGTACTCGATTGCGGACTGCGGGCCCTGCGCTGGTTGACACTGGAGCAGATTTCCGAGAAGGGCCATTTCCGCCCGATCGGCAGCAATGGCTTCTATCGGCGCGGCGGCATGCGCGCGGACTTCGACCAGCAACCAATTGAGGCGCACGCAACCGTGTCCGCGTGCCTGGAGGCCTATCGGGCTACTTCCGATTTCTGGTGGTACAACCACGCGCGGCTGGCCTTCGACTGGTTCATCGGGTGGAATGATCTGGGCCTTGAGGTCTATTCCCCAGAAACAGGCGGATGCCGGGACGGCCTGCACGTGGACAGGGCGAATGAAAATGAGGGGGCCGAATCGACATTGGCGTACTTCCTTTCGCTCGCCGAAATGCAACTGGCCGAAAACATCCGGCCGCTGTTTCACACCGCCGAACGCGGTCCCGAAATCGTAGCGTCTGAAGGAGCCGTGCATGCCGGTTCCCGTTAAGCGCACCGCGACGGTCCTAAAGCCCGATCAGACACGGGTTTTGTTGCGCCCGTTCCGGCACGGGAGTCCGGAGCGGATTGCCGCGATTATGACCCGCGTGCTGGCCGTGCCCGAGAAGGAGGTCGCCAGATTGCTGGACGAGATCTGCGCCGAGTTTTCGCAAAGGCACGAGAACATACGAAACATTTTCAAGGAGCGGTTTGACGAGGTCCGCGGCTGTCTCTGGGCCGAGGGTGATTGGTCCGATCAGCGCCAACAGTTAATCGGATCCTACTTTCTTGCGGAGTACTCCCTGGAATCGGCCGCGCTGTTCAATCCCTCTATCGTTCCGCATCCGGATCAGACGGGTGTACCCGCCGGCGCCCTGCGATTTGTGTTGAGCCTGCGGGCAACCGGTGAGGGGCATATCTCCTCCATCAGCTTTCGAAGCGGGATCGTGACAGCCGACCACAGCATCGCGGTTACACCGCCATCGGGCTTCCTGACGGAGCCCAGGCAGGTCCCAAACCCAAGCTATGACAAGCCGCTCTTTCGCCAGCGATTGAACGAGCTTGGCTGGAACGACGATTTCACGCATCGGGTGATGCGCCCTTTGGCCGACACGTTTCCGCTCGACGCGCTGCGGGTGAGTCTGCAGTCGGAGCAGTTCCGCTCCCTGGACGGCATGTCGCCGGAGTACCAGAGGAAGGCCCAGGGTATCTGGATGCTGGCGCGATCCAACTACGAAGTCCAGTTTGCGGCCGAGCAGAATCTGTCAGAGCGGATCCTGTTTCCAGTCACTCCCTCGCAGCGCAACGGTGTGGAGGACGCCCGCTTCGTTCGCTTCCGCGAACATGACGGCAGCGTCCGCTATTTCGCCACATTCACCGCCTACGACGGCGCTGTGGTCATGCCGGAACTCCTGGAGACGAGCGATTTCCTGCGGTTCCGGTTTTGCACCTTGAACGGGCCGGCGTCCCGGAACAAGGGAATGGCGCTCTTTCCGCGCCGCATCGGAGGGCGGTACGCAATGCTGGCCCGGCAGGACAACGAAAACATCTCGCTCATGTTTTCCGACAACGTCCACTTCTGGAATGACTACGAACTGTTACTGTCGCCGGCATATCCTTGGGAGCTGGTCCAGATTGGGAATTGCGGATCGCCGATCGAGACCGACGCCGGATGGCTGGTGTTGAGCCACGGCGTGGGGCCGATGCGGAAGTACTGCATCGGTGCGTTTCTGCTAGATTTGGATGACCCGCGCCGGGTAACCGGGCGAATGCGGGAGCCGCTCCTGCAGCCCAATGCAATGGAGCGGGAAGGCTATGTCCCGAATGTCGTTTATACTTGCGGTGCACTGCTACACGGAGATCAGCTGATTCTGCCCTACGGTCTCGCCGATCACGCCACTGGATTCGCATCGGTCTCTCTGGCCGCCGTGCTGGACGCCATGGAGTAATGGATGTTGGTTTTCGTTGAACACTCGACAGCGTATCGATACGCTGACGCGGTATGCCTGGAGCCGCACACCATCCGGCTTCGGCCCCGCATGAGCAGCATGCAGCGGCTGCTTCATTTCGACCTGCAGATTTCTCCGGCGCCGGCGGGCACGGCCGAATGCCTGGATCAGGACGGAAATCTGGCCACGGTCGCATGGTTCGGCGCAGCGACGAACCAGTTGAGTGTTTGCAGCCGGTTTCGCGTGGAGTTACTGCAAGAGAATCCATTTGACTTCGTTCTCGACGGGAAGTCTTCCCGGCTGTCCCTTTGGTACCCGGAGCCATTGAGCACTGCGCTGGCTCCGTACCGGAATCCCGCGAGGGCCGGAGATCTGGTCCGGGAGTATGCCAAGGCTGCAGCGGTGCGGGGCCAGTGGGAGCTGCTCCCGTTTCTGAACTCTCTCAACGCAGAGATCTTTCGCGGCTTTCGCCACGTGACGCGACTGGAAGGCCCCGCCTGGACCTCGGAACAGACGCTGCGCGCCGGCGAGGGCGCCTGCCGCGACATGGCGATGCTCTTCTGTGACGCCTGCCGCGTCATGGGAATCGCTGCGCGCTTCGTGAGTGGCTATGAGTGCGCGACGGCGGGGCGTCCGGACGCATCGATGCACGCCTGGGCGGAGGTCTATTTGCCTGGGATGGGCTGGCGCGGGTTCGACCCCTCGCGAGGCTTGGCGGTGGCGGACAGACACGTCGCGGTGGCGACCGGGTTCGACCCGGAACTCGCGGCCCCGATCGCCGGTCTCTATCACGGCGTTTACGGTTCCAGCATGGAGACCTATTTGCGAATGGACATCGAGGCGGGCGGTACGTAAAGCCACGCTGGTGCCAGCCCCGGCATCGACCAATCAACCTATCTCCGGCAGTTGAATAGCGGCGCAGGCTTGCAAAGCGCCGGAAGATGTTGAAACGGGGAGGGATGGAAAACGAACTGGATTCGTTGGAGGTTCACCCTCCGGGTGATCTGGAATGGCTCGGCGTGGCGGGGGCGGCGGAGTCGCACCTGGAGACCTACGGGGGCCGTGTTCACGTCGAGAGGGACCCTTCCGCGAAAGTCACCGCGTTCGGCCCGCTGAGTTATTTCATCCACTTTCTCAAGACCAGCGGATTGTGGGACGAGTGGGTGGAGTTATGTCCGCTGCGGTTTACCAGTAACAACGCGCCGTCAAAGCAGAAGATCCTCGGCACGGTTCTGCTTTCCATCCTCGCCGGGCACAAGCGCTATGCTCACATCACCACGGTCCGCTCCGACAAGGTGCTGCCGGAGTTGCTCGGTATTGAAGCACTCGCCAGCGAAGACTCCGTGCGCCGCGCCTTCACCCATGCCTCCGACGAGGAGTTGACGTTGTGGCTGGACCGTTGCATGAACACGGTGTTTGAGCCACTGCTGAGCGAGCCGTGGGTACTCGATGTGGACGCGACGGTCAAGACGTTGTACGGCAAACAGGAGGAGGCGCGCATCGGGTATAACCCGATGAAGCCCGGGCGTCCGTCGCATGTTTATCACGCCTACTGCATTGCGCGGTTGCGGATGCTGCTGAACGTCGACGTACAGGCCGGCAACCAGATCGCTTCCGAGTACGCCCATGCCGGGCTGTGGGGCTGGCTGGACGCGCGGCCGCGCGAGCAGTGGCTGGCGACGCTGTGCGGTGACCAGCGAATTGCAGTTGCAGGGTTGGACGAAGAAGCGGCGGGTGGTGGTGCTTCGCAGGCCGCTGCCGGAACAGAGCGTCGGGTGTGAGACGGAGACGCCAAGCGGGCAGAAGGTGCTGGCGGGGATGGCGGTGTTGCCGAAGACGCAGCGGCTGTTTGAGTACGCGGTGCTGGTGACCTCGTTGCCGGAGGAGGATGTGTTGACGGTGGCGCAGCAGTACCGGGACCGTGGCGATGCCGAGAACATCTTCGACGAGTTGAAGAACCAGTGGGCGTGGACGGGATTCACGACGCATGATTTGAAGCGGAGCCAGTTGATGGCGCGGATCGTCGCGCTGGTCTTCAACTGGTGGAGTTTGTGGGTGCGATTGGCGGTGCCGGGCCGCCATACCGAGGCGGTGACGAGCCGGCCGGCGCTGGTCTATGGAGTTGCCAAACGGACCACGCACGGGAATCAGTCCAGAGTGACGATCACGAGTTGCCATGGCAAGGCGGAAGTGATCGCGAAGTTACTGGATAACGTCAACCGGTTTCTGCTTCGGTTTACGGCCGCTGCGGAGCAGTTGAACAGGAAACAACGCTGGGCCAGGCTGGTTCGGATTATTCTGCGCGAGTTCTTCCCGAAACGGGCTCAGGAGGAGGCTCCGTTGCTGTGTTGAGCGGGGGCAACTGCCGGATTTGGGCTGAATCAATGCAACACTGAGCTCGATGGCACCGCGATGAGCGGCAGTGCGCGAAACTGCGTTGCTAATAGTCGCCCGGCAAATCCCGGGGCATTACGTTGTGAGGCGCTCAAAACGGCTAAGCGGGGTCTCTAACTCGCCCCGTGTTGATTGGTTGGCCACCGGCGGGGTGGCCCATCAGATTTCCAGTCTCAGTTGGTCCAATCTCGCATCTTCGATTTCCTGGATGCGAATGTACGCCGTGACTACCGCTTCGTCTCGGCCTACGGTCGAAACGAAGTATCCGGGGGCTCAGAAATGCTGGCCCACAAAATTCCGCCTACGTTCGCCAGTAACCCGAGCCAAGTGAATCGCATTCTTGCCTTTGATGCAACTCACTACTTGCGACGCCGCGTACGTTGGCGGGATTGAGATCATCATGTGTTCCCATGCAGCAGCAGCACCCACCCGTCCCGGCCGTCCCGGCAATCTCCTGGGACTGAATCACGAGGAGCCGGTTCCGCTCCGCCGCCGCAAACCCCGTCCTAACCAGCCAGCTTCCGCGCGTACGATGAGCATCGCATGCACGCGCCGGACGGCCGGGACGGGGTTGGAGACGTATTGCGGAGATCATTAAAAGGTCAGTTTCAGCGCCAACTGGATAAATCGAGGATCGAACGTCGAACCTACCCGCCCGAAGTTTGCGCTCGCCAGATTCACGTCCGGAGCGGAGAAGTTTGTCTGATTGAAGAGGTTGTAGAATTCACTTCGAAACGTCACCCGCGCTGCTTCACCCAGTAGCGGCAGCGGGAAGCTCTTGGCCAGAACCAGATTCGTCTGCCGCAGCCCAAACCCGGAAACCACGTTTCGCCCAAGACTGCCGAACGGTGCGGTCGCTGCCGGAATCGCGAGCGCGGAACGGTTGAAATAAGCAAGATGGCGGTTCGGGCCCTCCGCCGCCAGAATGTCTCCGGACACATAGTTGGGCCGTAGAGCGACGTTGCCCAGGAAGTCCGGCTGGCCGTCGGAGAGAATACCAGAGGCATCCGGATAGCGAATGTTCAGCGGTTGACCAGACAGGATCGACACGATGGCAGATGCCTCCCACCCGCCCAGGATCGGATTCGACCGGAAGAATGGCACGTTGTAGACCAGCGAGGTAGTGGAGTTGATTCGCTGGTCGAACGACGAACGGCCCTTGTCGTTTTGCGGGTTGCGAATGTCCTGGGGATTGGGAGATCCACCGTTCGGCGTGTCGAGGACCTGCCCCACGTTGTCGATGGCCTTCGCCCATGTGAATGCACTCAGCAGTGTCAGATCCTTGCCCCGATGCTCGAACTTCGCCTGCAGTGCATGGTAGTTGGAGAAGCCCGTAGGCTGGACCGCCGTAATGTTGTTGAATCCCTGGAATGGACGGCGGGCAAGCAGCGTCCCAAGCGTTGTCAGGCCACGGGAAAGCTCATCTGCCGTAATTGGACGTGCCTGATTCAGGTCGCCCAGAATGGGCAGCCGGCTTCCCTTGTTGCCAACGTACCCCAGGTCCAGCAACGTATCGGCGAATAGCGTGCGCTGCACCGTCACATGCCAGTTCTGCACGTAACCCCACGGCGTATTCCGGTCGATATGGAGGATCACATTCGACGGCAGCGAGCCCGGATATCCCAGTTCCCTCGTGCGGAAACAGTTCGCAAAGTTGTCCCCAGTGCATGGATTCGTCAGATTCGCCGGGGAGTTGGTCGTCGAGAAGCGCGTGACAAACGGAGCGTTCGTATTCATCAACTCAGCCGAGGCCATTCGATTCCAGAAGTTCCATCCCAGACCGTAGCCGCCACGCAGGACCGTCTTGGAGTCCACCTGGTACGCCGCCCCAAGGCGTGGCGCGAAGTTATTCCTCGGCTGTCGCTGCAACGTCCGGTCGTCATCGGTCGCTACTAACAGGCGGTTCTGTGCCGGATCGAAGTTCGCCAAGCGGTTTTCGGCATCATAGACCGGCGTCATCAGATCGTACCGGACGCCGAGGTTGAGAGTCAGCTGGCGGGAGACCTTCCAATCATCCTGCACGAAGAAAAAGTTGCCGCGCTGCAGGACCTGCGCCTCTACTTGTGTGGCGAGTTGGTAGGAACTCCGCGCGCCGGCATAGAAATCCGCCAGATGATACCAGGAGTTATTCACCCCGGCCGGCAGGTTGGCTGCAGGACGCGAGAACGCGCCGCCGAATGCGTCGATACCGTATAGCGGGTTCGTGTCATCCACCATGATGTTAAGGCCGAGCCACTCATAACCCGTCTTGATCGAGTGGTTCCCGGTTAGCTTTGCGTAGGAGCCGCGAAAGTTCACCGTGGTCGGGAACTGCGCCTGCGGGTTGGTCGACTGCCGCCCATAGCGAGGAAAGCCGACTATGCTCTGCGGCGTGATGCCCCCGCGTACCTTTTCGCCTTCCGGGAGACCGGTGATCCCGAACAGTTCACGCATCGACGGGCCACCCACCGCCGCCGGGGTGCGGTCCATTCCGAGCCGCGACACCGAGAACCGCAGATCCACCACTTCGGATGCGGACTTCGTCCAGGTCACTCCGGCCGTGCCGGCCTGATTGAACGTGTCCAGATTGCCGAGATTGTTTCCGCCTGCGGGCCCCGGTATGAGGGCCGGTGCGAAGATGTTCTGGCGCCGCTGCGCGTACCGAAAGAACGACTGGAACCGTGACGAAAACGCATGATCCAACTTCACCGCTCCCTTGTCGTCGTCGAGCTCGTTGCGGTCAAAGTTGCCGAAGTTGTTGGCGATCCCAAGGTTGTTCACAGCAACCGCCGGGGCCGGGCGGTTCGGCTGCGGCAGGTTGTCCATGACGTAGCGGGCCAGGCGCGTCATCGGAACGGGCTGGCCGGCCGGTATCACCGTGCCAGCGGACACCGTTCGCCCGTCGGAGGCGGTGAAGGTCACCGGTACACGGATTTCAACCGGAAGCACTCCCCGGCGCATCTGCTCATTCGGAACCGCCGTCAACGCGAAGGGCGAGATACGCCACCGGGAGCCCTCGTAGTCGGTGAAGAAGAAGGTCCGGTTTCGCGCGATCGGCCCCCCGAACGTGAAGCCGAACTGGTTGCGGTTGTTCTGCGGCTTGCGGCCGTCCACCGGTTTGAAAAAGCCCGTCGCATTCAGCTTGTTGTTCTGCAAAAAGTTCCACACCGAGCCGTGAAACTCGTTGGAACCTGACTTGGATGCAACATTCATCACCGCGCCGCCCGTTCGGCCGAACTCGGCCGAGTATGCGTTCACCATCATCCGGAACTCCGCCACGGAGTCCGGCGACGGCTGCACCGCCTGATTGGAGAAGCCCTGGTTCGTCGTTCCGTAGAAGTTGTTGTCCACGCCGTCCAGAATGAAGTTGTTGAACACCGACCGCAGACCGTTCACGTTGTACGCACCCTCGCGCCGGAACGCGACAGATCCCGAGTTTGAGGAGTTCGACTCACGAACCCCGGGGCTCAAAAGAGCGAACGACGAATACGTACGGCCCAGTACCGGGAACGACACGATCTGGCGCGCCTGGATCACCTGGCCCTTTGAGGAGTTGTCCGTCTCCAGCAACGGTGTCACCGCAACCACATTGACGGACTCCGAGACCGAAGAGATATTGAGCGTCATGTCAACGCGCTGCCGTGCGTTCACCGTCAGGTTCACATCGTCGGCTATCGCATTCGCAAATCCCCGCTTCTCAGCGGTGATCTTGTAGTTGCCGATACGCAGTGTGGGGAAAAGGAAATTTCCCTCGTCAGTGGTTTGTGCCGTCGCGGAGAGTCCCGTCTGCTTGTTGACGGCGGTGACGGCCGCCGCCGCAACCACCCCTCCTTTCGCATCGCGCACGGTACCCAGAATGACAGCCGTATCAAACTGGGCAAAGCCGGCGATGGCGGAAAGAAGGGCAAGCGAGAAGAACTTGCCCGGCACGAAACCCGCAGGCGAGAGACGCATAGGCTTCTAAGGTAAAGAACGAATTTCGCACTGGCGTAAAAATGCCGTTTCAGTTGCGTGTATTCTACGGCCGCTCTTCCCGGTCATCGTCATCGATATCCACCGCAAGCGGCGAAAACACCGCGTTCCGCGCACCAGGATACGGCGTCCGCCACCCCCGCGTCATCCCCCACAGAATGCGGTTCAGCTTCTCGGTGGGAGCCGCGTCTGGGACATCGAAATTCATCTTCCCGCTCGCTACCGCGGCCTCGCGCGCCGCTCCTCGCAGCGCCTGCACCGGCGGATTCTTCTCAAACAGATCGTATGCCGCCGCCACCGCCCGGTACGGCGTGAAATCCGGCGTATCCGTGAAACTCGCGCGCATGTCGGTTGCGATCAGATCGAATAGGCTCATCGTCGGCAACCCCAATATCAACTCGATCGTCTTGTTCACGCTCTGCGTCGCATAAAATGTCGAGTCCACATGCTTCCGCCGCGCGTAGGGGCTGACAACAAACGCCGGCATCCGGTGCCCGTCCACATGGTCCACACCGTTCTGCGCGTCATCCTGAATCACAAAAATCGCCATCTTCGGCCAGAACTTCGACGCACTCAACGCCTCGATAATCTGCCCCAACGCCAGATCATTGTCGGCTACCATGCTACTCGGGCTCGACGCCCCGGCACGCGCCCCGAACGTATGATCGCAAGGCAGTTGGAGCAGCACCAGATTCGGGAACTTTCCCTCCCGCTCAAATCGCTCCAGGTCCTGCTTGAAGATCTGCGCCCGCACCACATCGGGGACGGCGTTTGTATACGCGGGGTAGTTCGCCGCCAGCAGCCGGTTCAGCCGGTCAATCGGTGCTCGCGTCTTCCACCGGTTGCTGAAATCGCCACCGGCCTTCCACTCCTCCAGCAGCCGGAACCGCTCCTCCACGGGCTGGCTCAGCCTTCCCGCATACTCCCCGTAGACCCGCACCGTCTTCCCCCGCGCCAGCGCATAGTCCCAAAGGAATCCGCCCTCCGAATACGCCATCGGATCCGTCCCGTCAAACGGGTAGCTCCGCCCCTGATAGCCGGGCCACAGCGCATACTCCACCTCGTTCGATTGCGTCAGCCACTGATGCCCGTCCGCCGAGTTGCCTCCCGTCGCATAGGTATTGTCGAGCACCACAAACTCCTCCGCCAACTTGTGGTGGTTCGGCGTCACCTGCCGTCCGAACATCACCAGCGACGGGTCCCCGTTGCCCTGCGGCAGGTCACCCAGAACCTGGTCGTACGTCCGGTTCTCCTTGATGATGTAGACCACATGCTCAATCAACGACGGCTCGCCGGACCGCTCCGGCACCGCCTTCGGCCGCGCATTCGGATTCGGCTTCCGCCCTCCGCTCATGTGCACCCGGTTGTTTTCCGCCACCGCTGTCGTGTAGTTCGCCAGTTGCCCCGCGTCAGGAATCTCCACCACGCTCACGCTGCCCCGGTAGCTATGGACAAAACGCTTGTTCGGCTCGCCCCGCCAGCCGGAGCCCGCACCCAACAATGACGAGATCGCCAGCCGCTTCCCGTCCGGCGAGATCGCGATCCCATTCGGATACCAGCCCGTCGGGATCAACCCGGCCCTCTGCCTCGTCCGCGTGTCGATCACAGCCACGGCGTTGATCCCCCCGCATGCCACATACAGCCTCGATCCATCCGCGCTCAACGCCAGCGCCGTCGGGGCAATCCCCTTCGCCCGTTCCTGATAGATCTGCACGGGAATCGTCGCCACCACCTGCTGGCTCCCCGTGTGAATCACGCTGATGTTGTCTGTATTGCCGTTGGCGACATACAGCAGTTGCCCCGGCTCGTCCCATGCCAGGCTCGCCGGATGGAGGCCAACCGGAATCGTGTGCGTCACCTTCCCGGTCGCCACCTCGAAGCGCTGCACGGTTCCCGTCGACGCAATCCCCCGCGCATCCACCGTGATCCTCTCCTCCGGCTTCTGCACCGGGCTCGCAAACAGCTCCTCCGGCCGCGGCGGCCGCCCGCCCAGATTCGCCACATACGCAATCGTCCCCGCCCCGTTCAACACCGCCGCCCACGGCGCGATGCCGGTCCCGAGCATCGCCTTCTGCCCGCCCGAGCGCGCATCCACCACCACAGCTTTGTTCTCATAGATCAGCGGCGCGATCGCCAGCGGCGCCTGTCCCGCAACGCCGATTCCCCCCACCTGGAATCGCCCCAGTCCCTCTGCCAGCACCTTCACCGTCCCATTCGCAATGGTCGCCAGCCGCGGGCCTCCCCCTGCTCCCCGGGAGGTCGATCCGTAAACAGGCTCCCCCGTCTGCGGGTGCGTCCGCAGCCCGGCCAGTCCCGGCCCGCCCCCCAGCGGCACCCGCTTCTTCACCTCATTTCGCTTCCAGTCGAGCCCCATTAGTTCCGTCGCGCCTAACACCCAAAGTGCAGTGCCATCGCCCGACCAACTCACCCCGTATACCCGGCTGTCGAAGATCGACGATACCCCCGCCGGCGTTATCGCCTGCCGGGTCGTCACCACTCCCGGGTCCGTCACCGCCCGCTGCGGAGGCCGGCTCTGCCCCGAAAGCAGCGCCGCCCCCGTAACAACTATCCAAATGGCCCTGGTCATCTTGGCTTCTCCTAGAACCGCACTCGCACCGCTACCTGCATCGTCCGCGGCCCGCCGATCGTCGACGTGATCTGTCCCAGATTGCCGAATCCCGACGCCGGCAGCGTCACCACCGACGGGTTGGCGAACGTCGCCTGGTTGAACGCATTGAACAGTTCCCAACGCAGTTCCCCATTCCATCGCTCCGTGAATGGAATCTGCTTCGCCATCGCAAAATCGAACTGCCGCTGCCACGGCCCGCGCAGGATGTTCCGCCCCGTGTTGCCCCAGCGGTCCTCCGAATTCCGGAAGGCCGTTGGCTCAAAGAAGGCGTTCAACCGGTCCTGCACCCGCCCCGTCTTCCGCGCGTCGCTTGCGTCCAGCCCCGGCGCGAAGTCCACGCGCGTCCGCGCCACCTGTGCCCAATACGCATTCGCCGTTCCCGCACCGATCACGCTGAACGGCGATCCCGATTGGATCGTCGCCATCCCGCTGAACGTCCAGTTGTTCGCCACTGCCTTCACCAACCCCGGCGCCGACAGCCGCGGGAACTGATACACCCACTGCGCCGTCAACCGGTGCGTCCGGTCGAAGTCCGCCGGGCCACGGTTGTTCGCAATGTTCCGCGAGTCATGCTCCACCACGCCCCCGTTCGTCGAGATCGTATCGAGCACCTTGCTCCACGTATACGAAGCGTTGATCAGCAATCCCTTCTGGAACCGCCGCCGGTAGTTCGCTTGAAGCGAGTGGTACGTGGACTGCCCCCAATTCGAGTACTGCCGGAATCCGTTCGCCCGGCCAAGCCCCAGAAACTCGCTCGGTACAAAGAAGTCCGGGTTGATCAACCCGCCCGCCGTGTTCCGGATATCGTTGAAGCCGTTCACCGGATTCACCCGCGGGTCATACGGCTGTGCCAGGTTCACCCGCGCAAACAGCCCCACCCCGCGCGTCCCAACATACCGGATGTCCAGCAAATTTCCCCGCAGCGGCTCCAACTGCAGATTAAACGTCCACTGTTGCGTGTACGGCGTCTTGATGAACGGATCGATGAACGAAAAGTTCTTCGCATTGAAGGGCTCATTGGCCGGAAACGGCGTTCCGTCAAACCGCCGCCAGGACGGCGTTCCATTCGCGGCAACGTTCACTTTCACGTTCAGCGGTATCTGGAACGGATTGATATTCAGACGTGGATACGGGTCCGCCATGTCCACCGGCGCCGGTACATTCTGATACACGAAGAACGGCGCCGACAGTTGCAGATCGGTCTTGAACGATCCCTGTGGCCGCTCGAAGTACATCCCGTACCCGCCCCGGATAACCAATCGCGACAGATTGCCCGGCTGCCACGCAAACCCGATGCGCGGAGCCATGTTGTTGAAGTCGCCAGGAAAAATCGAGTTCCTCTGCGCCTTGTGCACCTGGCTCAGATCCAGCGGGACGTAGGGGCTCACCACAAGCCCCATTCGCAGCGGATCGAAGTTCGGGTCGAAAATCAGATGGTTCGACGCAATGTGGAACCCGGGCTGCACACCCGCCGCCCGCGCCTGCGCGGCCGTGTAGTAGGTCCCCATGCGCCCCTTCAACTCCACCGGCCAGCCGAAATAGTCCCAACGCACCCCCGCGTTGATCGTCAGGCCCTTCCGCACCCGCCAGTCGTCCTGCAAAAACAGGCCGTAATCCCACATCCGGTAGTTGCGCCGGGTGTCGCCCTGGTCCAGGTCCGACCCACCGCCTGCCGCGCCATTCCCGGTGAAAAAGAACAGCCACGAATCGTAATCCAGGTCGCCGTTCGTCCGCGCCATGTATTCGCCGGCTAGCGTATTCCGCTTTGCCTCCCCGCCGAACTGAATCGTGTGACTGCCCGTAATGTAGGAGACGCTGTTGGACGCGTACGCCGTCCGCTGCCGGTCAAAAAAGTCCCACGCATTCCCAATCCCCGACGAACTGCGCTGCGTGACGATGTCGATCGTCGGCATCAGCGAAGCCAGCCCCCCAACCGCGCCCTCCAGTGGATTGAAGATTCCCAGGCTCGAGTTCGTAATGTCACGGAACTTCGAGATGCGCGTGTTGAACAGCTCAAAGAACCCGCCACGCAGGTCGTTGATCCACTTGGAGCCGAACGTATGGATATGAGAGAGCGACGCCACATAGCTCGGCGACTGGCCCTGCGTCGGCGACGGAGACGAATTCGCCCACCCGAACGCCTCCTCCACGAACTGGCTCGACTTGATGTAGTTCAGCCGCAGCCGGTCATTCGACGAAAAGCTGTGCTCCAGCGTCCCCGATCCCGACCAGCTGTTGAAGAACGTGGGGAACGATTGCACCAGCTCCACCTCCCGGCCACGCGTCCCGTTCCCCGGAAGCACATTCTGCCCGCGGCTGGCCGACGGCAGCAGAAACTGCCCGTTGCGCTTCTGATTCAACACATTCACCGCCACCGGATGGATATCGACCGGCGTCAGCGTCCGCAACAGCGGCTGTGCGGGATTCGCCACGCTCGTGAAGAATTTCGCTTCCAGCGCCGGGATTTGCTCGGCCGGAAACCGGCGCACCGCTGTCAGCAGGTTCGCCGCAAATGTAGGATTGTCCAGCTGCCCGGTACGCATCCACTCATTGGCTACCGCGGCGATCGACTCGCGTGTCCGTACGTCCCCAAGCCCCGTCGGTATCGCCGTCGTCGCGATCGCGCGGTTGGCGAACCCGCTGGCAAAGTCGGTGCGCTGCACCGCCGCGTAGAAGAATGTCTTGTCCTTCTTGATCGGTCCACCGAAACCGGCATACGACTCATTGCGGCGGAACAGCGGCCGCCCCCGCCCGCCCCGATTCAGAAAGAACTCATTGGCGTTGAACTTTTCATGCTGAAAGAAGTGCGACACCGACCCTCGGAACTGGTTGGACCCGCTCCTTGTCACCATCTGAATGTTCGCCCCACCGTTCCGGCCCGTCGTCGCCGAGTAAAGCGCCGTCTGTACCTCCACCGCCTCCAGGGCATCGAGCGGCACCGTGATGTTGTTCCCCAGGCTCCCATTGGCGTTCATCATGTTCGTCGCATCAATCCCATTGATGTTCAGCGAGTTGTTCGTCGGGCGTGCGCCGTTCACGCTCGGGTTCAGCGACTGCGTTCCATCGTCTCCCTGCGCCCCTGGAGCGTTTGCCACGTTCATGCCCCGCCCCGTCCGGTCGGGCAGCGGCGCCGCCACTCCCGCATCCGCCACGATCAGATGCGTGTAGTTGCGCGAGGATACCGGAACGTTCTGCATCTGCTGCGACGTCAGTGTGTTGGTCTGGCTTGCCCGCGTCGGCTGCAGCAGCTCCGCGTTCGCCGAAATGTTCACCTCCTGCGACATCGTCCCCGTCTGCAGCCGCGCACTCGCGTCATTCACACTATTCGCCGCAACGTCCAGACTCTTCGTCAATTTCGCGAATCCAGGATGCTCCACGATAACGTCGGACAGCCCGGGCGTGGCGTTCAGAATGCGAAACTGCCCCTGCTCTCCCGTCACCGTCTCCGCCGCCCGGTTCGTTCCTTTGTGCCGGAGTATTACCTTCACATTGGGAATCCGTCCCCCCGATTGGTCCTCAATCGTGCCCTCCACAACAGTCCCAAGCTGGGCAAATTGCTGCTGGCTAAATACGAATAATGCAACAAATAGTCCGACTAACAACGAAAGTGGCTTCATGGTTTCCTCTCAAGAACTAATCTTGAAGGCTGGAACCCAATTCAGCCAGTGTTTCCGCTTATGAAATCACGACAGGTTTCCGCCGATTTGTCGGCTTTTAGATACCCGCATTTCGCTCGGTGAATATCCGGTTACCTTCCGGTACAGGGAAGTAAAGTGGCTCGGCGATTGAAACCCAAGATCATAAGCCACTTCCTTGATTGAGGCCGCACGCACCAGCGCCGCCTCGGCCTGTTCAATGAGTAACTGATTATAAACACGCAGCGGGGTTTGCCCCGTCGATTCATGAAACAGGCGGCTGAAGACCGCCGCCGTCACCCCCACCGAATGGCTCAGCCCTTCCAGGCTGAAAAGGTTCTTCGGCGCACTCTGCATATAGTCAAGCGCATGAACGAAATGCCGCCGCGAGAGCAGCCGTCGCCGCGCCATCGGCGCCGGCTGCTCCAGTTTCGGAAACAGCCGCGTCGCCCGCACCAAAAATTCGGTTGCCATCGCCTCCAGTAATTCACTCTTGCCCGGCTGGTTCCCACTCAACTCGGCCAGCACGTCCTCGGCCAGCCTTCGCAACTCTGGAGCCTCCCGCAGCGGCCCGAAATGCGCGTTCGGCGGAAGCAGTTTCGGTGAAAGGATCAGCGTCAGACCCTCGCAGGCGCCCTCCGCCCCGTACTCGCTGTTCCGCCAACAATGCGAATTCCCCGCAAACAGTTGCCCCTCCCGCACCTTCGTCGTCACGCCCGATTCCGTCACCGTGAAGCTTCCGCCAAGGCAGAAAACGAATACGTTCTCGTCTTGCAGCCGCGCCGGATAGGCCACCCGGCGGTGGTGCGAAAAGTGCTGGAAACCCAGTGTCTTCTTCTCGTTCGACCAGAAGAGATTGTGAATCGCGCCCCCGATCATCGTACTCGCCATAACCTCTTGTACCCTGCCAAGATTGCAGCCTTATGAACAACTCGATAACGGTTCCGGTATCCAGAACCCGGCGCACGACTCTGGACGGTGGGAAGGGAGCCGGGTAGCGGCCGCGGTGGTCGAAGAGTCACTCCTGGACGTTACTACGACGAGCCTTGGATTGCCGGAGGGACAGCGGCGTCGAAGAGAGAGCGGTTGTGGAGGCGGGGGGACCGCTACTGGCCGGCGGGGCGAGTTCGTTGGCGAGCCAGGGCAGGAAGGCCGGCAGCACGGAGCGGCGAATGACAACGATCTGCGTGGTGGGGTCACCCTTCTTCTCCACCCCCATGGCGATCAGGAGACGATCACCCGAGAGCGGACGGACGCGCACCTGCCAGGTGGGTTTCTCGCGGTCCGGCCAGTAGTAAGTCCGCGAACCGGCGTCCGGGAAGAGGGCATCGACGGAGGTGGGGAGATGGAAGTTGCGGGTGACGCTGATGACTTTGCCATCCGAGCGGCGGAACATTAGCAGGTGAGAGTGGTCGTGCTTATCGAGGACATCGGTCTGGTAGTACCAGGTAAAGTGCGCGGGCCCGGCGTCGGCCACCTGCAGGGGCTGGCCGAGTACGCGGGTCAGCTGCTGGCCTGTTTCTTCCAGGGTGAAACGGAGCAGCTCGGAGACCGAGAGGTGCGTTTGGGGAAAAAGCGGGGACGCGGCGATGAGCCACGCCCCCAGAATGAAACCGATGCGCATGTGACGACTTACTTTCCGACGGTCTTCGGTACGGTGGGATCGTTCAGGAACATCTCGACGAACTTATCGCCATCCGTCGTATCGCCGAGGGCGCGGGCCATCTTGAACATGATGTCGGTCTGATCCATATAACCCATGAAGAGATAGGCTCCGGGACCCTCCGCGGTGACCGGAACAGAGGAGCCGGTGTGGTCACCGGTGCGGAATCCGACGGCAAGGCGCCGCAGACCAGGGCCTTCGTTGACCGGGTATCCGGTGGAGGGGTCCATCTTATAGGCCGGGGAGCCGAAGTAAGTAGAGTAGGTGCTTGCACCGGGATCGGACGGAACGTTCGTGGGTGCGAAGGTGGCGGGCATGCCACGTTGACCGCCGTTGTTGGAGGCGCCGGTGGAGCCGTTGATGAAAGGGATGCCGGCGCGGGCGTTGGAGTAGGAATCGCCGTAGACGGTGAAGTCCTGCGCGCCGCGGGGCGTGGTGAACTCAACGCGGCTGCTCTTCGAGCGGTCGAAGTACTCGGCGTCGGGAACGTTGGCAACACCGATGATGTGCATGGACTGGTCGTGATCGGCCGTGGCGACGATCAGGGTGTCCTTCTGGGGGCGCTTTGCCGCCCAGGCTCTCGCAACGCCTATGGAACGGTCCAATTCGATAGTGTCCCAGATGGTGTTGGCCGCGTTATTGGGGTGTGACTGCTTGTCGATGGACGCCGCTTCGACCATGAGAATGAAAGGGGACTGGGCGAAGGAGGTGGAGAGGATTTCGATGGCCTTGGCCGTCATGTCCTCCAGCATGGGTTGATCGGTATAGCCGCCGAAAGTGGCGAGCGGCTCCGAGGCGGGAGCTGCGAGGCCGAGCTTCTCATAGGCAACGTTCATATTGGCATCGACGGCGGTGGCGATGCCGTTGGAGGCGGGAGCGGGAGCGGCGCCGGACTTGAAGAAGCCTATGGCCGGTTGCCCGAACTGGAGAGACTTCAATTCGGACGCATTGGTGACATAGCGGTAACCGAGGCCGCGGAATTCGGCGATGAGGTCGCGCTTATCGGTGCGGCCGGAGGCGGTGAAGGGGTCGGCGCCCCCGCCGAAGATGACGTCAAACGCCGGCCGGCCGCCGAGCATGGGGTTTTCGCGGTACTGGCGGGCGATTTCCAGGCGGGACTGCCGGAAGCCGACGTAGGCGCCCTGGACAGCGGGGGTGGCGTCGGTAACGGCCGCGGTGGTGACAATACCGGTGCGGTAGTTATAGCGCCGCTTGAGATACTGCCAGAGATTTTCGACGCGGGGATTGTCGTGAATGAAGCCGGCATTGGCGGCGTTGGCGAGGTTATTGAAGCGCCACTTACAATCGGTGCCATCCTCGAAGACATTCACAGCGTTGAGGAAGCTCTTGTTGCCGGACGCCCAGGCGGTACCGGTGTTGGCGGAATCGGGAACGATGGAGTCCGTGCCGTAGGTCATCGACATGCCGGAGACGGGCATCTTGTCCATTTCCAGGAGGTTGTCAAAGAATCCCTGCCGGAAGGAGTTCTTACCGTTGTCGTCAACAATGGCGCGCGAGACAAGGCGGGCAGCGTCGCGGTACGCGGTACCCATGGCATCGCCGATAAATAGGACGACATTACGCCGCTGGGCCGGATTGAGCTTGAATTCCATGACGGTGACGGTTCGTTGGTCCGCAACCGAGGTACCGCCGGCGACAGCCGAGGCTTCCAGCTTCCATGCGCCGGTGTTTTCAAAAGATTGGAGGTCGGCGCGGAGTACCCAGTCCTGGGAGGTGTCGCAGTCGAGGTCCGCGCGCTGCGGCGCGGAGAACTTCGAGGTGATGTCGAGATCACCGGCCATGACGCGGAGGCCGGAGAGGTCACTGGAATTGCGGACCTCCAGAACGAGGTCGACATATTGACCCTGCAGGAGCCGGAGGCGTTCCGGGAGGGCGAACTTCATGGACGGCGCGCCGCCCTGTGCGAACAGCGAGGAGAGACCAAGGGCAGCCGTGAGCAGGCCCCGGTGCAAGGTTCGAGTCATTGGAGATCCTAGAGTGAAGTGCGAAGCTCTTCTGACGCTACTTGACGAATGTTACACGCATGTCTGGAGTAGGAGACAACTTAGTAACAACACGGCGGGATCCGGTGGCCTCGGACTCCGCGTCAGAAAGCGAACCGAACGGCGAACTGCATAACCCGCGGGTCCTGGGCGCTGGTGATGACGCCAAAGTTGCTGTTCCCGAAGGTAGTGTTGGGGTTATTGAAGTTGACGGTATTGAAGAGGTTGAATGCCTCCCAGCGGAAGTCGGCGAAGTGGCGCTCGGTGATGCGGAACGACTTGCCCAGCTTGAAGTTGGTGACAAACTGATTCGGGCCGAAGGCCGAGTTGCGCGCAGCGTTGCCGGGCGTATTGATGGCCTGAATGCGATAGGCGGCTGGGTCGAGGAAGCGGAAGCGGTTGTCCTTAGGGCTGATGCCGGTGTTGGCCTCGCCGACGCGGTCCGGCCGGAGCCCGCCGCCATTGCGATTGAAAAAGCGGTAGTTCTGTCCGGTGAGCGGGTTCGTGCCGTTAAGCGGGAGGGAGACGTTGATCGGCAGCCCGGTGCGGCGGCTAACAAACGAGGAGGCATTCCATCCACCGAGAAGGAGGTCCACGGCGCGGCTGAAGCCGCTGCCCCAGCGCTTGCCGCGGCCGACCGGGAGTTCATACGTCACGCCGGCGGTAAAGAGATTGCGTGGGGTCTGGGACATGCCGCCCCGCTCGGCCTCAAAGCGGTCGAGGAACTGCGGCGAGGCACCGGCGTCCCAAGTACCGGCTTCATCGAGGGCGCTGGCGTAGGTGTAGCCCAGTAGCGCATAGAGGCCACGTTCCAGTTTGTGTTCAAATTTCATCTGCATGGCGTTGTACCAACTGCGGGCGCGGGAGGCGCCGGTCTGAATTCCCTGCCACTGCGGGAATGGCCGGTTGGCGGCGACGCTGCCGTCAACGCCGAAGGGCGTCTGGTTCCGTTCATACAGAGCGAAGAGGTTGCGGCCGCGGTTGCCGACATAGGCCAATTCAAAGGTCGAGGCGCGGGATACCTGGAATTGCGTCGCCACATTCCACTGCTGAATGAGGCCCGAGCGCTGGTTCTCCTCGCGGGTACGAAGGCTGACGGTTCGGGAGTCGTAGTTGCTGAGCACGTTGGCCGGGATGGCATCGGAGAGGCGAAGCGGCGCGGGGCCGGTACCAACGCGCAGAAGCCGGGGCTGAATCAGCTGCGGCGGATTCAGCGGGAGGTTGGCTTCGGAGCCGTAAATGTCCTCGGTGTTGTAGAAGATGCCGTAACCGGCACGGATGACGACCTTTTCGGGCACGGCCTGCCAGGCAACACCCAGGCGCGGACCGAAGTTGTTCCGGTCCGGCGTGGTGAGGTACTTGTCACCGTCGGAGGCGAGAATGAGGCCGCCGGTAGAGGGATTGAAGTTGATGTTCCGGTTCTGTCCGCTGCCGTAGAACGGGGTGGTGTACTCGTAGCGCATGCCGAGGTTCAGGGTCAGCGTGCGAGAGACCTTGAAATCATCCTGGAGGAAGAAGCTGAAGGCCTGCTGCAGCTGCTGGACGGTGGGGACGGTGTTCAGTTGCAGGCTTTCCGGCAGGCCGAGCAGCAGGTCCGCCATGGAGTCACCACTGAAGACGCCGGGAATTCCGTAGGAAGGGGTGCGGCGGGTGACGTCGATGAAGGTGTTGTCCTTCAACCGCATCTCAAAGCCGCCGCGAAGGAAGTGGCGCCCGGCGGTGATGGAGGTGGTATTGACGATCTGGTTCAACTTCGGCTGCTGGAACTGCGGGCGGAAGTTGCGCGTGCCGAGGTCGTTGTAGTTGTTCACGTCGATCTGCGGGAGGCCGCCGACCTGGAGCAGTTCGGCGGGGATGCCGCGGAAGCCGAAGGCGTCGGCCTTCTGGTCATTGGCGGTGGCGTGGGCGAATTCAGCGAAGGTGCCGTTGCGGCCGTAGCGCAGGTTGTTGACGATGCGCGTGCCGATGGTGCGAGTCCAGTTGAGCGCGAGGCTGTTGTTCTCGTTAAACTGCGCGCCCTGATTGCCGACGCCGTCGCCAAGGCCGGTGAAGATGGCGTCGCGATTGAAGCTCTGGCGGAGGTAGCTGTAGCGAACGCTGAACTGATTCTTCTCGTTGAGGGTGTAGTCGCTCTTTACGTCGAATTTGTGGGTATTTTCGCGGCCATCGCGGAGCGCGGAGAAGTTGTTGACCGGGCGTCCGTTCTGGACATTACCGGGCTGGTTCGGCTCCGGATAGAGAGCGATGAGCTTGGCGCCAAGGGCATCGAAACGGGAGGCGGGAACCGTGAAGTTCGGGAAGGGTTGGCCGTTTTCGGGGTCGACCAGACGCGTAGCGGGGTCGAACCGCCCCTGGCGCTGCGCGGCACTGGGAACGGTGGTGAGGAAGGTATTGGCAAAGCTCTGGTGGAAGCCTTCGTAGGATCCGAAGTAGAACAGTTTGTTCCGGACGATGGGTCCGCCCACGGTGCCGCCGTACTGGTTCCAGGCCAAGTCCGACTTCGGCAGGTTGTTCAGGTTGTTGTTCCAGCCGCGAGCGGCGAGGGCCGCGTCGCGGTTGAAGTACCATCCGGAACCGTGGATATTGTTGCCGCCGGACTTGATGGAGACATTAACGACGCCACCCGCCGAGCGGCCAAACTCCGCGGAAAAGCTGTTGGTCTGGACTTTGAATTCCGCGATCGAGTCGGGACTGGGCTGGACGACCTGGGCGCTTAAGGCCTGGGCGTTCTGCGTGCCCTGGTTGTTGTCGACGCCATCGAGCAGGAAGTTGTTCTGCGTGTGATAGTTGCCGTTGGAGACGAACCATCCGGGACCGCGAGTGACGGGATTGAGCGTGGAGGGCGCCACACCCGGAGATAGCAAAGCGAGCTCGGTGTAGCGTCGGCCGGCAAGCGGCAGGTCGACGGCCGTGCGGCCGCTGATGACCTGGCCGAGGGAGCCTTGCTCGGTCTGAATGGCGGCGACGGAGGCGGAGACCTCCACTGTTTCCGAAACCGAGGACACTTCGAGCTGCACCCGAACCAGGCGGCGTTCATCAACGTTGATGCCGACATCCTTCAACACGACGGTCTTGAAGCCAGGCTGGGTGACAGTGATCTGATAGGCGCCGCGGACAACAGGGCTGAAGAGCGCGTAGCCTTCGCCATCGGCCGAGCCGTCAGCGCGGAGTCCGGTTGCCTGATTCAGCAGTGTGACCCGGGCGCCGCTGACGGCGCTCTGGGACGCATCCTCCACAAATACGCGGAGGGAGGCGGAGTCGGTCTGGGCCGTTAAGACGGTTGTGACAGCGAGGACAAGAATGCCGTATGAGATTCGCACTCTGTCAGGCTAGAAGAGGTATCTTTCAGCAGCACGAAGACTGCGTCACAGAACGGTGAATCCTCGCGGCTACCCGTAGCGGCCCGCGACGTATGCGGCGGTACGCGCGTCCGCCGGCGAATCGAAGAGGGATTCAGTGGGACCGGCCTCGACGAGTTCGCCATTGAGCATGAAAGCGCAGGACTCGCTGACGCGCCGGGCCTGGGCCATGTTGTGGGTAACGATCAGCGTGGTGTACCGGCCGGCCCAACTGCGAATGAGGCGCTCGATGCCCTCCGTGCCGGCGATGTCGAGAGCGGCGCAGGGCTCATCCATGAGGATGATCTCCGGTTGAAGAGGGAGGAGGCGGGCGATACAGAGCTTCTGCTGCTGTTCGAGTTGCAGGGAGAGGGCCGGCGTGCGGAGCCGATCCTTCACGTCGTCCCAGAGGCCGACGGCCGTGAGGGCGCTTTCGACGGCCGCGTCCATCTCGCCCCTGGCGTTCCGGCCGGGCGGTGCATGGAGGCGGAGGCCGAAGACAACGTTGTCATAGATGGACACGGGAAGCGGATTCGGCCGCTGAAACACCATTCCGACGGCTTTGCGCAGTTCGTAGAGGGAGACTGCAGGGTGATGGATATCAGCGCCGAGGACGTGGATCTCGCCCTCCGTACGCACCCCGGCGATGCGTTCATTGATTCGATTGCAGCTCCGCAGCAGCGTCGACTTGCCGCAGCCGGACGGACCGATGAGGGCCATCACCTCGCCGCGGCGGACGGTGAGATTGACATCCCGCAGGGCGTGGAAGGATCCATACCAAAGGTTGAGCCTCCGCGTCTCAATGGCGTTCATCCGAATCTGCCGTCGATGAAGCCGGCGGTTCGCGCGTCGCGGTTGTGGCCGGCAAAGATCAGGTCCGTCGCCGCAAGTTCCACGATTTCCCCTTTGAGAAGGAACATGGTGCGGTCGGCGAGGCGGCGGGCCTGTTGGGTGAGGTTGGTGACCAGGATGATGGAAAGCTCGCTGCGCAGTTCGCGGAGTACGTCTTCGATGCGCATGGTGGTCACGGGGTCTATGGCGATCGAGAACTCGTCGAGACAGAGAATCTCGGGCCGGTGCGAGAGGGCGCGCGCGAGAGTGAGCCGCTGCTGCTGGCCCCCGGAGAGTTGGGTGCCACGGAGGGAAAGGCGGTCCTTCACCTCGTCCCAGAGCATGGCGCGGCGCAGGCAGTGTTCCACGATGTAGGCGAGTTCGGCGCGGTTGGAGATACCGGCGCAGCGAGGTGCAAAGGCGACGTTCTCGAAGATGCTGAGCGGAAGGCCGACGGGCAAGGGAGTGACCATACCGATGCGGCGGCGAAGGGCGTCAAGGTCGCGCTGGCCAGCGGTGTCAATACCGTCCAGGCGGACGCAACCGGTCATCCGGGCGGAAGGCGTAAAATCGATGGTCCGGTTCAGACACCGCAGCAGAGAGGTCTTGCCGGACTGCGCCGGGCCGATGATGGCCAGGATCTCATTGACCTTGACGTCAAAACTAACCCGGTCGAGTACGGTTCGGCCAGAGTAGGTGAGCGACAGATTTTCAACTTCCAAGCGGTTCATTATCTTCCTCTGGAACGAAGCAGCATGCGGACGGCGATCGCCGCGGAGTTGACGGCAAAAACCAGGACCAGGAGTAGCACGGCCGTAGCGTTGGGAATCGATTCGGCGACTCCGGGCGTCTGGGTAGACAAGGTGTAGAGATGCATCGACAGCGCCATGCACTGTTCGTTTAGGGCATACGGGAACAGGGCGCCCGGCGCCACGGCCTTGTAGAAGACGGCACCCGTGAACATGATAGGCGCTGTCTCCCCGGCCGCGCGGCTGACCTGCAGGATGATGCCGGTGAGAATGCCGCTGATGGCGTTCGGGAGGACGATGCGCCGAATCGTCTGCCAGCGGCTGGCGCCAAGGTTCCAACTGGCCTCGCGAAAGGAGTGGGGCACGCTGAGCAGGGCCTGGCGGGTGCTGGCGATGATGACCGGCATGGTCATGATGGCAAGAGTGAGCGACGCCGAAAGGACGGAGAATCCCAGGCGCGCGCCGTAAACGAACGCGCCCAGGCCGAACAGGGCGTGGACGATGCTCGGCACGCCAGCAAGGTTGAGCACGGCCATGTTGATGGCCCGGTTGAACCAGTTGTCCCGGGCATACTCGGTGAGGTACACACCGGCGAGAATTCCCATCGGGGCGGCGACGGCAAGCGAAATGGTGACCAGATAGACCGTGCCGACGAACGCCGGCCAGACGCCGCCGGCGCGCATCCCGTTCACAGGAGGCGAAAGCAGAAAATCGAACCTCAGGGAGGGCGCCGCACGCCAAACGAGGTCCCCCACCACGCCGGCAAGCGGCAGCAGAATCGCAACCAGTACGAGGAGCAGGAAGGCGCGCGCGAACCTCTCCTGGCGGAGCCGTTTCTCAACTATCGGAGTGGCTTGAAACCGGCTCACTGGTGGCGCTCCTTCCGAATGAAGATGCCGGCCGTGAGGTTGACAACGAAGGTGATGAGAAACAGCAGCACACCAATCAGGAACAGGACTTGATAGTGCGTTGACTGCGCGGGGGCCTCGCCGAGTTCGGCGGCGATGTTCGCAGTCAGAGTTCGCACGGGATCCAGAACGGACCCTGGAATATGCACGGCGTGCCCGGTGGCCATGAGCACGGCCATGGTCTCACCTATCGCCCGTCCGAAGCCCAACAGCACCGCTCCAATGAGTCCGCTACGAGCCGCCGGTAGCAGGACGGCATAGACCGTCTGCCAGCGAGTAGCGCCCATTGCGAGCGATGCCTCGCGATAGGAGTCGGGCACGGCCTTGAACGCGTCTTCCGCCAGCGAAACGATGACCGGGATACTCATCAGGGCCAGCAGGACGGCGCCGTTCAACAGATTGACGCCCACGTCGGCATCGGTATAGCGAATGATGAGGCGGCTGGTAATGGTGAGACCGGCGAACCCCCACACGACGCTGGGAATCGCCGCCAGCAGTTCCACCAGGACTTTCAAGACTTCCCGCGGCCGGGGCGCGCAAAACTCCGAAATGTAGATGGCCGCGCCGATGCCGAGGGGCGTGGCAATCAACATGGAAAGAAGGGTGACGCTGACGGTGCCGGCGAACATGGCGAGCACTCCGTAGCGCTTCTGGTGTACCGAGGTGGGCTGCCATTGGGTACTGAACAGAAACTCGTCCAACCGAAATCCAGGGTCCGTTACGAGCGGCGCCGCCTCGCGGCACACGAAGAAGAATATACCCAAGACGAACAGAACGGCACTGACGCCGCAGAGCCGTATCGCGGCTTCGATGGCGGATTCGGTCAGTCTGTGCCAGTGCCGTCGCATAGTGACTTTGCCACAGTCCCCTCACAGTTGAGCGGGACATAACCGGTCGAGGCGACGATCTCCTGGCCCGCCGCCGATTGCATCCACTCGATATATCGCCGCACCTGGTCCCGCGGTTCACCAAGCGTGTAGACGAGCAGACTGCGCGAGATGGGGTATCGGTGCGAGACGACGTTGGCGACAGTCGGCGCGTACCCGGGCTCGCCGGCTGCCCGGCTCACGCGCAGCATCTTCACGTCTGGCGTCACAAAGCCCATTCCGCTGTAGCCGATTGCTCCGGGCGTGGATGCGATCAACTCAACCACCTCTTTCGAACCGTTCATATCGAGCGAGCCGAGTTCGAAGTCCTGCGTATCGAGGACGTGATCGCGGAAGAACTCATAGGTTCCCGAACTCGATTGCCGGTTGACGCGGATGATGCGGTTCCGGCCGGATGGAATCCGGACGCCCAATTGGGACCAGCGGACAATGCGGCCGCCGGTGCGAAACATCTCCGCCAGTTCGTTCACGGTGACGGTCTCCAAGGGGTTGTCCCGATGCACAAACACCGCCAGCGCATCGTGCCCAACGACGAATTCCCTGGGCCTCTGACCGGTGTTGGCCTCCGCTTGCGCCGCCTCTTCGGGCCGTATATTGCGGCTGCAGTTGGCGACGTCGATGGTTCCCTTGATCATCGCCGCGATTCCCTGTCCCGACCCCCCACCGGAGACCTCAACATTCGTATCGGGGTGGATTCCCGCGTAGGCCTCGGCCCACGCCTGGGCAAGGATCAGCATGGTATCGGAACCACGCACACGCATCGTTCCCGGCCGGTGCGACCGGTATGCGGAGCAACCCGCAAGCAGAGTGCCCACCAATATCCATGCTGCCACTGGCCAGCGATGGCGACTCATGAGGCCAGTGTACGGGCAGAGCGATGACAATTTAATGAATAATCCAAGGCGGCGCCCATCACTGGCTACTCCGCTCGTTCTCCAGATGCCGTACGATCATCTCCCGATACGCCTCGACACCCGGCCCGCGCCAACCGGGATCCTTGGCCATCTCATCCCAACTGCGCAAACGGAGCATGTCGCGGTGCAAGGGATGGGCCGCAAAGATCAGGGCCTCGTCCGCCTCCATCGGCCCGCCCTGCAGGCGAAGGGTTTCGACACTGGCGGCGGACAGGCGCGCAAGGTAGGAGCCATTCACCGCGGTCTGGTATCGCTTGGCATCGACGTGGCCCCCGACAAGCGCGGCCAGCCGTTCGGAGAAGCCCCGCTCCCGCAACCAGCACCGGCCTGTCTCGTCATGGTTCACGACGCCAACGCGTTCATCGCGGATCGTATCTTCGTCATCAAGAACGTGGCCAATATCATGCAGCAGGGCGGCGAGAATCAACTCCTCGCCCGCCCCGGCCTGCCGGGCATGCCAGGCGCACTGCAGCGCATGCTCCAGCTTTGTCACCGCTTCGCCGAAGTACTGCTCGCCGCCGGCGCCGGCCAGCAGTTCCAGCACCTCCGCGGCAATGCGTTCGCTCTGTTCCATGGGGAATGCTCTCCTAGGGCCTTTCGCCGCCGTCGATCCGAGTGGAGATGGTGTCCACCACCGGAAGCAGATCGGCCACCGAGTCGATGACGTAATGCGCGCCGAGGCGGCGGAATTTCTCTTCCGCGGTGTGCCGGCGCTGCTGCTGTTCGGCCGCCGGCAGCGCGTCCCACTCCTGGCGGGAGAGGCCGATTTCGTTCCCGGTTCGTACGACGGCCACGGCCCAGCAACCCGCGTTGAGCGCCTCGTCGATATCGGCCGGCGTATCGCCGACCTTCACGAACGTCCGCAGCGGGTAGACGCCCAACTGCCGTGCGGCATGAAAGATCATCCACGGAGCGGGCCGGCCGCCACCGGTCAGGTCCGGGCCCACCCAGCACTCCGGTTCATATCCCTGCGCAGCTGCCGCCGCCTTCACGTCATGCATCATCCCGGTTTCGAAACCGGTGGTGGAGGCGATGCGGATTCCCCGCGCGCGCAGTTCCCGTGTCACGTCGGCCACGCCGGGAAGCAGATCCAGGTGCTGCTTCAGTACGTCGATCTGCAGTTGTGCGAATCCGGAGTAGACACTTTCGAGCGTGTGTCGATCCGGAAGGGTTCCGTGCGCCACGCGCCAGCGTTCGGCGATGCCAGGGTCGCTCAGCAACGCCCAGACATGGTCCAGCTTGTGTTTGCCCATCGGCACTCGCGCCTCGGCTTCGGAGACCGGCACGCCATGGCGCGCGAATAGTTCCACGAAGGCCGCCACCGGCCCGCGGCTGCCGAAATCCATCACGGTGCCTGAGATGTCGAAGATGACGGCGCGAACGCCTTGTTGTGGAGAGTGCATGTTTTTCTATTCCGGAATTACCGCCGCCCGGAGGGGCCGGTTGGATTCCGCATCTGCCATTGCCTCGTTAATCTCCCGCAGGCGGAAGCGGGAGCTGACCAGCGCCTCAAACGGGAAGTTGAGGTGCTGGCGCGCCAGAAACGCCAGCGCTTCACCCAGGTCGCGCGGCCGGTAGTTGTAGACGCCGGTGAGGCGGATCATCCGGCGGACGAGGTCTTCCGGAGCGAGGCTGATGGGCCGGGTGGGGGATACCGTGCCAGCCATGACAAGATGGCCCCCGGCGCGCAGGAGCGGTATCGCCGACTCCACCCCGTCGGGGTTGCCGGCGAACTCGAGCATCGCATCCACGCCGCGTCCGGCGGTGGCCTGCAGAACCACCTCCCGGGCTTCACCGCCGGGCGCGGCGGCGCGCTCGGCGCCGAACCGGAGGGCCAACTGGCGCCGTTGCGGATCCGGATCAAGGGCGACAACGACACGCGCGCCCCGCTCCGCCGCCATGGCGCAGGCCGCAAGCCCCAACATGCCAGCGCCTGCTACGGCCACCGTACAGTTGCGAAGCGGCAGCGCGTGCCGGATGACGGCGGCGGCCGTTGCCGTGGCGCAGTTGGCTGGCGCGGCGACGGCATCGGGAAGAGCTTCGGGAACGGGGAAGATGGCCGTGCCGGCGGGCAGATGGCAGTATTCGGCATACGCGCCGGTAAGGTCCCGCGCACCGCCGATGCGCTCATGGCCAAACTTGAAGAGGTGATCGCATTTCGAGGGCAGGCCTCGTTCGCAATAGAAGCAGCGCCCGCAGCTCCACACCATGGACCACGTCACGCGCTCACCCAGGGCGAGTGAGCGCCCGGAGAAATCAGCAACGCCGCCCGCGCCCAGTGCGACAATCTCGCCGGTCATCTCGTGACCCAGAATGCCTGGCGCCGGACTGTGGCGGCGGCCGAAGACAGTATGCAGATCACTGCCGCAGATCGTCGCGCAACGGATGCGGACAAGCGCCTCGGCCGGGCCGGGCGCCGGAAGGGGCAAACGGCGCAAGGTGAGCGGCTGTCCGGTTCCGTGGAAAATGGCGGCCAGTGCGTCGGCGGTCGGCATCGCGGGAAAGTAGCAGACTACCAGACGAATGTGAATTCCCGATTACGACGCCGCGCCGCGCTCGCCCCGTAGCGCGGCCGGCAGCAGTCGCAGATCCGTCAACAATCCGTGACCGCCCTGTCCCGTAACCAGAACGCCGGCGCGCATCGCTCGCAGGTTGAACATCGTCGTCATCACGGTGAAGCACATGGACGCGAGAATGCTCGTCCAGAGGTTGGGTGTGCCGCGCCACCAGTGGAGGAGCAGTTCGGTGGAGTGACTCACGGTAACCAGCAGGAGCGTGGCAGCGGCCATGCCACGCCAGCCGGGCTCGACGTGCCGGAACGATTGCGTCAATGCGCCGTAGAAGCCCGCGGCGATGGCGCGGTAGACAAACTCCACCGCCATTGCCTCGGCCGCGGCCGCAAGGCCCGCGCCGTAGTTGACAGCGAAAAACAGCGAAGAGCGGCAGATCGAACTCCATAACGACGACTTCCAGTTCCAACGCCGCAGCAGCAGTTCGGCCGGGCTCCGGCGGATTCCGGCAAACACTTCCCCAACCGTTCGCATGGTCTTCAGAGTATGCGAGCAGCGTTCCGAATCCGTGACGGCCCTGTCAATTCGAGGTGACGAGAATGGTTCACGCAATCGATACAGTGTTGTTGCCCGCTATTCATCATGCTGTCATGCGTCCCCGATACGCTCACTGGATTCTGTGTTTATTCGGATCTTCGGACTCACGTGGCTGATGTACTGCGGCTTCTATTTATGCCGCAAGAATTTCAGCGTCCTGATGCCGTTCCTGAAGTCCGAGCGGGGCTACTCATCGGAGTCACTCGCACACGTATTGTTCTTCTATAGCCTGGCGTACTCGCTGGGCCAGTTCACGATGGGCCATCTTGCGGACCGGCTTGGCGCGCGCTTAGTGGTAACGGTGGGGGCCCTCGGTTCGGCGATTGCCTCCGCACTGACGGCGAGCCCGTTTCCTCTGCTTGCCACGCAGGGAGCGAACGGATTTCTGCAGGCGGCGGGATGGCCGGGGGTTTTGAAGATGTCGCGCGAGTGGTTTCCCGCGGCCAATCGCGGCGTCATCATGGCTTGGTGGGGCACGCACCTGGTGGCCGGCGGATTTCTGGCCACGAATCTCGCTGCGCTGTCGGCATCGGGCGGCTGGGAGCGTGCGGCGTGGGTTCCATCGATTGCGCTGGCCGCCATTGCATTCATCTTCGGCGCCTTCTCGCGGAATCAACAGAAGGCCGATCCAGCGGCGCCGGGAGCCCCGGCGGCAAGGCAGCCTCTTCCCTTCACCCCCGGGCTGATCGCGATCGCGATCATGTACTTCTTTGTGAAAATGACACGCTACTCGTTTCTGTTCTGGCTGCCGCTGTACCTGACGGAGCGGTTGCGGTATACGCCCGTCGAGGCCGGCTACGCCTCGTCGATCTTTGAAGTCATAGGCTTCTTGGGCGTTCTCGCGGCGGGGTATGCCTCCGAGCACGCTACCTCCGGCCGGCGCTTCCCGGTTGGTGCCGCTATGATGGCCGGACTGGCAGTATTGTGCGCGGCTTATCCGTGGTTCAGCCGCTTCGGAATTGCGTGGAATCTGGCCGCGATTGCGATGATCGGCGGCTTCACGTTTGGCCCGGACACGCTGATGGCGGGGTCCGGCACGCAGGAGGCAGTGCCGCCGGAAGCGGTGGCCCGGGCGGCTGGTTTCGTGAATGGGGTCGGATCGGTGGGGCAGGTACTGTCGCCCTATTTCGTGGCGCTCATCTCCACCCGCTTCGGCTGGGATGCGTTGTTCTATTCGTTAAGCGCGGCGGCTCTGCTGGGTTCGGCCGCGCTTTCCACACAATGGAGGAAACGTTGAATCACGTAACGATTATCGGAGCCGGAATCCTGGGCCTTGCTCACGCGTATGCCTACGCGCGGCGCGGTTGGCGGGTGCGGGTTGTGGAGCGTTCGCCGCGCGCTTGCGGCGCTTCCATCCGGAATTTCGGAATGCTCTGGCCGATCGGACAGCCGGCGGGCGAGATGACCGAGATGGCGATGCTCAGCCGGCGCATCTGGCTGGACGTGTTAACGGCCACCGGCCTACCCCATTTCCCGGAGGGTTCGCTGCATCTGGCTTACCACGAGGACGAAGCAGCGGTGGCGCAGGAGTTCGCGGCCACCGAGCCGGATCGCGCCACCTGGATTCCGCCCGCCGAAGTGCTGGCCCGCAGCGCCGCCGCGCGTCCCGATGGCCTCCGCGGGGCTCTGTTTTCGCCGCACGAGGTGATCGTCGATCCGCCATTGACAATCGCCGCCCTGCCCGCGTGGCTCACGGAACGCTTCGGCGTTTCGTTCCAATTCTCGACCGCCGTAACCGACATCCGGCAGGCCCCCGCGGACCGTGTGGTGATCTGCACCGGAGACGACTTTGAAACCCTCTATCCGCGCCTCTTTGCCGCCAGCGGCCTGACGCGCTGCAAACTGCAGATGATGCGCACCGCCGCCCAACCCGATGGCTGGAAGATGGGCCCGGCGCTGGCCGGCGGATTGACGCTACGGTTCTATTCTTCCTTTCACAACTGCCCGTCGTTACCTCGGCTGCAGGCGAGAATCGCAACCGAAATGCCCGAGTACGACCGGTGGGGCATCCACGTCATGGCCTCGACGACGGCAGCCAATTGCGTCACCATCGGCGACTCTCATGAATACGGACTCACCGTAGACATCTTCAACCGCGAGGAGATTGACTCGCTGATCCTGCGGTATCTCGACACCTTCGCCCGTTTCCCCGTCCGTGAGATCGCCCAGCGGTGGTATGGTGTCTACGCGAAGCATCCGTCGATGCCGTTCTACACGGCCGAACCGGAGCCTGGCGTTCGAGTCGTCACCGGAACAAGCGGATCCGGCATGACGCTATCCTTCGGCCTTGCCGAGACGCTCACGGCCCGTGACGTTGGCCCGGTGCCCGGATAGTAACTTTCCTGCGGGGGCCGTGGCTTCGGAGTGGCAGGCCGAGTAGGTTTCATAGACCCGTTCAAAGATCGAACTCCAACTGCGCCGCAGCGCCGCCCGCCGGGCCGCGGCCCGCATGGCGGCATGGCGCACCGCATTGGCCCGCAGCGTCGTGAGGCCGGCGGCGAATTCGCCTGCCCCGCTGCAGATCAGTCCGGTTTCCCCATCCTCGACGAGATACTTGGGCCCGCCGTGCCCGGTCACCAGAGCCGGAACCCCGCTTGCCATCGCTTCGGTAACCACATTGCCGTATGTGTCGGTCTCCGACGGGAAAACGAATGCGTCCAAGTCAGCGTAGGCACGTGCCAGCGCCTCCCCCTGCAGCACACCTCGAAACAGGGCTCCCGGCAGGTGTTTCTCCAGATAGCCGCGTTCGTCCCCCTGCCCGACGATGCAGAACTGCACGGGACGCGGCAACCGCCGTGCGATCTCGACCAGCAGGCGGACGTTCTTTTCCCGGCTGAGTCGGCCGACATAGCCGACACGGAAATCGCCATCACACTCCCGCATACGCCGCGCGGGGTGAAATAGTTCGGTATCGATTCCCCTCTCCATCAGCACCGAGGGCCGGCCGGTCCGCTCCTGCAGCATGGCAACCAACTCGGGGTTCGGCGCCATGGTCCGGCGCGCGTAACCGTAATAGAGCAGCAGCAGATCGAGCGATTGCTGTTCCGCCCACTTCGCCACGGCCGGACGCCGCGGCATCCAGGCCGGAATCCGGTGGCCCGCGTACTCATGGACGTTCGTGTGCCACGAAGCCACCATCGGCACCCGCGCCCGGTGCGCAAGCAGCATGCCGAGCAGGCCGCAGTCACTGGGACCAGTTGTGTGGACAATGGCTGGATCAAACAGGCGGAAGATCGTCTCTACTCGGCGGCGATGGCGCCAAAGGAAGGCAAGGTCGAAGGAAAGGTCCGCATCCAGCCGCAAGCGGGGGACGCCTCGGCGGAACTCGCAGTGTGTCACGGAGCCCTCGGTCCACGTCCGGTCCTCGGGTCCCGCGTGCACCGCGAGCATGGGCAGCCCGCGCTCGCGCGCGAAGGCGACGAACTGGCGGCTGGTTCGCGCCACACCGTTCACCTCATGAAAGCTATCGGTGAAGAACGCCACGCGCGGTGCGGCCTGCCTCATGGCCGGCACTCTTGCAGCAGTCCGGTGGCAAGCCGAACGGGCGCCAGCCGTCCGGAGATACGCAGCATCCCGACCATGGCAACGAACAGCCGGATGAGCGCCGGCTCGCCCTCCGGCCAGTATGCCGTCAACGGCCTTGCCACACCGGGCTCGACTTCGTAGAACACACGGTCGGTCCACTTCTTCCAACCCATGGAATGATCGGGCTGGTCTTCGAGGATCGACATCAAATTGGACGCAATGCGCATCGCGTAGGGCCGTTGATACTGGTTGAGAAACAGCACATTGCTCCGGCGTTGCTGGCGGATTTCTGCCACGAATTCCTCGAACGTCTCCGCGCACGTCAGGTTGACGTTGGCATTCGGCTCGACGCCGTGGCGGTCTCCGCCGCTGATGGCCGGCAACCCCCAGGCCCGCGCCATCTCCGCCACTGCCGCGTTCTCCCGCCACGGACGCAGGCCGTTCAGCTCAAGCGCGTGGATATCCCGTTCATACCTCGCCAGAAACCGCTCCACCATCGCCCGGTGGGCAGGAGCGGAGATGCCCGCTTCATCCCACAACGGATGGTTCAGTACCACCAGCGCATGCGGGAACTGGCTGAGCCAACCCATTAACGCGGCCGGATGGTCTCCGAGGGCCAGCACCTCCCTGGCGCGCGCGGGCGGCAGATTGTGAATGCCGAGGTGAAGAAACGACGCTTCCAACCGGACTGTCAATTCGACAGACGCAAGATACCGCCCCCCGCTATGCGCCTCCAGTGAGTCGTGGTCGGTCAGCGACACCAGCGGCCGCAGTCCCAACTGCTGAATCTGGTCGCTCTCCAGTCGCACGGCCGAGTGCGCGTCGAGCGGCGGCGTCCACCAGCCCCGCCGAAAGTCGAACGGCCGGCCGTGGCAGCGCTCGAACCTGCCCATGAGCCTTCCGATCTCACGGTCCAGCGGCTGGCACGCCCGCGCCAGACGCGGGATGAAGTCCAGCAGCTCTCGCGAATGTAGAGTGTGGCTATGCAGCGATACGCCGGTCCGGAACCGCTTCGTGGCCGAGGCGTCCTTCCAGTGAAAATGTAGGGGTGTGGACACGGGAACTCCTTCTCGCAAGATAGGGCGCGGCTGTTTCAGCACCACGGCAGTCCGGTGAATTTCGGATAAAACATTTCTGTCTACGTTTGTTTTCCGGCGACTGTCAGCGGGACGATGCCGGGCTGTCATCACGATGCAATCAGGCAGCCGTATCGTGGCCCGGAGACGATGCCAGCCACAACGCCCTCTCCCCTCGCGGCCCGCTTGCCGATTCCGCTACCGGCAGACCTGATAGACCGGGTACTTCGGATCGACGAGGTCCGCCGAATCTGGCGGAGCGCGATGAAGAGGCCCGCGCCGTCAATTCATCAGCGGGTGATCGATGAGATGGAACTGGCGCCGCAGTACCTCGGCGCCATCGATCAGATTCCGGCAACCGGTCCGCTCGTGATTGTCGCGAACCACCCGTTCGGAATTGTGGAGGGCCCGATTTTGGGGGCGCTGTTGGACCGTATCCGTCCGGATGGGATGTTCATGACGAATTCACTGCTGGGGGAGCTGCCCGAGTTGCGTCCGCGGATCATCGCGGTGGATCCGTTTGGAGGCGCTTCGCAATCGAACGCCGGCTCCGTGCGGGCCGCCTTGCGGCACGTGCAGTCCGGCGGCGCGCTGGTCATCTTTCCCGCCGGCGAGGTCTCCTCCCTGCGTCCGCCGCTGGGCGCGGTAACCGACCCCGAGTGGCAACCGCTGGCCGCGCGGCTGGCGCTGCGAACTGCGGCTACGGTAGTGCCTGTCTTTTTTGACGGGCGCAATGGGGCCGTCTTTCAGGTGGCGGGCTTGATCCACCCGTCCATCCGGACGCTTCTATTGCCGCGGCAGTTGCTGGCCAGGCGTCGGAGGGAGGTGCGGGTCGTGATCGGCGCGCCGCTAGAGCCAACCCGCCAGCCCGACGTGACGAGATTCACCCGTCTGCTGCGGCAGCGGACGTATGCGCTGGCACGGACGCTCCGGCAATCCACGCTCGCCCCACCGGTCCCCCGCGAGGCGATTGTCCAGGAGTTGGCGGCACTCGAGCCCGAAATGTCGAGCGGGGCGTTCGATGTCTACCTGGCCCAGGCCGGGGCGATTCCGGCAACGCTCGCCGAAATCGGACGCGCCCGGGAACTCGCCTTTCGGGCAGTGGGCGAAGGGACAGGGAGGCCCGCCGATCTGGATGGGTTCGACGCTGTTTACTGGCACCTCTTCGTGTGGCACCGCCGGGACCGGGAGATTGCCGGCGCCTACCGGCTGGCAGATGTCGCGGCACTCCCACGGCGTCCCGGCGTTTACACGGAGCGGCTGTTCCACTTCCCACGATCATGGCAGGCAATCGCCGCACAGGCAGTGGAACTCGGCCGTTCCTTTATCGCGCCGGCCTATCAGCGCGACTTTCTTCCCCTGTTGCTGTTATGGAAAGGAGTTGGCCGCTTTGTGCTGTCGCGGCCGCACGTCCGCTATCTGTTCGGTCCCGTCAGCATGAGCGCCGCCTATACGGAGGAGTCCCGCGCGGCGGTAGCAGCGTATTTTCAGCCGTGGGGCCGCGGATTCGGACCGAGAAATCCGATGACGCATGCGCTCTCCTGGCGCCGGGCGTCCACAAGGCCGTCGACGATCGAACAACTGGACGCGGCCGTGCGTGCCGCCGAGCCGGATGGGAAGGGACTGCCGGTGCTGGTCCGTCACTATTTAAGACTAGGAGGCAGAATCCTGTGCGCGAATCTGGACCCGGCATTCAGCAACGCGTTGGACGGCCTCATCCTGCTGGACCTGCGGGAAGTGCCG